>JAZQMW010000016.1:0-2466 GCA_045627025.1 Treponema sp. | reverse complement strand
CAGGTTCTCCGCATAAGACTGTTATCTAGGATGACAGTCTTTTTTTTGTACCTGAATGTCTGTTTATGGCAGAATGCACAAATCAAAATATTTTGGAAATGCCTAAAACTTCAATTTATGGAGACTCTGAAATAAAAACTTGCAAAAGCCTTAAAAATAATTTTAAGGAATTCCCATGTCATCGGAAGATTCAGGTTTCATAAGCAACTTTGATATCTAGAGGTGTAAAAATGCTGGCTGTTCTAGTCAATTGTATTGCTGTAATCATAGGTTCTGTATTCGGGATTTTGTTTTCATCAAGATTTTCTGACAAAATTTCTGACACAATACAAACTGGTGCAGGTGTCGTAGTTCTTGTGCTCGGTGTGCAGATGGCATTCCAATTTCAGAACATCATATATTTTACTCTCGCAATTCTGCTCGGAGGAATCATCGGAACAATCATTGACCTTGACGACAAGATATTCAGATTTGGAAAAGCAATTGAAAAAATCGTTCCAAGACAAAAAGATGGCGGCAAAAACAACTTTGCATATGCTTTCCTGAATGCAAGCGTTTTGTTTTGCGTTGGCGCAATGACCATACTTGGCTCAATAAAGGCAGGAATTGAAAAAGACTATTCAATAATCTTTACGAAAAGCATTCTTGACGGATTCATGGCAATATCATTTACGGCAGCAATGGGCATAGGAACTGCATTCAGCGCACTCACGATTTTCGCATACCAAGGCGCACTCACGATTTTAAGCGCGATTCTGGAACCTTACTGCACGGATCAAATGATAAGGGAACTTACAGGATGCGGAGGTGCCATGATATGCATGGTTGGAATAAATTTGCTTGGCCTAAAAAAAATCAAGACGGCAAACTATCTGCCTGCCGTCATCTTCACAGTCATTTTCGTACTTTTGGACCCGATATTCAAATCTGTGGCAAATTGATTCAAAAATAAATCTCAAGAATTTGAAGGTCTTTTTGCAAATTTATATGTTGCATCGGCAATAAGCGTCATTGGGAAGAAATTGCACAAAAAAGCGTTGAACTTCCATTTAAGCGCCCACATAGACACGGCCCTTCCTTTTCTGGATTTTTTCACGGCATCTCGAACTGTTTTTTCAGCACTTTTTCCATGAAGAACTTCTTTTCTTGCTCCATTAGAAGCAACATTTGCAAATTCCGTACTGACAGAACCAGGACACAATGCCGTAACCTTAATGCCTTTATGCATAAGTTCAGCCCTGAGTGCAATTGTAAAGTTCAATACATATGATTTTGTCGCCCCATAAACTGCGAAATTGCCAAGAGGTGCATAAGCTGCAAGACTTGCGACATTTATTATCCTGGAACCTTTCTCCATGTACGGAATGGAAAAACCCGTAATGCCTGTAAGAGACGTGCAGTTAAGTTCAACCATATCCATTTCACGACCAACAGATGTTGATGAAAACTCTCCATATGTGCCGAAACCTGCATTGTTTGCCAAAACCGATATGCAAAAATCATTATTTTTTTTCTCTTCGATGTAATATGACTGAAGCTTTTCAGCACCCTGTTTTCCGCTTAAATCAAAATCCAGGATTTTAACAGGACATGAAAGCTCATTTTTAAGCTCCAAAAGCCTGTCCTTGCGTCTTGCAATCACCCACATCTCATCAGGCTTTTCTTCGGCAAGAATGCGGGCAAACCATGTACCCATTCCACTTGACGCACCTGTTATGACAATTATTTTTTTCATTCCAGCTCCTATAACCAGCTTAAAATATACATCCTGCAGGCATGCATCGTCAACAATTACTTTATTAATTTGCGAAATAACAATTGTATGTGAGTTAAGATGGGATTTGCTGAAAGAGTATGCATCGGTATGCTTTTGGGGCAGTTTGCGATTGGAAAGGTTTTTGTTTGCGAATTTGCGACAAATTATACACAATCATGCATTTGGGACAGTTTTGCAATTAAGTGGGGTTAAGTGCAAATTTGTCGTAAGAGTAAACATCACCATGTTTTTTGGGGTAAATTTGCAAATAAATGGGATTCGATTGCAGATTTGTTGGAAGAGTATGCATCGGTATGCTTTTGATGCAAAGTTGCGTGAAAATATGCACGGAATCGCATTGAGGCAAAGTTGCAAATGAAAGGGTCTCGATTGCAGATTTGCTGGCATCCAAACAGATGAAATGAAAAGGGAACCGTGGATTGTAATGCAGACCGTCGCAAGGGGGCACGAACTGAATGTCGGTTTCCATACTGATGCATAAAAGGCAACCGTGGATTGGAATGCTAACTGTCGCGTGGGGGCGGCAAAGCATCCTGCCCCAAACGGGGTCACCAAACGTGCAAGCCGGGGAAATATAAAGCCAGCTGAAATTGAAAGCAGGGCTTTAGGTTTAAAATAAAAAAAAGCCGGCCATGACGCTCCAAGTCTTCGCCTCATGTCTACTTTCCCGCTAACGCAGCATCACCCGT
>JAZQMW010000015.1:0-15770 GCA_045627025.1 Treponema sp. | reverse complement strand
TTCATAATCTATGTCGCGCATCCTGTCAACTTTTTTTGCAAGAGGAAGAAGGCATCCTTTTTTCAGGAATATGCATACCTCATCAAGCTCCACGTATATGTAGTGGTGTCCCTTTTCGTAGATTTTTTCCTCAATGATGTTGCAGTCGCGGAACCTTAACAGTTTCATGCTTTCTGGAATGTAAACATGCCTTCCTGTTGCATTTTGTTCGTAAACCGGGGCAATCATGATGTTTTTTCCGATAAAAATCTGGTCTTCACATCTTATGGCATCCTCGTCATCAGGAAACATGAATCCAAGCGGAAATGCATACATTGTATCGTTTATGGATGCTTTCATGAATTCGCTGTATATGTATGGAAGAAGCATGTAGCGGAGATGGAGAATGCTTGAGAATGCCTTTATGGAATTCTTGAAGCGGTAAGGCTCCTGGTCTCTTGTTGATAGCGATGTATGGTTTCTTAAAAGCGGATTGAAGATTCCAAGCGCATACCATCTTAGAAGCAGGTCTTCCGTAGTGTCGCATCCGAATCCGCCGATGTCGGCTCCAGTGTACAGGAAACCGCACATGCTGAGTGACGTGAGCATTTTCATGTTCATGAGTAGGTGCTGCCATCTTGATTTGTTGTCACCCATCCATATCCCTGAATATCTGTGCATTCCGATGCAGGATGCCCTTGAAAAAAGAAGTTTCCTTGTGTCTGGAAATTCTTCCTCAAAGAATTCTGCGGGACTTTTTGTCATGTTGAATCCAAAAAGGTTGTGCACCAGGTCATGCCTGATTTTTTTTCCGTCCACGTCATGGTAAAAGCTCTTGTAGTCGGTCATGTTGTTTGGAAGCTTTTGTCCGAGTTCCTTCAGCGTGAAATTTCCGTGCGAGTTTATGTCGGTTCCCTTCATTGCCGATATTCTTTCTACTGTTTTCCAGTAGTTTTTTTCAGACCAGAAAAGTGCGGGTTCATTCATGTCGTTCCAAAATCCGTCAATTCCTGCATCTGTCAGAATTTTATATTTCCTTCCGAACCATTTTCTGACCTTGCTGTTGAGAAAGTCAGGCAGGCAGCATTTTCCGGGCCATACTCCTACTACGAAATCTTTTCCGTCCTCATCCTTGCAGAAATATCCGTTTGCCTTTCCTTCATCATATGTCTCGTATCCATCCTCAACCTTAACTCCAGCATCAATGATTGGAACTATATGAATGTCGTCATCTTTCATTCGCTTTACGAATTTGATGAAGTTTTTGATTTTTTCGCTGTTTGCGGTGAAATTCTTGAAATGCTCCATGTAGTCAATGTCAAGATAAATGCAGTCGATAGGGATGTTGTTGCTCCTGTATCCCGCGCGAACTTGTTCAGCATCGTCTTCTCCCGCATATCCCCATCGTGACTGTCCGATACCGAATGCCCATTTTGGAGGAATGTAATTTTTGCCCGTCAGCTTTCTGAATTCACGCACTATTTCTTCAAGATTCCTTTCTTCAATGACATAGAGGTCGAAACTGTCATTTTCCACCGTAATCTTCAATTCGTCAAGATTTGTAAAGCCTATGTCAAATGTTACTTTTGACGGACAATCTACGAATATGCCGAATTTTTCCCTTCCTGAGATTATTATGAAGTTGTGTGCGCCATAAAGCGATCTTGTTTCCTCGTCATGGTTGAATTCATCTGAGCAGAAGCTCACGTAAATATAGCCGCGTTTGTTTATGCCTCGTACGTTTTCTCCAAGACCATAAACGACATCCTTTTTTCCAAGTTCATATGTGAATGAATTTCCGGTTCGTTCCAAATGCCTTATTTTTTCTTTTGATTCATCAATTTTCAATACTGTTGCATCGGTTTCAATTGGGGTTCCGAATCTGTGCCTGTAAGTCATGTTTCCTCCCATAAAAGGTCAAGTTTGCAATTCAAACTTGAGGCAGATAAAACTGTGCCATTTCATCAGATTTTATCTTGGTTTAGTTGATTGATATCAAGCATGATAATGCCATAAAATAGTGAAGTCAATTTGTTTGTGTAACTTTTATCTTAAAATGATGTCAAAAAAATTAAAAAGAGATGATAAAAGATGATTTTGTCATAAAAATGTGTTTTTTGTTATAAAATAACCTGTCGGACGAATCCGGCAGGTTTCTGTGTTTTCAGCGTATTTGTGGCTGCCGATTGCCTGTCTATTTTGTGAGGTTTTCAAGTGCTGCTTTTTCTGCGCCTTCAACCTTGAATTTGAAACTTGTAGAAAGTGAACCTGCGATAAGCTTTACCTTCCATGTTCCGTCATCCTTTTGCTCAATTTTGCATTCCGTATCCTTGTCTGCAAATGTATGGAACATTTCATCAATGTCCTTTTTGCTCATGTCAAGGGCCAGCATGCTGTTCTTGCACATGTTCTGCTTGAAAAGTTTTGCAAAATTCACGGCAATGACGCATAAAATTCCGTTTGTTTCCAATGCCCATGTTGTTCTGTCGTTGCACTGTCCGCATCCGAAATTTTCCCTTGTGATGACAACCTTTACATTTGACAAATCTCTTTTTGAATTGAATCCGTCAAGTTTCAAATCCTCAAAAAGATACGGTTGCAATGCCTGTTTGTCTTCCCCCTCAAGATATTTTGAGGGAACTATCTCATCAGACGTGATGTCCGATCGATCCAGGAATAGAACTTTTCCGCAATAAGGTTTCATAGTCTTTCTCCTAATATGTCAACTGACAACATTTTTGTTTTTGCCAAGAATAAAGCATTTTAAATTATCCGCAACAATATTCAGAAGCCGCTGTCTTGTTTCTGTTGCCGCCCAAGCTATGTGAGGCGTGATGATGCAGTTTTTCGCTCCTAGCAGCGGATTTGAAGCGTTCATTGGTTCTTCGCATACAACATCTGCCGCATAGCCTGCTATCAACTCCCTGTCGAGTGCATCGCGCACGTCATTTTCATTTATGAGGGGACCTCTTGCCGTATTTATGAGATATGCTGTCTTTTTCATGAGAGAAAGCGTTGATTTGTTTACGACTTCCTTTGTTTTTTCCGTAAGTGGTGCATGAAGCGTCAGAAAATCAGATTCATTGAACAGCGTAGATATGTCGACAGGATTTTCAATGTCAGCTTTTGGAGTTCTAGTGCAGACTATGACTTTCATTCCGAATGCCTTTCCAATCTGTGCAACCCTGCTGCCAATGCTTCCGTATCCGAATATTCCAAGCGTTTTGCCGTCAAGCTCTATAGGTGTTTTTTTCCAGTAGCAGAAGTCCTTTGCCCTTGTCCAGTCACCATTCATTACGCTGTCTGAGTGCAACATTGTTCCCGATGCAAATTCGGTCATGAATGCAAATACAAGCTGGGCGACTCCATTTGTGCTGTATGAAGGCACATTTGTCACCGTAATGTTCCTTTTCCTGCATGCTTCAATGTCTATGACGTTGTAGCCTGTTGCCTGAACACCAATATATTTCAGGTTTTTGCATTGGGCAATTATGTCTTCCGTAATGCATACTTTATTCAGAAGTACGGCATCGCTGTCCCCAATTCTGGAAACTACATCTTCGGGTGATGTTCGCGGAAATACCTGCAATGTTCCAAGTTTTTCAACAGGAGACCAAGAAAGATCTCCCGGGTTCAATGCATTACCATCAAGAATTGTTATTTTCATAAGCTTATCAGCCAAGAACAGTTACGCCAGCCGAACTGATTGCTGCATTTATGGCATCCTCAATTCCTGCTGTTCCGTCGTCAAAGTCAACACAAACCTGACATTTTTCAGGACTGGATGTAACTGCCGTTACCCCTCCCACAGCTTTTACCGCTGCGTCAATTTTTGAGGCTATTCCAGCATCATCCATACCTGTAACATATATTTTCTTCTGCATAAATTCAAGACTCCTAGATAAATAGCTTAAATAATTATAATAGCAGTTATGAATTTATTCAAGCAAAAACTTTTTTCTTTGAAACTTCGGATGGTTATTTTGACACAGAACGGCCTAATTGTCCGCAGGCGCCTCCTATTTTAGAACCTTTTTTGTTTCTTAAGTTTATGTTAAGGTTCGCTTTTTCCAGCTTCCGAACGAAAGCATCACATTCACTTTTGGATGGAGTCTTGAATTGCAATGTCGGTACGGGATTCCATGGAATCAGGTTGATATAGACATCAAGGTCAGATGCAAAATCAATGATTCTTGCGGCGCTCTCATCGCTTGTATTTTCACCTGCAAGAAGTGCTGCTTCGAGTGTTACGCGCTTTCCCGTTTTTTCTGCATAGTATTTTATGGCTTTTTTAAGTTCCGGTAAAGGATTTCCTTTTGAAACAGGCATGAGTCTTTCCCTGAGCTCAGGATCTGCTGTTGTCAGGGAAACTGCAAGACGCATTTTTGGCCCGTTGTCTGCAAGATCGTATATTCCTTTTATGATTCCGCTTGTGCTTAGCGTTATTCTTCTAGGACTTAAGGCTCTTCCTTTTTCATCTGTGAGCACGGCAACAGCTTTCCGTATTTCCGAAAGATTCTGCATCGGTTCTCCCATGCCCATAAAGACAATGTTGTCAAGCTTTCCGGCTTCTTTTTCCATGTACAGGAATTCTTCCACGATTTCGCCTGCCGTAAGGTTTCTTGCAAGCCCAAGCTGTCCTGTCTGGCAAAATGCGCATTTCATTGCACATCCAACCTGACATGATACGCATGCTGTTTTTCGGCCTTCTTTGTCGGTCAAGAGTACTGTTTCTATTGCATTGTCATCATGAAGTGTTATCTGGAGCTTTATTGTTCCGTCAGGATCTTTTAAAACCTGGGTGACCTTTGATGAGTATATGACAGCGTTTTCATTTAGAAATGAGATGGTCTTTTTGTCAACATTTGTCATTTCCTCAAAGGTTGAGCATCCCTTGGCTATCCAGTCATAAATCTGTTTTGCCCTGAAGGAAGGTTTCAGCTGCAGTTTTTCTGCTATTTCATCAGGGAAAAGCCCCGCAAGCGGTAATTTGCTTTCAGTCATCATGATGCCTGTATCTGGTCCATATAGTCGATGATTGCCTGGCTTCTTATGCCCTGTTTCTGGAATTTCTGCAATGTTTCAAGAGCACTCTGCTTTTTTCCCATCTTCACGTAGCAGTCAGCAAGATCTATGTAAAGCCTGTAGTTCTTTCTGTCATCATCAATGAGCTTCAAGAGCCTCTTGATGGCTTCCTCGTATTTTCCTTCACCCTTGCATATGAGTGCAAGTCCCAAGGCCGCATAAACATCGAAATCAATATCCATGGCCCTGTTGTAATAGTCCGTCGCAGTCTTGTAGTCGCCTGTGTTTCTGTATGCATCGCCGGTTCTTGTAAGAATCACCTTGTTCTTTGGGTCAATTTCAAGAATCTTGTTCCAGTATTCTATGGAACGGAACTGCTGGTTCAGGCCTCGATAGCAGTCTGCGATTCCAAAAAGGGCATAGAAATTCCTTGGATCAAGCTCGAGAGCCTTTTCAAAATAAGGAAGCCCTTTTTCAAAAGTCTTTAACTTTCTATGGCAGTTCCCGATTGATGTCAGTACCCTGATGTCTACGTGCGAAGAATTGATGTCTACCATGCGCGTCCAGTAGAAGAGGGCATCTTTGTATTCCTTGAAATCATAATGCAGGTGTCCAAGACCTATAAGGGCATATGCATTGTTTTCTTCCATGTCAAGAACCTTGAGGTACAGGCTTTTTGACCTCTTGAAATCCCTTATCTTCCTGTATGCGTCGGCAACTCTTGTGAGAACCGTTATGTTTCTGTCGTCGTGAACAAGATACTGTTCCCAAATTTCAATTGCCTTGTGATACTGGTTTATTGCCTTGTAGCAGTCTGCAAGACCGAATAGCGCATAATTGTTTCCGGGATGGAAAGAGAGGCACTTTGTATAGTAGCTGATGGCATCCTTGAAGCTTTCGCGTTTTCTTTCGCAATCTCCAAGTCCGACCAAGGCATAGTTGTTGTTTTCTTCTATTTTTAGAATTTGACTGAATGAGCTGATGGCATCATCTATTTGATTTTCCTTGAGATAAAGATAGCCCTTTTTTGACAACTCGCTTATCTCACTATTGTCAGAATGTTCATTTTTCTGGATTTCAAACACTGAAGTCTGAGGAATTCCCAATTCACCTTCTTCCTTTTTTAATTCTTCGCTCATTTCATCCTCGCAAAAAAAACTTTGTATTATTCTTTTAACAATGCAGACACAGTCTGTGATATTTTTTCTATCAAAGGTTCACTTTTCCTTTTATTGTGTGCCAAAAGATAGAACTTCAATGCATCCAGAAATTCATTTTTCGCAGCATATCTGTCACCGACTCTTGAAAGTCCGTCTGAATATCCTGTCGTAATGAAAATTCTTTCTGCCATTTCAAGTTTCCCTTCATTTAAAAAAGAATTCGCCTTTCTGTTCAATGCAACCTTTTGTGGATCTGAAAGACCTGATACGGGAGCATCAGATGTTTTTATGAATTTGTAGCCACCACTTTTTGTATCGATCTGCTCTTTAAGATGTTTATTCATTATCTTTTCCAATGGTTTTGTTGGACATACAGTTCTAATATCAATCTTAATTCAAAAAAACTGTTTGTCAACTTTCTACATAGTATATCGGTATAATAATTCATTTCGTAATGAATTTGATGGCAATTTAAGAGAAATTTATTGTTTTGCGGAAAAATGCGGTTTCATGCACCAATTGAACCATACATGTTGAATATGGGGATTACGATTTTGAATGTCACCGCCATTATGATCATGCCTAACAGCACCGAGACAAGCGGTTCTGCAAGCTTCATTGTCCTGCTTGTGAATTTTGCCGTTTCTGACTGGAAAAAAATTTCAAGCTGGTGGAATGATGTTTCGCTTTCTCCGCATCTTTCCCCGATGCTTAGCCAGCTGTGGAATATTTTGGGAAAAACGTCATGCATCCTGAAACTTTCCGACATGCTTTTCCCTGACTGTATCTCATCATGTATTTCACGTACCGCTTCTTTCATGACTGTGTTTGACATTACGTTTGATGCCATGAGTAGTGATTCTTCTACTGAAAGTCCGCTTCCTGTAAGCGTTTCCATTGCAAACGAGAAATTCATGGATTCCAGATACCTGATGCATTTTCCAATGAATGGAAGCCTCAATGCCGCTGAATCGACAGTTTTCCTCATCCGTTCATTGCGGCATCTTCCTATCTTCAGGAACGCAAGGCATAATGATGACGACAGGATGAAAATGATGGATGACGTTATTGCCTGCGTAAGTGAATGCATGTTGTTCCTGAGGATTTCTCCTTCCTTTCCTCCAAAGGCATCAAATATGGACTCAAGCCTGGGCATTGCGTATATCCGTATGATTGCCATCATCACCATTGACACGATGATTACCGATGCTGGATATATCATGGACTGGATCAAGCTGTTCCTTATTTTTTTTCTTGCCTCAAGGTACTGTGCCAGTTTTTCGAAAATGATTGCCATGTTTCCGGTTTTGTCTCCCATGCATATTATTCCTGAATATATTGGTCCGAACGTGTCTTCCATCTGTCTTGCCGCATTACCAAAAGAAAGTCCCCCGTTTATTTTTTGAAGCAGTTTTCCGGGAATTTCCGTCTTGTTTTCGTCTATCATGCTGCAAAGTTCAAGCGAATCCTTTACCGTCAGGCCAGATGATGTAAGCATGTGCATGCTTTTGGTAAAATCAAGGATTTCTTCGGCCTTTTTTTCTGAAAATATTTGTCCATGCCTTTTTTCTTGCGGCACTTATAAGCATCAGGTTTCTTTCTGCCGCACGTGCCCTGCATTCGTCTTCTGATGTGCTTTCAATTGAAAGTTTTCTTGTCTTGTCCTTTTCTTTGTCATATACGATGCATCTGTAGTTCATGTTTCCTCACAATGATATTTCCTTCAGTATTTCTTCCCTTGTCGTAAGATTTTTTGATATCTTGTCCATTGCGTCATCTTTCAGGAATCTCATCCCTTTTTTTCTAAGGTTTGCCTCTATTTGGGCCATGCTTTTGCAATCAGATATGTCTTCTTCAAGACTTGGCGTCATGGAAAAGCTTTCCGCTATCAGAATCCTGCCTTTTTCTCCTTTTCCCGTTGCCTTTACGAGTCTTTGCGCAACTGCACCTTTCAGGACTGATGCAATCATGTATTGTTCTATTCCAAGATTTCTAAGCCTTGATATTGCACCGAGAGCATCATTCGTATGCAATGTGGAAAGAACAAGATGCCCTGTCAATGCTGCCCGGACGCAAAAGTTCCGCCGTTTCCCTGTCCCTTATTTCTCCAACCATTATTATGTTTGGATCCTGGCGCAAAACGTTTCTCAATATCATGCCAAAACCCAATCCTATCTGATCGTTGATCTGGATTTGGCTTATTCCTTCCATCCTGAATTCCACCGGATCTTCTATGGATATTATTTTTTTTTCGTCAGATGCAAGTTCTTCGAGCATGGCGTTCAGTGTTGTTGTTTTTCCGCTTCCTGTAGGACCCGTGACTATTATGAGTCCATGGGGAATGCTTATCATCTTCCTGATGTCTTCAAGCACAAACGGCGCAATTCCAAGCTCTTCAAGATTTTTTGCTGATGAAGATTTTCCGAGAATGCGAAGTACTATGGATTCTCCGGTTGTCGTTGGAATGACTGACACCCGCATGTCCACTTTGTCGTTTCCTATTGGTGCCGTAATCCGTCCGTCCTGTGGTTTTCTTTTTTCAAGGATGTTCATGTTTGCCATGATTTTTATTCTTGTGCTTATTCCGTCGAATCGTGCTTTTTCCAGTGTTTGCATTGTCTTCAGGTCTCCGTGCATGCGAAATCTTATTTTCGTGCAGCATTCCCCGGTCTCAATGTGAATGTCGGATGCTTTCCTTTCTACGGCTTCCTGCAATATCGTGTTTACGATGCTGACGTTTGTTTCACTGTCTGTCATGATTTCCATTTTCCCTTCATCATTGTCATGGTCGTCTTTGCATGATGTTTCAAGTTCAGATTCTCCTTCCAGGTATTTTTGCATCATGCTTTCAGGAATTTCCCTGAAAATGACTTTTTTCCTGTGAAATGATTTTATTGTGCCTATCGTATCGGTTGTAGTTTCTGCCGTGATTCCCACTGTCACAGATTCTTCATCCTCTTTAAGTATCAGTGCCCTTGAGTTCTGGATGAAGCTTGAATCATACTGGTTTTCCGTGCCGTTCATTTTCTGTTTCCGCTCCTGCATTTTCTTGCCTTGAGGATTTCGTATGTTTTTTCATGCTGTTTTCCCTGTCTTCGGTTCCCGTTATGAGATGGGGTACGATGTATATTGCGATTTCTGTTTTTTCCCTGGATTTTGATGTCTGCCTGAAAAATCTTCCCAAAAGGGGTATTCTTGACAGTATTGGAATCCTGCTTTCCGTCTTGTTTTCGTCATCCTTTATGAGGCCGCTTATTATTACCGGTTTCCCAGATTCCGTGCGTACCTGTGCCGATACAACGCGTTCTGATGTTGAGGGAAGGGCAGTAAGTCCTGTCGTTTCTCCAAGGCTTGTTCCGTCGCCGTTTTGCTTTGAGATTGTGGCGTTCACGTTCATCGTTATCATGCTGTCTCCTGATATCCAGCCGTTTAGTCCGACGATGAGTCCTGATGTGATTTGCTGAGTCGTGCTTTTGTGGTCGTGTTGCCCGAAGTCTTGTCGTAATCGTATTCCATGTATCTGTATGTATCCGTGTTCTGGAATTTGATTTCCTGACCCGAAAGGCCTGTCAATGTTGTGTCCGTGAATATGTTTGCGGTGTTGTTTGCTATCTGCGCATTTAGGAGTCCCGCAAACTGGTAGCCGAAATTGGATATGACGTCAAAATTAAGCGACATGATGTTTGAAAGGTCTCCTGAGAAAACAAAGTCCGGGTCTTCGTCTGTTTCCGCGAATCCTATTGAAGGCTTGAATGCCGAAGAATTGTTTTTGGTGTACTGGATTACGAGAAGCTGATATTTTATCTGGGGCTTTGGCTTGTCGATCAGCTCAAGTTCGGCCATGAGCATGTTCATGTTTTCTTCGCTTCCCGTATAGAAAATCATGTTGGGAAATCCTGAGTCGACTATTTCTTCCCTTGAAATTGAGGGCGGAATGTTTTTGAGGAATTCTTCCGTCTTGAGATATTTGAGCCTGACTGGGTAACCTTTTTTCTTCGTGTCGATTTTTTTTATGAATTCCTCGATGTTGTTCATCGATTCTTCCGAGCCTGTTATCAGTATGGAATTTGTTCCTTCTATCTGTTGCGGCGGAATCGGCGCAATGTTTTTTGGAATCAACGGCACCGCATCCCTGCACTGGATGAATTTAAGGTCTATTTTCCTATAGCCTGCGTTTTCAGGTTTTGAATCTGCTTTTTCAATGAATGATTTTATCCTGTCGTTTTCTTCCCTTGTGCCATATAACAGGACAGTGTTTGCTGTTTTGTCGAAGGCAACTGATTGCGAGATGGTTTTCTTGGGAATGAGAGCTGACAGTTCTGCGGCGGTAACATACCGTAACCTTACAGTTTCCATCTGTGAGAATTTTGACATGTTGTGGTTTTTGGGAAGGTCTGTAAAGTAGAATATGCCGTCTCTTTCCATGCATGTGATGTTGCCCTGTTCTGAAAGAAGGTAGAGCATTGTGTCAAAATCCTTGTCGTGAAAATGGATGTTTTCAAGATCCGTGTTTTTTTCAAGGAAAAATGAGTATTCCCTGCCTGCCTTTGAAAACAGTTCCGTCATGACTGATTCCAGAGAAGCTTTTCCTATGTCCGCATTGAAAAGTCCTCCTGAAAATGTTATGCAGTTTTTGGTTTCTTGTTTTGCGTCTGAGCTTGATTTTTTCCTTATGTAATATACTCCGCCGTCATCTTCAAGGCTGTATTCGCTGAATTTTTTCATGCAGATTTCCAGTGCTTTTTGAGGACTTTCCTGCTTTACGTCAAGCGTGATTTTTGCAGAAGGAAGGGTGTCGTAAAGGATTGTCTTTCCGATTTTTTTTGATATCGCCTTTATGACGGTTTCAAGCTGGATGTCATCGGATTTTATGCCGAGACTGTCAAGTTCGTCGTCGTAGATGCATTTTATCCTTGATACTGTTGTCACGTTGTTCCTGTTTTCTGAAAAGAGGCTATTCTGTTCAAGGAAAAAGTCAAATGCGTCCTTAACGGTAAGGTCTGAAAAATGGAATGTGGTTCTGCCTGAAACAGTTTTGTCCGGCAGTATGGAACAGTTCATTTCCTGCGCAAAGACCATCAAGATGTCCGATATGTCCTGGGCAATGAATTCCATTGATTTCAATTCTTCTGAAAATGCCGAATGCATTATGAGGATGCATAGGGTAATGATAAATGTTTTCTTTTGCATAAATATATTTATTGTAAAAAAAAAGCAAATCGTCACAAAAAACGCAAAAAAATTGAAAAAAAAATCAATCTGGCTCTGATTTGCTGTCGGACTCATGCAAAAGTGCCGTGAAATGTGGCGAATCTTTATCGGAAATCTCTTAAAAATGCCGAGTTCAGCTTCGGATTTTAAACCTCATGATTGTTTATGCTTGCGAATTGTGCCGTAAAACAATTGGTAAAAATTGACATGGAATTGATGTTTGGATGTTTTTTTTTGAATTGCCATCTGATGACTGATTGAAAATTGCTTTCGTGCATCATGTGGCGGTTTTATGAAGGTGCATTTGAAAATCTGCTTTGGGGATAAAAAAACCGCTTTCCCGAAAAAAAGCGGCTTTCATTTCCTACAGGATGTATCGTTCAAGGTTCTGGTTTTGCACTACATTGCCGAGCTTTTCATCAACATACTTGCTGTCGATTGTTACTGTTTCTCCTGAATGTATGTCTGCGTCAAAACTGAGTTCCTCAAGTACAGTTTCCATGATTGTGTGCAGTCTTCTCGCACCGATATTTTCTGCATGGTTGTTTACGTCTTCCGCAATGCTGCTCATTCTGTCTATGGCATCGTCCGAAAATTTCAGGGTTAGTCCCTCTGTTTTTAGAAGGGCTTCATATTGTTTTATGAGGGCGTTCTTTGGTTCCGTCAGTATTCTTTTGAAATCATCTTTTGTAAGGGCTTCAAGTTCTACTCGAAGCGGGAATCGACCCTGAAGCTCCGGAATCAGGTCACTTGGCGCAGAAAGGCTGAACGCACCGGCTCCAATGAACAGTATGTGAGTCGTGTTTACCACACCCCATTTTGTGTTTACGTCGCATCCTTCTACAATTGGAAGTATGTCACGCTGGACTCCTTCTCGGCTTACCGCCTGCCTGTCTCCTTCTCCTCCTTTTGATGCAATCTTGTCGATTTCGTCAATGAAGATGATGCCGCTCTGTTCAACCCTTTTTTTTGCCTCGTCAGAAACCTTGTCCGTGTCTGTCTGCGTTTCCAGTGTCTCGGCCATGAGAATTTCCCTGGCTTCCTTTACCGTTACAGTCTTCTTTTTGGATTTGTTTCCTCCATTCAGGAGCTGCTGGAGGCCGTTGATGCTTTCTTCAAGCTCTTCCGGATTTGATATGCCCATCATGCCAAGTCCAATAGGCGCTTTTCTTGCAACTGAAACTTCAACCTGCCTTTCCTCAAGTTTTCCATCCCTTAAAAGCTGCCTGAATTTTTCCCTTGTGGCTGCCATGCTGTTTTTTTCTTCTTCAGAAATTGTGCTTTCGATTTTTTCTTCATGTTCTTCGCTGTTTTCTTCAATGAAAGGTTCCATTGTACCGTCTGCATTTTTCTTTACCGGAAGGTCTATCTGTATCACGCTTCCTGAAATAGGACTTCCCTGTCCAAAGATGTTCCCTAGGACATTTATGCCTTTTGACGTGTCTTTTTTCCTACTGTCAGTTTTTTTTGACGCACTCCCTGGCAAGAGAAGGTCTAGAAGTTTTTCCTCAACGATAGGCTCGCATTTTGCCTTGAGCTTTTCCTGCATTTCCGACTTGACCATGTTGAATCCTACAGCCATAAGGTCTCGTACCATGCTTTCAACGTCACGTCCGACATAGCCGACTTCCGTGTATTTTGTGGCCTCTACTTTCAGAAACGGTGCGCCGCAAAGTTTTGCAAGCCTTCGGGCAATTTCTGTCTTTCCGCAGCCTGTTGGCCCCATCATGAGTATGTTTTTCGGGGCAACTTCATCCCTTATGTCTTCACTTAGTTTTATGCGCCTCTGCCTGTTCCTCAGTGCAACCGCAACAAATCGCTTTGCCTTTGCCTGTCCTATGATGTAATTGTCAAGTCTTTTTACGATTTCCCTTGGTGTAAGGCCGTCCGGGATTCCTTTGATGTTAGCCTGTTCCGTAATTTCAGTTTCCATAAAATCACCTTAAATTAAAGTTCTTCAACAACAACATTGCTGTTTGTATAGATGCAAATCTGTCCTGCTATGCGGAGCGATTTCTCGGCAATTTCTTTTGCCGAATAGCTGCTTGATTCCATGTATGCCATGGCTGCAGAATAAGCGTAGTTTCCGCCGGAGCCGATTGCGAGTATGTCGTTTTCAGGTTCTATTACGTCTCCGCTTCCAGAAATGAGCAGAATTTTTTCCGCATTTGCAACAAGAAGGAGTGCTTCAAGCTTGCTCATGGATCTTTCCGTACGCCAAAGTTTTGCAAGTTCCACTGCTGCCCTTGTAATGTCTCCGTTGAAAGTCTTGAGCTTTTCTTCAAACTTGTCAAAAAGCGTAAATGCATCTGCCGTTGCGCCTGCAAATCCTGTCAAAACCTTGCCGTCGTATATGCGCCTTACTTTTCTTGCATTTCCTTTCATGACGGTATTGCCCATCGTAACCTGTCCGTCGCCTGCCATGGCAACTTTTCCATTTCGCCTTACGGCAATGACTGTAGTGCTTCGTATCTTGTTTTCTTCACCGTTCATTTTTTTTCACCTTGATAATATGTTAAATTAGTGTTGAAATATTCTTTATTACTAGCTTTGCGTGATTGTCTTTGCGCAGAATGTTCTTGAAAAATCCTGGAATCTGGTTTTAAAAACCAAGTTCTTCTCCGATGAGAATTACCTGGATTCTTCCTTCCGGCCTTGAAAGCCTGGTGATGACAAGGTTTGCGCATATCGAGTCAGCACACTTGCAGTTTGCACATGATGCCGTTTTTTTGCAAGGTGTTGAAATGTCGAATCGCTGTGCGTTTATGGGTGACGCAATGTTTCGAACCCGGCTTACCGCATCCTCAACGGTTTTTGCAACCTTGTTCATGCCGCATATGACAATGACCCTGTCAGGCCCGTATACCATGGCGGCGGCCCTGTTTCCGTTACCGTCCATGTTTACGATTACGCCGTCTTCACTTATTGCGTTGGCACTCATGAGAAAGTAATCCGACGAAAGTGCTTTTCTTTGAATCATTTTCCTTTCTTCCGGTGTTTTTGCCTTTTCCCTGTCAATCATGCAGTATCCGCCTGATTTTAGTGCGTCAAGAATGCCTGTTTCTGAAAGTGTCAGCGAGCCTCCGAAACCTACTGTTTTGTCTTTTGGAATGGAAGACAGCACATGATTTCTGGCCTCATCTATGTTTGAAAAATACATTGCGTCAAAATGCCTTTCTTTGAGCGATTTTATGACTTTTTCTGCAAGTTTTTCGTAAGCTTTTTTTCTTATCAAATTTTCCATAACATTAAGAATACTAAATTTTCTTTAAAAAAACAAATATAAATGATAAAACTGTGAAAAAATCTTCCATATTTGTGGTTTTTCATTGCGTTTTTATTGTTCATGCGGAAAAAATGCGAATTTGAAAAAAAATACTTGATGAATACATTATTACAGTTTATTATGGTAAGCTATGATTGAAGTTACAAAGTTGAATGGAAAAACGTTTTGGATAAATCCGCATCAGATTGAGTCAATGGAGTGTAATCCCGACTTAACAATTACGCTTCTTTCTGGAAAAATAGTTACAGTTAAAGAAAACTCTGACGATATTATAAATAGGATAATCTTATATAGAAAAAAGATAGGCTGTCAGGAAGAATGATTCTTGAGTCTCTTGGGAGGACTAAATGGATATAGCCAGTTTTATCGGAATTGCTGGTGGTTTGGGCGTTGTATTCCTTGGTGTTTTTACATCAGGTGGTTCTATTTTAGGTATTATTGATATTCCATCTATTGCCGTTACAATTGGTGGTTCTTATCTTTCTTTGTGGCTTTGTGTTCCAATGAAAGATGCAATTGGCGTTTTCGGCATCATGGGACGATGTTTCAAGATGTTTGATTACGGAGAGGCAAAGACTGTGCAGAACATGGTTGCTCTGTCTGAAAAAGCACGACGCGAAGGTATTCTTGCGCTTGAAGAAGGTCTTGACGATCTTGACGATGCATTTCTCAAGGAAGGTCTTCGCCTTATGGTCGACGGAAATGACGGAAGCGCCATCAGGACAATCCTTGAAAATGAAATGGCTCAGGCCGAAGCAAGGCATATGTATAAAATCAACGTCATCATCCAGTGGGCTGGATATGGTCCGGGTTTCGGAATGCTTGGTACAGTTATCGGACTTATTGGTATGTTGAACAACTTGGAAGATAAAAGCTCCCTCGGTCCTAACATGGCCGTTGCCCTTGTTACGACATTGTACGGTTCCATGCTTGCCAACTGGCTCTTTGGACCTATGTCACAAAAGCTCATCGGTCAGAACTCCCAGGAAATGAACGTAAAGGAAATGGATCTTGAGGGAATCCTTTGCATTCATTTCATGTGCATTTAATGTAGCGAGTTTTGTACCAAAAGGAGCAATTAACCAGTTAGCAAGCATAGAACCATAAAG
>JAZQMW010000014.1:0-39010 GCA_045627025.1 Treponema sp. | reverse complement strand
CTTCTAACAATTTCTCTTTTGCCTTCTGTCATTACAACTTTGTGTGGTGTGTGTTTTTCTTTTGCCATAGTAGGCTCCTGTATTTATTTTACCACAAACCTACTATGTTTGGAATTTACAGAAAGGTTTTCACAGAGTCGTAGATTCCTTCTATATAAATTATTTTCCTGTCGATGCTGTTTTATTTTAGTCATTAAAATTCTGAATGAATGTTTTGCGTTTGATTTCAGGTTGAAATTTATTTTCATTATTCTTTTGCTTCGTGTTGCCCTCTTTGCCTTGCAATTGAGAAAAATCGACCTCTTTTGTCACAGCTTGTTTTACTGATGGCTGATTTTTTTTTCTTTCTATTACTATCAGGATGTTTTTTTAGAGGGCATGATGCATGCTTTTTGATTTTGCGGTGTGGTGATAAAAGTTTCCTGATTGATGATCCTTTTCATTCGGCAATTTTTTGTTCAAATATTTTTCATTTTGTTTTTTTTAGGGTTTATAAATGCCTGCTGCAAGGATCCTTGAAATGGAACTTAAAATTTTATAAAAAAAAACGTAAAAACTTGACTTCTTTAAATATCTGGTTAAAATATAGAGTATGAGTGATTATCTTGATGCAAATAATGAAGAACTTCTCAAAGACTTTTTTGCTGAAGCTGAACAGCAGGTTGAAACGCTTGAAAGCAATATTTTGGTAATTGAGAATGATCCTTCCAATCATGATGCGATTGATGAAATTTTTAGGGCTGCTCACACTTTGAAAGGTGGTTCTGCTACTGTTGAGATGACGGAATTGGCAACTTTTTGTCATGATGTTGAAGATTTGCTGGATGCTCTTCGTAGTGGTTTGGTTGATGTTTCTGAGGCTATTGTTGACATTCTCCTTACTTCCATAGATACAATCAAATCCATGCTTGAATCTCGCAGTTCCGGATCTGTTTATGAAGAAGATGTTTCTGGATTGGTACAAAAGATAATGTCTTACATACCAGAAAAAGCTTCCAAAAAATCAAGTTCTGCACCAAAGCTTCCGCAGGGACTTATTTCTGCAAAGAAGGAACCTCCAAAGGCAGAACCGCAGAAAGCAGATGCTGCTCCTGATAACGGAATGCCACCTGTACCTCCACTTTCAGATGATGAGTATGAGGAATTGAAGAATGCTACTCCTGAAGACCATAAGTTGTGGCATGTAAATGTTACTTTTGATGAAGCCAATCCGATGAATAGTGTCGGTGGAATACAGGTTTTTGCATCTCTTAAAAATTATGGTACTGTTCTTAAGACCATTCCTGATTTTGAGGTTCTCTATGAAGACGAGTTCCATCCTCAGGTAATATATTATATTGCTACTGAGGCTGAGCAGGATGCTCTTGAAGATGCTGCCTATCTTGATGATGTTACCATAGCGGTTGATGCACAGCTTGCAAAAGCTCCGAATGAAGTCGCTCAACCTTCTGCACCTTCAGCCGCTCCTGTTTCGACTTCTTCTGAAAAGCCACAGGAACCAGCTCAGGAAAATAAGACAGAATCTGAGAAGGTTGAAAATAAAGCTCCTGAGGCAAAGGAACCTGCTAAGGCAGTTGCAAAGAAACCTGTGGGTACCGGACATGCTGTAAATCAATCAGGTTCAATACTTCGTGTTGACTCAAAGCGTGTAGACAATCTTATGAATCTTGTTTCCGAGACTGTAATTACAAAGGCTGCGTTTAACCAGAATGGGCTTCATATGGCTGATCTTCAGGTAAGGCTTCAGGCTTTGAATACGTCGTTTAAGGAAAAACATCATAAACTTTTGGAGTCCATACCTAAATATCTTGAGGACTTGAATGCTGGAGAATCCCTAAAGGATGTCAAGCAGAAGCTTATTGATGAATATGGAGCAATGGCAACTTGGTTTGACTCATTTGAAAATGATTTCAAGACTTCTTCTACAAAATATCGTTCTACAACTCAAAATCTTGGTCGAATTTCAAGTGAGCTTCAGGAAGGTGTCATGAAGATTCGAATGGTTCCTATTGGAACTATTTTCAACAGATTCCCGCGTGTCGTTCGTGATTTGAGTCGTGATCTTAACAGAAAGGTAAATCTTGTCATTGAAGGTGAAGAAACTGAGCTTGACAAGACGGTTGTTGATGATCTTCTTGATCCGATAATGCATTGTGTCAGAAACTCTGTCGATCATGGAATAGAGACTCCTGATGTCAGAAAAGCAGCAGGAAAAGATGAAACCGGTACGCTTATACTTAAGGCATCTAATGAAGGAAACATGATTGTCATTGATATTATCGATGACGGTGGCGGAATTGAAGTTGACAAGGTTAGGGACAAGGCGATAAAGAAGGGGCTTATAAGTCCTAATAAGGTTCTTACCAATCAGGATGCTTATAATCTCATTTTCTTGCCGGGATTTTCAACAAGTGATAAGATAAGCAATGTTTCTGGACGTGGTGTTGGTCTTGATGTTGTGAAAACAATGGTCGAGAAGCTCAAGGGATCTATAAGTGTTACCAGTGAGTATGGAAAGGGGTCGAAATTTTCGATAAGGCTTCCTTTGACTCTTGCCATTATTCAGGGACTTCTTGTTCGTGTTGGAAAAGAGGTTTATTCTATTCCTATTGCAAATGTTATTGAAAGCCAGCGTGTAAAACGAGAAGCCATAAGTACCATTGATAACTATGAGGTTCTTAATGTCAGAAATGAAGTTATTTCTGTTCTTAGACTTGGTAGGCTGTTCAATATAAAAAACTGTGAAGAGGATGATCAGTGTTTCATCGTAATTGTTGGTTCTGCTGAAAAGAAGATAGGCGTTATGGTTGATTCCCTTATTGGTGAGGAAGATGTTGTCATAAAGCCACTTCAGGATCAGTTTACAGCTTCTCCTGGAATTGCAGGTGCTACAGTATTGGGAGACGGATCTGTTTCCCTGATTGTTGACGTAAATCAGCTTCTTGAACTTGGCGTAAAGCAGGAACTTGATGCCCAGCAGCTACGTGAAGCAGAAGTCATGAAATCTTCATCCAGGGGGTAAATGATGGCTACGATACAGGAAAGACTTAGTGTGCTTGCAAGCTCCACTGAACGGACTGAAGATTTAACTGCGGCACAGCTTGCTGAAGAGAAAAAAAAGCTGACAGTCATTGATTACAAGATTGTTACCTTTTCTCTTTCAGGAAAGGATTATGGAATAGACATCATGAAAGTGAAGGAGATTGCAAAGGCCGGACATTTTACGTATGTGCCTAATGCTTTGCCTTTTGTACGAGGCGTTTACAATCTTCGTGGTGACATTATTCCTATTATAGATTTGCGGTTGTTTTTTAATTGTGAGTCGCCTAAAAGGGATGACAATTATCTTGAGAATATGCTGATTGTAACTGTTGGAGAGCAGACTTTTGGAATCGTTGTCGATGCGATTGACAAGGTTATTGGAATTCAGAAGAGTTCCATACAACCTCCACATCCGTTGTTCGGAGACATCAACATTAAGTATATTTACGGTGTTGTTGAGGCTTCCCAGAATCTTTATATTCTTCTTGATTTGGATAGGATTTTTGGTGTAACAAAACCTGGTGAAGAACCAAGCCTTCCTCATCCGCAGCCTCATCCTCAAGCTGATGTTAAGCATGAGGTTAAGGAGCCGGTTGCAGAAGCAAAACCGCAAAATGATGTAAAGACCGAGGAAAAAGCAGTTCCTGCAAGTGAAAAATCTGACAGTCAGACAGAAAAAAAACAGCAGGCGCCACAAGCTTCGGAGAGTGTTCCTGATAATGGAGAGGATTATCGGTTTCTCATAAAATCTCTTGGTGAGATGAAGAAATTTCAGGTTAACAATATCACTGAGGATTGGACAAAAAAACGTTATGAAGAATGGGCCAAAACTAAGGGAAAAGGTAAGACTCAGCTTCAGAATGATAATGATGCAGATGCATTTTTGAAGCCTTTCTATTCTGCATGCAATCAGACATGGTGGTCAGAGGAATATGCTGATGCAGTGTCTAAGGCTTTGCCAGAAAACAGTGCAAAAAATATTGTTGTATGGAATCCTGGCTGTGGAAAAGGTTATGAATCGTATTCTCTTGCATGTATTCTTGCGAAGAAGTATCCGAATGCAAAGATAAGGGTTTATGGACATGATGTTGACCTTTTGAGTGTTTCTAACGCTCCGATTATGAATCTTTCAGATGAGGCTAGTGTAAGCTGGTATCAGCCTTATACTACAAAGACTGTTGGTGGTGACTATACGTTTACAAAGGAAATCAAGGATTCAATAATGTTTGAATACCATGATTGTGTGAATGCAGATAATCTTCCTCCGATTGATATAGCCTTTACGAGAGATTTGCTGGCTTTCCTTCCTGAATCGTCACAAAGAAAAGTTTTGGATGAGTTGAATGAGAAAGTAAAGGAAAATGGTATTATAATTGTAGGTGATAATGAAAATATTCAGATTTCCGGCTGGAGTAAAAAACAGCAGGGTAGTGTTTCTGTATATTCAAAATAAGCTGCGATAATAATGATGTTTTATAGAATTCAGGGGGATTGAAAATGAGAGTAGAGTATATTAATCCATTTGTTGAAACTTCCTATAGAGTGCTAAAGGAAGTACTCGGTGGTGCCGATGTTAAAAGAGGTGATTTATATCTTAAATCAACAGCAATGCCTGTAATGGGTGTTGCAGCGCTTGTAGGTCTTGCAGGTGATGTAGAGGGACGTGTTCTTTTTGACATGACTTTTGAGACTGCATTAAATATTGCTTCCAAAATGAATGAAGAGACATTGCCAAAGTTCGATGATTTAGCAAAAGCTACTATCAGTGAGCTTGCAAATCTTATTACTGCACAGGCTGTTACTAAGTTGCATGATTTGGGATTTAAATTCGATCTTACGCCTCCAGCTTTGTTTGCTGGTGAAAAAATGGAAATAGCAGCTTTAGGCGGTGGTTCTGAGAACGTAGAAGCCCTTATTGTACCGCTTATCACTGACTATGGTAAAATTGAAGTAAACGTTGCAATTCGCGAGCGCGCATAATATAAGGAGCATAGAATGAAGACAAGAGAAGATTTTCCATCAATTAATGAGCGTCCACCAGAGGGAGAAAGAGTTGATGGTACAAAATTTCGTGTACTTGTTGTAGACGATTCAATGTTTGTTGCAAAACAGCTTACTCAGATTCTTACAAGCGATGGATATGAAATTGTAGCAACAGCACAGGACGGTAAAGAGGGAGTTGACAAATATAAAGAACTCTGTCCTAACGTTGATCTTGTTACAATGGATATCACTATGCCTCGTATGGACGGAATAACTGCTTTGGAGCAGATTATTGCATTTGACAAGAATGCACGTGTTGTAATGGTTAGTGCCTTGGGAAAAGAGGAACTTGTAAAAAAGTCTCTTTTGAGTGGTGCAAAAAATTACATTGTAAAACCTTTGGACAGAAAGAAGGTTCTTGAGCGAATTAGTGCAGCTCTCAAATAGGATTTTCTTTTGCTGATTTATACTTGGCTCACAAATCGGTTTTGTTTTTCAAGACCGTTTTTGTGTTTCCAAGGTTTGCTCAATGTTCTTGTTCATTTTCAGCAGAAGATTTAAGAGTTGTTCTTTTTCCTGTTCTGAATAGTTTTCATAACAAACGGCAAGAAGTTTTTCTGATATTTCGTTTGTTTTTTCTTTATAGAGTTTTCCCTTTTCTGTAAGGGCTATTATTTTTTGCCTGAAGTCGTTTTTGTTGAGCTTTTCTTCCACCAGATTTTCTTCAATGAGTTTTTTTACCAATGCTGTGGTTGTGGATTTGTTGCGGTTTATTCTTTTTGTAATTTCGCCCATGGTCATTTCTCCATTGGAGGAAAGAAGATACAATATGTATCCGTGTGATGATACGAGGTTTATGTCTGTCTGAAGGAGTCTGTTTGTGTATTCCTGGGTTTCTGCATGTATGTGCGATATGAGCGATAGTATGGTTCCTTTTGTGTACATGATGCAATTATAGTTTTTTTTTTGCTGTTTATCTATGGAGCAACTGATTAATTGAAGTAAAAATAGCTGCTGTTTCCTTGATTTTGTGTCGGTTTGCTTTTTTTCATAAAGGACACATTTTTTTTGTGATGGCAGAATTTTTTTTACGGGACTGATTTTTGGGCTTTTTTCTCTTCCTGCTTTTCTTCCGCTGGTGTACCTTCTGCACCGTCCTGCTTCCGCAAGGGGGTCCTGGAAAAAATTACTTCCCTGATTTTTTCTTCATAGCCTGTAAGTGCGGCGAAAGGGGCAAATTGTACGGCCCTTTTTTGTATGTCCATGGGGATGTGGTTTCGTGATTTGTGCGGCGGCAGATTTATGATGTCCGAATAGTCTTTCATGCGTTGTGTCCTCCGATTTGTGAGTTGCGCTCGATTTGCATGGAGCCTTTTTGCAGGTTTGTTCCCTTTATTACGGCATTTTTGCCATAACGGGATTTCATTGAAAGAATTGCATTCTGGATTTTTGATTCTTTTTCGGATTTTATTTTTTCGATGCTGTTTTTTTCAATGTCATCTTGGGAAAAAAGATCCTGTTCTACATATTTTTCTTCATTTTTGTATGCATTTTCTGTTATTGTCTGAACTGATATTACTATTCTTTTGACTAGGCTATTTTTGTTTACTGTTTTTATGTATATGTTTTCTGCTGATTCTCCGATTATTGTTGGCGTTGATGCCGGTTTTTTGAGCTTTATGGTTCCGTGAGATGGTTTTGGTATCGGTTTTCCGTGTTCATTGAATGATATTTCGTCTTCGTCTGAGATTTCTGCTTCGCTTGAATATGGTTCGTATGAGAGGTATATGCTGAGGTTTTCTGCGAGCTGTTTTTTTTCGTGAAGGTCGAGGCTTAATGTTTCCGCCATTTCTCTGACTATTATTTTTGCTTTTTCCATGCTGTACCCACATGGCAGTATTTGGCCCGTGCTCATGCTTGTTGATGTGCTCTTGTAGTTTTTGATTTCTTTCATGGTGCATGTTTCTGTGCCCCATGCATGATCTATGAGCAGTTCCGCGTTTATTCCGAATTCCTTGTATAGAATTTCCTCATTCAGAGGGTAATTGCTGCCCTGTACTGAAATTCTTGCTATGTCTCCCATTGTTCTGATTCCGTATTTTCTGAGCCGTTCGGCAGTTTTTTTTCCGATTCTCCAGAAATCCGTTATCGGTTCGTGCGCCCAAAGTTTTTTTCTGTATGTCATTTCATCAAGTTCTGCGATTCTGACTCCCTGACTGTCTGCTGCAACTTTTTTTGCCATTATGTCCATTGCGATTTTTGCAAGGTAAAGGTTTGTGCCGATTCCCGCAGTTGCCGTTATGCCTGTTTTTTCAAGAATTGCGCTGATTATTTCCCTTACGATTTCATGTGCCGTTTTGCCGTACATCCTTATGTATGGTGAAAGGTTTATGAATACTTCATCTATCGAGTATGCATGTATGTCTTCTTCCGACACGAAGTCAAGGTATATGCCGAAAATTTCCGCGCTTTTTTCAATGTATTTTTTCATGTGCGGCGGTTCTATTATGCAGTCAAGTTTTAATTCTTTATTTTGTCTTAAATCGTAATCGTTGCAGGATGAGCCTGTGAATGTGTTTCCTTTGGCTTTTTTGATTCTTTCCTTGTTGATTTTATCAATTGCCTGCCTGACTTCAAAGAGCCTGCATCTTCCGGGAAGTCCATGTGATTTCATTGACGGTGATACTGCAAGGCATATTGTCTTGTCCGTTCTGGATTCATCTGCGACTACAAGATTTGTTGTAAGCGGGTCTAGATTTTTTTTCCTGCATTCAACGGATGCATAGAATGATTTTAAGTCGATGGCGGCGTATATGCTGTTCATTTGTCAAGTCAACCTTTTTTTTACGTTGCGGAATCTCTAAAAGATGCTTTTTAAAGATGTCCGACGAATTTCATCCCTTGAAATTGCAAGTTTTGGAGCATTCATTTCTTTTCGTTTCCCCTGAAAATTGCAATTTCCAGATGTTTGCATTATAGAGAAGTTTTGTTTTTTTGTCATGATGGAAATCTGGGTGTGGATTTTTTTGCAAAATAGTTCTATTATGGATTCATGTTTGGTTTTTTTTTCAAAAAGAGTTTTTTTGACGTGTGGGATAATCTTTTTTTTGTGATTATCTGTAATTTTATTTTCCTGATTGTGCTTACGTTGTGTGGCGTGATTGTCTGCCTGCCGTCTGTCCTTGATTTTGCAGAAGGGGCAAAAAACATCATGTTTTTCTTTTGCACAGTGGCGGCTTCCGTGATTTTCTTTATTTTTGTTTTTGCACAGGAATCCAATATCGGCAAGATTTCAAGGGCTGAGGTTCCTCGATATTCGGATTTTTTCTTCGGAATTTTGAGGAATGCAAAAAATGGTGCCCTTTTCGGACTTTTGGTCGGTGTATTATATAATGTTTCTGCCGTTGGATTGCCTTTTTATCTGAATCTTTGGAATTCTTCCAGGGAATCTGTTTCGGGAATCATGGCTTTTGTTTCACTTGTGGTTCTTTTCTGGGCCGTGGTGACTACATTTCTTTCACTTTTGTGGTTTTTGCCGATTCATGCCGTCCTTGGTAACGGTTTTCTGAAGACTTTGAGAAAATGCTTTATTGTTTTTCTGGATAATCCGGGCTTTACTTTTGGAATGCTTTTTGTCTTGATTGTAAATCTTGCTTTTTCTGTCGTTACGATTGGCCTTTTGCCTGGAGTAAACGGAATGCTTGTTACTTCTGTGGATGCTTTTAGGTTGAGGCTTTATAAATATGACTGGATTGAAGTTAATCCTGACCTTTCAAGGGCAGAGAGGAGAAATGTCCCATGGACGGAACTTCTTGCAAAGGAAAGAAAGCTTCTGGGCAAGAGAACCTTGAAAAATTTCTTTTTTCCATGGAAAGAATAGTTTGACAAAAGGATGTTTTGTTTGTAACTTTTCTTTGTGGATATAATTGATATTGCTATTTCCTCAATACAATTTCTTTCTCTGAGGGAGAAAATTCTTTTGAGGAAAAATATTGACAGTTTGCATAATCTTTGTATACTGTCTAGAGATGAACTTTCTTCTATTATACGCAGACCGATTTCCAAGGCTTTTTGGAATGGTGATGAATGTGCGTTTCTTGCGGAAAAGTCGCTTAGGATAATGGATGCAAAGGGGATAGAAGGGGTTGTTTACGGTTCTCCTGAATATCCTGTCATGCTTTCTACGATAAAGGATGCTCCATATGCCTTTTTTTTCATGGGATGCAGGAGTTGCCTTCTTAAAAAGTGCGTATCCATCGTCGGAACCAGGAGAATTTGTGGGGATGCCGCAAAGGCGACTCATGATTTTGCATGTGATGCGGCTTCTGACGGCTTGACTGTTGTTTCAGGCCTTGCAAACGGAATAGATACTTTTGCACATAAGGGGGCATTGGATTCCGGTAAGTGCGGTTCCACGGTGGCTGTTTTACCTTCTGGAATAGATACCATCGTTCCGTACGGAAACAAGTCTCTTGCTTTTTCCATATTGAAAAACGGCGGGCTTATTGCGAGCGAGTATATTCCCGGAACCCCATGTGATAAGTTTCGTTTCGTTATGAGGAACCGGATTATTGCAGCCCTTTCTTCGTGTACGGTTGTCATGCAGGCGCCCAAAGGAAGCGGTGCTCTCATTACTGCTGATTTTGCCATAGGTTATGACAGGGATTTGATTGTTCATGAAGCGGCTTTTTGTGAAGAAGCTAGAAAAATTGCCGATAGAGAAGATAGGCTTGCAAAAAAAAATGCTCGTTCATTAAGTCAGTTTATTGAGGATGGAGCGGCAGTTGTTGGAAGCTATGCTGAATATGTTTCGGTGATGAAAGATCCTCCCGGCATGCATTCATGCGTAAAATGGAATCAGCTTGAGTTTGATTTTTGAGGAATGTTCTGAAATCTGGGGTTTCAGGATGTCCTTTTTTAATTCATTCCTGAAATGTGCTTTTGGGGAAAGCTGACGGATTTTGTTCTTGAAAACGATTTTTTGAGTTCGTGATTCAGGAAGGCTCCGGGATTTCTTCTGGAACCTTCATAAAATATTTAGGGTGTTGAAATGGCAGAAAAGAAAGCAGCTAAGAAAACAGCAAAAAAAACTGCAAGGAAAACAAAGCAGACTTTGATTATTGTAGAGTCTCCTGCAAAGGCAAAGACTATTGAGCATTATCTTGGTGCAGGATATACGGTTAAGGCTTCTATGGGGCATTTGATTGATCTTCCTAAAAGCCGTCTGGCCATTGATGTTGAAAATGATTTCAATCCTGAGTACATAACGGTACGGGGAAGGGCAAAGCTTTTGAAGGAGCTTCAGAAGGATGCCAAGAATTCTACAAATGTTCTGCTTGCATCCGATAATGATCGTGAAGGTGAAGCCATAGCCTATCATTTGAACAGCGTGCTTAAAGATAAGACTGATGCGCAGATTTCCAGAATCGTATTCAATGAGATTACTCCTGTTGCAATCAAGGAGGCTGTAAAGAATCCAAGGGAAATTGATGAGGCAAAGGTAAATGCTCAGAAGGCACGTCGTGTCCTGGACAGGCTTGTCGGTTATAATCTCAGTCCTCTTTTGTGGAAAAAGGTAAAAAACGGTCTCAGTGCCGGTCGCGTACAGTCTGTTGCCCTGCGGTTGATTTGTGAAAGGGAAAATGAAGTTGAAAATTTCATTCCTGAAGAATACTGGAGTCTTGAAGCCGATTTTCAGAAAGGAAAAAACAAATTCAATGCTCAGCTCGTTCAGTATAAGGGAGACAAGGTGGATCTCAAGAGCGAGCAGATGGTAAATGACATAATAAGTGAAATAAAGAACAGTGAGTGTTCTGTTGTCGACATAAAGGAATCTGAAAAATCCGTAAAGCCAAAGGCACCTTTTACTACATCAAAGCTTCAGCAGGCAAGTGCAAACAAGCTTGGCTTTACGTCCAAAAAAACAATGCAGATTGCGCAGCAGTTGTATGAAGGCGTGCAGATAGGAAAGACCCGCGTTGGTCTTATTACATACATGCGTACTGATAGCGTGCGTATTTCTGATACCGCCATTGCCGATGTGAGGGAATGGATTTCTGAAAACTATCCTTCAGATCTTCCTCCTGAGAAAGTTGAGTATGCTGTGGGAAAAAGTGCACAGGATGCGCATGAAGCCATAAGGCCTACGTATGTAAAGTATGTTCCTGAAAGCGTAAAGGAATATCTTTCAAAGGATCAGTTCAGGCTTTATTCCATAATTTGGGAACGTTTTGTGTCAAGCCAGATGAATGTTGCAAAATCAAAGACTGTAAGTGTCGATATTGCATCTGGTGATGCTCTTTTCCGTGTAAGTGCAAGCCGTCTTGTGGAAAAGGGATTTTATGATGTCATAAAGCTTTTGTCATCAAAGGAAGATGAATCCGGTAAGCTTCCTCTTCTTAAGGTTGGGGAAACGCTTGAGACTGGAAAATTTTATCCAGAGCAGCATTTTACGCAGGGACCTGCAAGATATACTGATGCAAGCATGGTAAAGACTTTGGAAGAGAAGGGCATCGGTAGGCCTTCTACATATGCTCCAATCATTTCTGTCCTTCTTGACAGATATTATGTTACCAGAAACAACAAACAGCTCATGCCTACGCTTCTCGGCAAGATAATATGCAAGATTCTTGTGGAATCATTTCCTGATGTAATAAATGAGAAATTTACTGCTGATGTAGAGGAAAATCTTGATAAGGTTGAGCAGGATACGCTTGTATGGAACAACATGATAGCTTCATTTTTTTCTCCTTTCAAGGAGCGTGTTGATACCGTAATGAACTGCCAGGAGAGCCTGAAAGGTTCCCTTGATGAAGTTACCGGTGAGATTTGCGACAAGTGTGGACGTCCAATGGTGAAAAAACTTGGAAGATTCGGATACTTTCTCGCATGTTCAGGCTTTCCGGAGTGCCATAATACAAAAAGTGTTCCTCTTGCAAAATGTCCTTGCAAGGATTGTGACGGTGATATTGTTGAAAGAAAGACAAAGGGTCATGGAAAATCGTTTTACGGCTGTACGAATTTCCCAAAATGCAATTTCATTTCTCATTTCAAGCCTCTTGATGTTGTCTGTCCGAAGTGCGGATGGTTCATGGTTGAGAAATTTGACAAGAAAAACGGTACTTATAAAAGCTGCATAAATCCGGATTGTGATTACCTGCATTCTGCAGACGGTGAAGAAGAAAAATAACATGATGCTTGGTGATGCTTGCAGTGAGTTTCTTGTATACATTCAGTCTGTTCGTTCTCTTTCTGAAAACACTGTGAAAGCATATGATGAAGATTTCAGGCATTTTGAAGATTTTGTCGGTAAGACTCGAAACATTGAGGATTTGACTCTTGATGATTTAAGGTCTTTTATAGGCATGATGAATCGTGAAAAGTACAAGACCTCTTCAATAAACAGGTCTATTGCCGCTTTAAGGAGTCTTTTTGCCTATGCAAAGAAATTTGGCTATGTTGGCGTGAACATAACCCATGACTTGAAATCCCTGAAGATGCCTGGATGTCTTCCAAAATACATGAATCAGTCTGAAATTGATGATCTCTGCAATGCTCCTTCCAAAAAAGAGCTTCTTTGGGAAAAAAGGGACAAGGCTTTGTTTGAGGTTTTCTATTCAAGCGGATGTCGTGTTTCGGAAATTGCAGGTCTTGAATTTAAGAATATTTCAAGTGATATGAAAAGTGCCATTGTTCGCGGAAAGGGAAACAAATACAGAAAAGTTTTTTTTGCGGACGATGCACGAAAGTGTCTTGCAGAATATCTTGATGAAAGGAAAAAAAGATTTCCATCTACATGGATTGGGGGTGCTGATGAAGTCAAGCGCATTTTCGTTAATCTCAGGGGAACAGCCATAACAGCTCATGGAATACGATATATTGTACGCAGGTATAGTGGAATTGAAGGGACGAATGTTCCTGTGACACCCCACGCTTTTCGCCATACATTTGCAACCTCAATGCTTTCAGGTGGTGCCGACATACGTGTCGTACAGGAGCTTTTGGGGCATTCCAGCATAAGCACCACCCAACGTTACACTCATGTTACGCTGGACAGGCTAAAGCAGGTTTATAATCAGGCTTTTCCTCATAGCGGCAAAGAGGACTGACAATGTTTTCCGTAATGAACGAAACGCACCTTCATAGAGCGCTGAAAGACTATTATGCGGTTTTGAATGAAGGATCCAGAAAGGAAGCTGATGTTGATGGATATGTTGCCGACATACTTCTTGCTGACGGCGGCATAATCGAAATACAGACTCAGTCTCTATCCCATCTTTCAAAAAAAATCTGCCATGTGCTTGCTTCCGGTCATACCGTAAAGGTTGTTTATCCTGTTGCTGTTGAAAAATATATTGAAACCCAAGATTTTACGTCAGGTTCTGTAAGAAGGCGCAAAAGTCCCGTGAAAAAGAGCATTTATTCCGCATTTCGTGAACTTACGGGGCTGCTCCCCTATCTTTTGGATGCCAGGTTCAGTTTGGAGTTTGTTGAAGTGTCCATGACGGAGGAACGGATTGATACGGGAGAACTGTCCCAGTCAAAAAACGGAAGGCGCAGGTTTCGGAAAACATGGAACAAATCTGGAAAAAGGCTTGAAAAAATCGAAGGCATTCATGTGTTTGATTCAAAAGAAGATTATCTGAAACTCATTCCTTTTGGTGAAGATGATGAATTTTGCGTAAAAGATGTTTGCATGAAGCTTAAGAAATCTGTAAGACATGTAAAAGAAACCGACGTAAGGTTTTTGATATGGTGTCTTGTCAAGATGAACCTTGTTTCAAATCATAAAAAGTCTGGAAATACGAAATTCTACAGATTCAGCTGAGTGTTGAGTTAAAGTGTGTTATGGCTCCTGCAAGTGCATCTGATGCATGGTCTGGCTTTACAGGATTTTTCAGGTTCAGAAGAATTTCAACATAGCGGCTGACATCTTCTTTTTGTGCGGTTTTTGTTCCTGTTACGGAATATTTTATCTGGTTTGGCGTATAATAGAACAGGGGGATTCCGTATTGGCATAGTGCAAGCGTAATTACTCCTTTTGCTTCTGCTACTGCAAGGGCACTGGATGTGTTTCGTGAAAAATACAGCGTTTCCATTTCTGCCTCGTCCGGCTTAAATTCCTTAATTACGGCTGTGATTTTTTCATATATTGCCATAAGCCTCTTTTCATGACTTTCTGTCGATTTTGTCTCTATCACGCCATATCCTGCAAGTGAATAGTTTGTCCTCGTACAGTTGATTATTCCAAATCCCGTATTTGCAAGTCCCGGGTCAATTCCAATTATTTTTCTGCTGCACATGCATATTTCCTGAATGATTTGCTTAAAGCTGAAAATTTCCCGATGTTCCAAACCTTAAAAAAAAGACAAGCCATTTCTGAAAATGCAGTTTGGAGATTGCTGTTTTGTTTTAAGACTCGAAATTGTGACTGTCAGAAATTTTCAATAAAAAAACCACGAAATCGTCTCGAAATCGTGGTTTTGCATGATGTTGGTTCTTTGCGATATTTTGCCGCTTCAGCAAATGAGGCTGACAAAAACATCCTGAACTTCAACCTTATGCTTCTGGGTCAAAATCCTCTGGATATTCAACTGTTGAGTATACATTCTGAACGTCATCGTCTTCCTCGAGTTTGTCGAGAAGCTTCATGACTTTCTTACCCATTTCTGCATCAACTGCAGTATAGTTGAATGGAACCATGTTTACTCCAGCGGAAAGTGTTTCCCATTCTTTTGCCTGAATAGCTTCAATAACAGCATTGAATGCTGCTGGATCTGTAGTTACTGAGATGACTCCATCTTCGTTTACGATATCATCTGCACCTGCATCCAAAGCTACTTCCATAACTTCGTCTTCTGAAACTTTTTCTGCATCGAGTTCAATAACACCTTTTCTTTCGAACATGCGGCTTGTAGAACCTGTTGTTCCGAGGTTTCCGCCGTTTTTATTGAAGATGTTGCGAACATTTGCAGCTGCACGGTTTTTGTTGTCTGTAAGAACTTCTACGAGAACAGCAACTCCACCTGGAGCATATCCTTCGTATACCAATTCTTCATATGTTGCTGCACCGAGTTCTCCGGTTCCCTTTTTGATTGCGCGCTCAATATTGTCCTTAGGCATTGATGCTGCCTTTGCCTTGAGCATGGCTGTACGCAAGCGAGGGTTTGAATCAGGGTCTCCGCCACCCATTTTTGCTGCAATAGAAATTTCCTTGATGAACTTTGTGAAAAGTGCTCCACGCTTTGCATCTGCAATACCTTTTGCGTGTTTGATAGTTGACCATTTACTGTGTCCAGACATGTATAACTCCTAAAAAATAATTACGAATCAATCATCATATTTTATCATAAAATGAATGAAAGCGTCAAGATTTGTATTGGGTAAACACCATTCGTTTTGCCTGTTTTTGTGCATGAATGATGCTTGACGTGCAAAGAATTTCTTTTTTCAAAATATAGTACGGTGCCTTGTTTGCCGACAATTTACTATAAATCCGAATGTGTAAAAAACATCATGGGGGAATGTCTTGAAGTTTTTTTTCTTTTTTTTATTTTCAATTTTATTCTCTGCAGAAAACATTTATGCTGAACGCATTGGAATTCCCGATTTTTCAGATGTCGTATGCATTGACCTTCCTGCAGGAGTCAAGGTTTCGGAGCAGTCTGGTGACGACAGTTTTCACTTAAAAAGCGATGCCGTGCCTGTTGATTTTGTTTTGAGGATTTTCGGGAGGGGAGAGTACGGCTCTTCTCATGATGCGCTTGCTGACGTTTCAAGAAAACTCGGCTTAAAATCTGACATTTCTTCGTGCATGTGGCAGGGCAGGAAACAGGCTCTCCTTATAGGCAGCGGAAAGATTTTTGGTGACGATGTCAAGGCTTATGGTGCATCATTCATTGTGCCTGAGAATGAAAAAATCGTTGTCATTGTCGGATGGAGCAATCTTTTAAATACCGATCTTGCGGCCCCGACCATTACGAGCCTTCTTGATGCCGTATACATTAACTCCCAAAGCTATTTTTCTCCGGGAATCGTTACCGAGTATGCGTATCCTGAAACTGAAAATACTGTGGATGTGCATGTCTCGATTGGCGGTAAGGACATAAAGTCGACTTTGAATGCATGTGACGTGGATGCGTCTGAATATCTTATTGAGAGGGAATATTCCATACTCAAGCTTTATGCCAAGAGGACTGACTGGAAAGATGCCCTTGTAAGGTATTACAGGATGATTTTCAAGGATTCTTGCAAACGTCTCTGTTTTTTTGCAAATGACGTGTTTGTTGGGCTTGCTGAAAGCTGCATTGATGAAACTGACTATGCACAGAGAATCTTAAACTGGGTGCAGTCTTTTGATTATGAAAGGAATACGAAATCTTCTGATTTTACAAGTCTTCCGGCTGCCGTATTGGGAAAGGGCAGTGATTGTGACAGCAGGTCGATGCTGCTTGCCGTAATGCTTCAGGGCATAAACGAGGATGCCGTTGTTTTTGTAAGCGCAGTCCATTCTCATGCCATTGCTGGGTACAGGTCAAAACATCCGGGATTCAGCTTTATGGCGGACAATAAGATGTATCTTACAGGTGAGACAACCGTGAAGAACCTTACCTGGGGGAAAATCGTGCAAGGGCAGGAAAACCCTGAAGATTGGATTCCTGTTTTGCTGCCCTAGCTGATGTTTTTTTATTTTGTGAGAAGGTTGTATACTTCCATTGGAGTTTCTGCTTTCAGTAGTGATTCCCTGAGGCCTTCTTCCTTTAGCTTTGAGCTGAAAAAGGAAAGCGTCTTCAGGTAATAGCTGTGCTGGTTGTATGCGGCTGCAATCATGAAAAGCAATCTGACTGGAGTTTCATCGATTGAAGAAAAATCCATGATGTCGCATTTTGAGATTCCTACAGACATTACAAGGTCTGTGACGCTGTTAAGCCTTACGTGTGGAATTGCAAGTCCCCTTCCCATTGAAGTTGACATTAATTCTTCCCTTTTGAGAATTTCCTTTTCAAGTTCGCTCGCATCCTTGATTTGTGGTGCCGTAGCAAGATTCTGTGCAAGCTCTACAAGTGCATCATGCTTTGTCTGGTGGTTAAGGAATACGATTCTCTCCGGAGAAAGAATGTTTTTTACCTGAACGACAATGTCTGATGCAGAACTTGTTGAACCGAGCCTGTCATTAACCCATTTTTCTATTTCACTTTTCTTGAAGCGCCAGACAGTTCCAATTTTTCCGCTTGGAATTTCTCCTTTCTGTGCCCAATCATATACTGTTCTTTCGCTTACGCGCAAGTATTTTGCTACTTCTTCAATTGTAAGAATGTCACCTTCCATGATAACCTCTACTTTTTAGATATATTCTTTAGAATATTTTGCATATAATACGCTTTTTTGTCAAGTAAAAAATAGAACTTATGGAAAGAACTTTTAAGGTTTTCAATTCTATTTTATGTTTTAAATCCTTATGTCTATTACCGTTATGTCGTCAGGCTGCATTGCTTTTCCGATATATGAATTGACGGTTCTGTCTATTTTTCCGGCAATGTTTTTCACATCTTCCGAAAAGAGATCCTGGAAAAAAAGTTTTGTGTTTTTTTCTTCGTATCTTATTCCGTCTTCATTCTGCATGTCTGTAAGGCCGTCACTGTATAAATCTATGTGAAGTCCGTGTTTTACCTTGATTGCGATATATGGTTTTGTTTTCTTTGATGCATCTTTTGGCGACAATTCAAGCATCCTTTTTACTTCTCCCATGCCGAATGGAGGAAGTTTTGGTGCAATTGACGCAACCATCGGTTTTTCATCAGATTCATTTTTCTTATAAAGGAAAAAGATGTCCGTATGGCCGCAGTTGAAAACTTTCATTATGTTGTTTTTCTTATCGTAATATATTATGGCACCTGTTATGAAGTTTCCGACCGGAACGATTTTTTCAAGATATGCGTCAAATTCCGAAAGAATCTTTACCGGATTTGTAAGTTTGTCCGAAGATTGTTCCCTGGTTTTGAAAAATGATATTCCTGCAATTGTCAAAAGAGATGCCGCAACGTTTTTTCCCGAAACATCGAAACAGCAAATCATGGATTCATCGTCCGATATCTTGAATGCGTGGTAGAAATCTCCTCCGAGCTGGTTTGCCATCCTGTTCCATACGGACACTTTATATCCAAGTGCATCGAGTTCTTCTTCTGACGGGAAAAGTGATTTTTGTATGTAACTTGCTTTTTCAAGATCCTGTTCCCTTATTTCTGATATTCTTTCAAGAAATTTGTCAAGTGAAACTATTCCGAAGAAATTTTTTCTGTCAAAGACCGGAAAATATGAAATTCCATATTCCCTGCTGATTTTTGTAACTTTGTCCAGTGCTTTTTCGATATAGTCCTTTGCATACAGGATTGTTGAAACCCTTGTGCATATTTTTCCCGCTTCCTTTGACATGAATCTCTTGAATGCGGTGTCTGTGGATTCTTCTGCTGTTGTCCTGTCTATGAATCCTATTACGGCGTCATATTCTTCGATTGGAAGTACCTGCAGTGACGGTTCAATCCTGAACATTTCTGCAATTACGTCTATGGTACATTCCGAACTTATCGGCTCGATGTATTCTGCGATTGAACCAATCTGTTTTTGGGAATATGTTAAGGAAAAGCTTTTTTCCATGGAGTTTTCTTGATTTTCAGTACTTTCAAATCCATCCGTAAAATCTGATATGTCGAGTTCTTCTGTCATTTTTTACCTTCAAAAATTGATAGTTTTTTAAGAATTTGCCATGAAACTATTCTTAATGCAATTTCCTTCATTGTTTTTTTTATGAATTAAGAATATGTAAAGCTTATGCCATTCTTTTTATTTGCTGTACTGTGCGTCAAGGCATTTCTTTTTGTTTGCTTCAGCATCCATGACTTTTTCTGGATTCGGCTTCAGCTGGATTATCTTGTCGTACAGTTCTATTGCCTTGTCAAACTGATATGTGCAGTAGAATGCCTTTGCGAGCACGAACATTGCATCCGTGTTTCGTACCTGTGTTTCAAGGAATTTTTCAAGATAAGGAATTGCTTTTTCATCTTCGTTCAGCTGGAAAGCGTAGAGAACGCCTATTCCATACATTGCCTTGTAATATTTTGGATTGAGTTCCAGTGCGCGCTTGAAAGACTGCTCTGAAAGCTTCAGGTAATTGGCTTTTTTTGCAATGCTTGATGATGATGAACCTGCGGCCTCATAATCCAGTTCTGATTTTGAAAGATAGCCTGCGCAGATTGCAACGTAATAATAAAGGTTTGCGTTGTTTGGATAATATTCAATGGCTTTCCTGAATGAATCAAATGCCTTGCCGTACATTTGCTGCTCAAGATAACGTGAACCAAGTATCTTATACCATATTCCTATTTGTGATTCTGTTGTCACCAGGTCAAGGGCACGCGACTCGTATTTTTTTATTGCCTCTTCAAGTTCTTCCTTTGTCGTAGGATTTGCAACTCCTTCTTCCATTTTCTGCATTCTTTTTACAGATTTATATGTTGGTGTACATGAAAGTCCCAAAAATGAGGCAATTGCAACTGTTGCAATGAATTTTGCCGTAGTTTTCTTCATCTTCTATTCCTCCGATTGTTTATGGCCTGGAAAAAACTCCTTGTGGAAGTCATGAAGCGTTTCGTCACTTAAATGCGTGTAAATTTGTGTGGTTGACAAATCCGAATGCCCCAAAAGTTCCTGTACGCTCCTCAAATCAGCACCACCTGAAAGCAAGTGTGTTGCGAAAGAGTGCCTTAATGTGTGCACTTTTGCATCGATACCGTTTTTATCAACAAGCATCTTGAAATTTTTCCAGATGCCTTTTCTTGAAAGTCTTGTTCCTCTCGAATTTACAAAGACTTCAGGAATCGTTTTTTTTCCTACGATTTTTGGACGTGCCTCATTAATCCATTTTTTAAGCCAATATTCAGCTTCTTTCCCAAAAGGAATGATTCTTTCCTTGTTTCCTTTTCCTGTTACTATGATTACATTTTCGGCAAATTTTATGTTATTCAAGAGTAATGTGCTGGCTTCGCTTATTCTAAGCCCACAGCTGTATATGATTTCATAAAGTGCCCTGTCTCTTATTCCTGTAGGCTTTTCCGTATCTATTTCGCTTAGGATAAAATCAATCTGCTCAATCTCAAGAACCTGTGGCAGGCTGCGCGAGATTTTTGGTTTGTCAAGTTCTTTTGCAAAATTTTCTTTCCAGATTCCTTTCCGCACCATGAAATTGCCAAACATCCTCAGTGATGCCAAATCCTTTGCCTGCGTAAGGTCTGATATTTTTTCAAAATGACGTGATGCAGTAAAAAAAAGAATTGTTTTGGATGATACGTCCCTGATGTCTGTTTTCTGCTCTTCAAGATATTCAAAAAAACGTTTTATGGAGTAAATGTATGTTTCTACAGTTTTTTCTGCATGGTTTTCTACAAAAACAAGTTCATTGTAAAAATCATGCAGAATTTCCGCTGTTTCCACCTGTTTTTCCCGTTACATCTGTGTGAGGTCTATGGATCGAGGAAGACTGTCCAGTCGCTTTCTGAATACGGCTGGCGTATCATTGTCCTGTAGGTCAAGTTTTGAATTTGACGCAAGATCCCTTCCCTTGAAAATGTTCTGTGATACAGTTGTGTGAATTTCTTTTTTCTCTGAAACCTGAGGTTGTGCCGGTGCAGGGCGAGTTTCTGTTCTTTCTTTAAGAATTTCTTCAGGCTTTTCTTTTGATGCTTCCAAATCCCTTAAAAGGGTCTTGGTGCTTATTCCAACGGAACTTACCCTTTCCTGCGGCTGTTCTACGGTTTCTTCTGCGGCTGCCTGGTGAACGGTTCCTCCGTTCATTGCTTTTTGGAATTCTCCGTAATTGAAAACTGTATCGTCTTTTTCTTCGTCGTTTGTCTCTTCTTCCATTCCGAAGTCATTGCTTTCGTTGAAATCCGTGGCAATTACCGTGACTGTAAGGTCATCGTCTTCCATTGATTCATTTTCGGCAAGTCCCCAAATGATGTTTGCGTTTTTGTCTGCGGAATGCTTGATGGAATTTGCAATTTCCTGTGATTCTTCAAGAGAAAGGTTTCCGTTTGTAGTTATGTTTATGAGGATTTTTCTTGCTCCGTCAATCTGGCGGTTTTCGAGAAGAGGGTTTGCTATTGCGCCTTCTACGGCTTCATTGATTCTGTTTTCGCCTTTTCCTTTTCCGACTCCAAGAATGGATTCTCCTGACCCTCTCATTATGGAGCTTACGTCTGCGAAATCAAGATTTACAGGACCCGGTTTTGTTATGAGTTCCGTAACTCCCTTGACGCCTGCACAAAGTATGTTGTCTGCAAGCTTGAACTGTTCCTTGAAAGTGAGTCTTTTTCCTTCCTGCTTTACAGCCTTGAATATCAAATCGTTTGGAAGTACTATAAGGCTGTCTACGTGTTCCTTCAGCCTTTTGAGTCCTTCGTTTGCATTTCTCATTCTTACGGCACCTTCAAAGTCAAAAGGCGTAGTCACAACTGCAATTGTCAGAATTCCCATTTCATTTGCAATCTGGGCAACAACAGGTGCAGAACCTGTACCTGTTCCTCCACCCATTCCTGCCGTAATGACAACCATGTTTGCGCCTTCAAGGATTTTCTTTATTCTGTCAGCATCTTACCTGGCTGCATCTTCTCCAACCTGTGGATTTCCTCCAGCTCCAAGACCGCCCGTAATTTTCTGTCCGATAGGAACCCTTAAATTTGCGCTTGATTTGTGAAGCGCCTGCTTGTCCGTATTAAGAACTATGAACTGGACATCACTTACGCCGTCTTCTATCATTCTCTGTACTGCACTGGAACCACCGCCTCCGCAGCCAATGATTTTAATTACAGTCGGATTTATGTCGCCAAGCTCATCATCTATATAATCTTCAAGAATCGGTTCTGATGTTTCTTTTATTTTTGTATTTTGTGATTCATTATCCTTGATGTTTGTGAAATCCATGTTTCCTCCCAACCCGTTTTTATATCCCCGTTATTATGATTTTAAAATGCCTCAGTGAGTTTTCTACTTAGGTTTTTAACTTTTGAATGTCATTTCTAAAGCTTTTTGGAATCAATTTTAGAAGCATCGACAAGTTTGTTTCCTTGAAGACAAGTGACGCAAAATACATTTTTACGCAGTGCCCTAAAAAAAGAAATTTTTAGAAACTCCATAGATATAAATGATACACGATTCCTTTAAAAAATTCAATTTAAAAAATGAAAATAATTGTAAATTTTTACCGAAATGTGTCGATAGGAGTGTTTTTTTTATTATGTGAATTTTTTGAGCAGATTCTTAAAACGTGAGTTGGAATCTTTTTTGGCTGTTTTTTTGGAAACGTTTTCTGCAGACATGTCGTTTTTGTTGGTGATTACAAGTCCTGTTGCCGTTGCGAAATCTGCTTCCCGATAAAAATCGTTTACTCCTCCGAAATCCGCACTGTATCCGATTCTTACGGCTGTCGTATTCCATATGCTTTGAGTAAGTTCGAGAATTCCAGGCATCATTGCACCGCCGCCTGTAAGCACGATGCTTCCGTCAAGCCTCTTTAAATTTGCCCGCCTTACAACTTCTTTTTTTACGGCCGTGAGTATTTCTTCCATGCGTGCCGATATTATTTCGTATAAGACTTCCTTGTTTGTCTGCTCAGGAGGAAGACCGCCTATTGGAGGAATGATGATTTCTTCGTTTTCTTCACCGCCATAAAGCCAGCATGTGCCGTTTTCAAGTTTGAGCTTTTCTGCAATTGGTACTGGAACTCCAAGAACAGTTGCTATGTCGCTCGTAACCTTGTTTCCGCCTGTTGGAATTGATGCAGTGAATACTGGTGCGCCTTTGTTGAGAACCATGACGTCTGTGGTGCCTCCACCCAAGTCTATGAGTATGGAACCCAAATCCATTTCGTCATCATGAATGGTTGCATTTGCCGCAGCAAGCGTTTTAAGCGTTATTCTTGACGGTTCATATCCTGCACGTTCCACGCTTGTCTTGATGTTTCCGAGTGCTGTCGTAGATGCCGTAACAAGATGTGTCTTTACTTCAAGTCTTACGCCCTGTATGCCTATGGGATCCGGATATTCCTGTCCGTCTACAATGTATGACTGGGGAATTATGTGCAAAAGCCGCCTGTCGAGAGGAATCAATATTGCCTGTGCTGATTCAAAGGCCCTGTTTTTTGCATTCTGGTCTATTTGGATTGGCCTGTTTCTTCCTTTCGGGTCTATGCCAATCTGTCCTTTTGAATCAAGACTTTCTACCTGTGAACCGCCTATTGCCGTATATACGTGGGTAACAATCGTTCCAGCCATCTGTTCGGCTTCCTCTATTGTTTCCTGCATGGCTTTTACCGTGGCATCTATGTTTACTATGACGCCGTTACGAAGCCCCTGTGACGGTTTTTTTGAAGCGCCAATGACTTCGATTTTGCCATTATGGTCTACGGATGCGATGACTGTCCTGATAAAACACGTACCAATGTCAAGGCCAACTATTATACGACTCACAATTTCCTCACTCAACGATGTTTGTAAGAAACTGCTCCATATCGAAGATCTATTTCTGAAACATCTGATTCAATAGAATTTACAACATCAAGAACAACCATCATGTATTTCAGTGCATCTTCGTTCAGCGTACGGTCTGTAAGAACCTTTACCTTTGCCTGTGAAGGGTAGAGGGCAAGTTCATAACTTCCGTATTCTTTCGGCAAAACCTGAATTTCTGAAATGGCTGCAAAATACTTCTGTGGAAGGTTTCTTATGTTTGAAATCTGTTCCATCAAGCTTCTGTATTTCTGAGGAAGACGCATTCCTTCCTGAAAATTTTCTATCGGCAAACCTGAAATGAGGGGAATGGAATTGTCTTTCAATACAGAATTTGACTGCATTGAGAATAATACACCATTTTCATCAATTTGAATAGACTTTGACGAATTATTTACTGAAACAATTGTCTTTGCGACAGGTGTTCGTTCACGTACGTTTATGATAATCTGGTCTGGAAATTTTTTCTCAACCGATACGTGTTCAAATCCTGATATTGTGCTTAAGAGTGATGCTGCTTCTTCCGTATTGAATTTTCCCCAAGTGTCATCTGCAAGGGGCTGGAGTTTTTCCTCAATTTCTTCTTCTGTTACTGATTTCAGTCCATGGTAGTTGATGACAGGCAGACTGAAGCATGGAATCATTACTGAATATACAAAACCTTCTACCAGCAAAAAGAATCCAAGTATTACGACTATCACCCTTAGAAGCGTGATTTTTTTGTCAGACACTTTTTTTGTTACCTTTGAAACTTTTTCCGAGACAAAATTCTCTGTTGATCCTAAAAGATCTTCATAATTTGATACTGCGAAATCACTCATGTTCAACCACCACTCCTTCAATTTTTTCTATGTTATCATTATCATCCGCATTCTTTTTTTCCGAATTTCTGCCTATATAAATACTATCGGCATTGCAATGTGATGCATTTACAATAAATCCGCACATGCAGAATGTGACAAGCAGGGAAGAGCCTCCGTATGAAAAAAAAGGCAGAGGAATACCTGTTGTAGGTGCGGCTCCACATACTACGGCACAGTTTATGATTGATTGCAATGCAATTGAAAGCGTACAGCCGAATGCACTGTATGATGCGAATCTTGATGCTGAGTTTAGCGATATCTTGAATCCGCGCATGGCAAATGTAAAAAGCAAAATGAAATAGAACGTGACGCCAATAAGCCCCATTGAACCTGCCCATGCCGCAAAAATATAGTCTGTCTGAACTTCAGGAATTCCTGAGACTTTTTCAAGCCCCATTCCGGAACCGACGCCCCATATTCCGCCTGCAGAAATTGCCCTTTCCGACGCAAAATTCTGATAACCTGTTGTAAGCGTGAATTCTTCAGGCTTAAAAAATGCAAGGACGCGCATGAGTCTGTAAGGTTCAAGCGTTATCATGAGTATTATTGCTGGAATTGCAAGAAGTGCAAAAGGTATCAGCCACATGAGGCTTGCTCCCGTGATTATGAACATTGAAATTCCTATGAAAAAAATGAATGCGCCTGTAGAAAGGTCTTTCTGAAGGAAAATTACCATTACGAAAAGCAGGAGTGCTACGACTGGATAGATGAATTCCTTGCTGTTTTCTTCGTATTCTTTCGAATGTTCGTCAAAAAGATGTGAAAGATAAAGTACGAGCGTGAATTTTACTATTTCAGAAGGTTGGAACGATATTACGTGAGGAATTGAAATCCATCTTGATGCACCTTTTCTTTCGCTTCCTATTCCTGGAATGAGTGCGAATATGCATAGAATCAATGTGCATATCGTTATTGGGATTATGAATTTCCTTACCGTCTGTACAGGTATCACTGAAAACAAGATGAAACCTGCAAGTCCAAAAGCGGAGTAGGCCAGCTGTCTTGCTATGAAGTAATTTTTGTCATTGAAAAATCTTTCTCCGACATTTCCCGAGCATACGAAAAGCGTGTATATTCCAAGTCCCCAAAGTATGAATGTAACCAATATGAATAACGTATCGCTTTTTTTGTAATTGCCTATAGGTCTGTCAGCAAAAAACATGTAGTTTGACATCAATCATCTCCTTTCATTAGATAATCTGTCAGTTTTTCAAGTCCTATGCCGCGAGAGCCTTTTATTAGTATTATTGATTTTTCCGGTGCGAACGAATTGATTTCTGATGAAATTTCCTGTGCCGCATCATCAATTTTGCAGTCGTAATACATGACCTTTTTGCCGTCAAGGCATGAGCATTCTTCGTATGCGGCCTTCATTTCCTTTCCTATGAATATGAGTCCGTCACAGTCTGATGACTTGCATGCCATTCCGATTTTCCTGTGCTGTTCAAAAGAATCCTTTCCAAGCTCCAGCATGTCTCCAAGAACGAATATTTTCTTTTGGTTTCCGTCACATTTTACCGATGATGCAAATTCAATTGATTTTTCCATTGAGTCTGGATTTGCATTATAGCAGTCCTGTATTATCGTGTATTTGCCTTTAATGATTTCTGACCTTCCGAACATTGGCTCCATTTTTTCAAGTCCGGATGCGATTTCTTTGCCGGAAAGTCCGAATTCCATTGCAAGTGCCATTGCCCCAAGCGCATTTTTATAGTTGTATTTTCCTGGAAGATTTAGGATTGCCTCTGTACCGTCTACCGTGAATTTTGTTCCTTCAAGGCCAAGGTCTTCTGCAAATTTTACCCTGTCAGTATCTTTTCCGTAATATGAGACCTTCCCGTTTGCCTTTTCTGCAAGATATGATGCAAAATCATCATCCACAGGAATTATGGCCTTGCTTTTATCGCCAAAATGATTGAATATGTTTGATTTTTCTTTTGCAATGTTTTCCCTTGAACCGAGCAGTCCTATGTGTGCCGTCCCGATATTGGTTATGATGGCATATTGCGGCTTGAGTACGCCTGCAATTTCCTTTATTTCATCAACACGATTCATTCCCATTTCAAAAATTCCTATTTCGTGTTCCTTTCTTATGTTGAAAACTGAAAGAGGAAGTCCAGTTTCGCTGTTGAGGTTGCCCTTGTTCGTGATTATGTTGAATTTTTCCTTGAGAATTGACGCAACTATTTCTTTTGTAGTGGTTTTTCCGCTTGAACCTGTTATTCCCACTTTTATGAGCGAAGGAAAGTGCGAGACGTAGCATGCTGCGGCTGATTGAAGTGCATGCATTGTATTGTCTACTGCAATGAAGTTTACTGATGGATTTTTTTTGTGAATCTCAATGAAGAAATTTCCGTCTTTTTCATAATTTCCACGGCTGATGAAGACTGCGGATGCTCCTTTTTCCACAGCCTGAGGTATGTATTTGTGACCGTCCTGAAATTCTCCGATAAGGGGGATGAACAGTGTTCCTTCCGTAACAAGACGGCTGTCTGTCTGAACGCTTGTGAAGCAAAAGTCCTGTCTGTTTCCCAAAACATGTATTCCGTCCGTGCAACTGACTGTTTCCGAATAATTTAATAAACTTTTATCCATGCTATTCATTTTAAACTCTTTTCCTGTTTTTTTTTTTGACAATTCAAAGTTTTTACGGCTTTTTACTTTCTTGCTGAAGAACTCATTTCTACGCGTACAATTTCATCTGATTCTGCTTTTTTCATGCCAAGATCTTCTTCTGCAATTTTTTCAATCCTGTCTGAATTTGAAAGCATGCTTATGTCCGTGATGAGCTTTTTGTTTTCCTCAATCAAATCCTTTTGCTTTTTTTCCAGGGATATGATTGATTTTTCAAGCTCCTTGTATTTGCTGGCTTGTATACCGTTCAGTATCAGCAATCCTGGAATTCCAAGGGCGATTATGCTCAATACCGTAGTTTGTATGGCTGCCTTGATTTTGCTCTTTTTTATGGTCATAATGCCTCCACTCCGTATAGTCTTGCTTTGTCTGCATCTCTCAGCTTTCTTACGACCCTTAGTTTTGCGCTTCTGGATGGTGAGTTCGCCTTTATTTCTTCTTCCGTAGGTTCAACAGGCTTTCTTGTAAGCAATTGTGCGCATGGCATTCCACCGCATTCGCATACAGGTTTTTCTGGAGGACACACGCATTGTTTGGAGAGATTCCTGAAATAATTTTTTACGATTCTGTCTTCAAGGGAGTGAAAAGTAATAACACCCATTTTACCATTGATTTCCAGGACATTGAATGCGTCATGAAGTGCTTTTGGCAAACGCTTGAGTTCACTGTTGACAGCAATCCTCAAAGCCTGGAATGTTCTGGTAGCAGGGTGTATATTACCATGCTTATATTTAGAAGGAACTGCATTGTAAATTATGTCGGCGAGTGCTTTTGTTGAAGATATTTTCTGAAGGCTACGAGCTTCTACAATTGCACGCGCTATTCTGCGTGAATACTTCTCGTCAGAATAAAGGTAGATCATATTGGCAAGTTCAACTTCGTCCATTGAATTTACAATATCACTTGCACTTTCTTCACTGTTTTGGTTGAGCCTCATGTCAAGTTCCTCATCATGTCTGAAGGAAAATCCCCTTCCGCTTCGTTCATAATGATATACACTGATTCCGAGGTCAAATAGGATTATGTTCGGTTTTTTTTCTTCTGAATAGTTCTGGTAAAAATCGTTGAACCAGCCGTTGAAAAAACTCATTCTACCCGCATCTGTGAATGATTTGAGCCTTTCTTTTGCCCTTGATTGTATCTGGCTGTCTGCATCAAGACCTTTTATTGAGAGGCATGGATAATTTGTCAGAAAGTTGAAGCTGTGTCCACCTTCTCCCAATGTCGAGTCAATCATGAAGGCATTTTTTTCAAAAGATTCTCCAACAGGAGACAAATAAAAGAGGCATTCTTTCAATAAGACCGGCGTGTGAATGATTTCCACAATAGTATCCTAAGTCAAGTTTCTTTACAGAAGTATGTCACTGAGAGTGTCTGCTGCCTGTAAGAAAGAATTTTCCGTCTTGGACAAATATTCTGCATAACTTGCAGTGTTCCACAGTTCCATGTATCTGTTGATGCCAAGAATTGTGCAATCGCCTGTCAGTCCTGCGTATTCCCTAAGACTTTGTGGAATAGAAAGGCGTCCTGTCTTGTCAAAATCTACTTTTTGAGCTGGTGCAATGAAATGTCTGTTTAGCAATCTTTTCTGCTCATTGAAGATTGATGTGGACCCCATTACTTTTTCAATAATGTGAGTCCACTCTTCAACAGTAAAAAGCATGAGACAGCGGTCTAGACCACGCGTTATCATCAGAGAATCCTGCTGCAATACAGCACGAAGCTTTGCCGGAAAGTTAATCCGACCTTTTTCGTCGAGAGTATTACAGTATTCTCCAATAAGCATATCCATACCGCTGCTCACCACTATTTCCCACTAATTCCCACTTGAATATTATTTTACCAAAAAAAAACGTATTGTCAATTAAAAAAAATGCCGATAAAACTTTTTTTTATTGTTTTATTCTTAAATATACTATTTTTTTGTATATGTATATTGAACGGTTTTACTGAAAACATGATGCAAAATGATTTTGCTTGTGCAAATTGTTAAAATCTGGAGTGGTGTGAAATTGTCTTTTGGCATTTCTTCGAAAAAAATGCCGTCATTTCTGTAATTTGGCTGAAAATTACGAGATTTTTTCAAAATGATGAAGTCATCTGCCTGACGGGGATTTTGCCTGGATGACCGAAATCCTTTTTTCATCAGGTGATGGTTTTCTTGCATTTTAAGGGAAACTCTAAGAATTGCAGTTTTTAGGGCGATGAAAGAAAATGCAATGCCTTTTTTTGATTTCAAGTCGAAAAAGGCACGGAAAGTTTTAAAAGCTATTTTGAGGTGCCTTGTAGATTTAAAGCACCGTGTTAAACTATTGCCTGTCTTGAGTTTTTCTTTTTACCCGTGATTTGCGGTCTGCGTCAAAATCTTTGGACATTAACGTATCGTCAAGGATGTTTTTTATTTCGTTTTTGACATTCTGATAGCAAAACATGATTTCAGGCGATACATCCATGAATAGAACTGCCACAGGTACGTTGAATATATCCACGATTCTTGCAAGGGAATCTCTTCCCGGCCATGAAAATCCTCTTTCGTAGTTTGAAATCGTAACGGAAGTCGTGTCAAGAAGTTCTGCAAGATGTTCCTGCGAATAGTTGTATGCAAGTCTGATTCTTCTCAGATTTCTGCCAAATAGATGCGCTATGTTTTTCTCAGTCTTTGTCATATGTTTAATTTTATATTCATATGCTTTCATTATACATAAAGTTATACTTAAAAAATGATGCTTACTTAAACTTTTTGTTTAAGTTGCTGTCTTTTCGTTTTGGGGTGTGGATTTTTTGCATGTTTTCGTCTCAATGGCAATGTGAAGCAGCCTGCTTCATTCCATGCGTTTTGCATGCTGAACTTGCATTTCAAGATTTGGGCTTGGAAGAAAAAAAAGACTTGCTCAAACGAACAAGTCTTTCATTGGAGGTGGGGGGAATCGAACCCCCGTCCAAGTAAGCAAACCAAGCATCTCTACAGGTTTATTGAAGCGAGGTATTTGTCGGGAAAAGGTAGCGGCTTCAAAGGCGTCTCTTCCGTATCATGGAAAAATGTCCCCTGATGCATCCAAGCCTGCAGCAAGGTAAGTCCCTGTCTGTAATGGAACATTCCGGGATTAGGAACAGCATACCGAAAGTTCCAGCTCATACACTACAATTAAGCAGCAAGAGCAAACTGTTCGTTGTCAGACATTTCGTCTTCTCTACGTTTTGCAGTTATTGTTTTGTCAGTTCAAGGCACCTTCACGCCTACCTGCAACACATGATTTCTCTTATCTGTCGAAACCAAGACATCCCCATGAAAGCTGCGTGCAGTTTTCGCCTGCAGGCAACCTATGATTCTAAAATATACAGTAAATCCTATTCTCCGTCAACAACAACACCGTGTCTTTTTTGCTGGAATCTCTTCAGCATTGCGACACCATTTTTCTTGTCATTATAAACAAATCCACCGTTCCAATATTCAAGGGCTGCAAAAAGTGCGTTACCGCCATCCTGTTCATCCGAGCGCTTTGTCCTGAAGGAAACATAATTTGCAAGCTCTTCGAAATTTGAGTTGTGAAGACAATCAATGCGCTTTTTGTTGAATTCATTCCATTTTTCAAGATCTTTGAAGCCTTCTCCTTCATCTTCTACAATAATATGGGCGTGTGTGGCACTGAATGAATACCAAATGTGAACCTGCTTATTTAAATCACAGTTGTTTCCATGTTTTACAGCATTTTTTATAACTTCACTAATCTGCTGCTCCAAAAGATTTATCTCTTTGATTTCAAGAGGAGCTGACTGAACAATCAATAATGTAAAATAACGAATTTGCCTAAAATTAGAAGGAAATGCCTTGTAAAGCATATTCGTCTTATCAAACAATGGATCATTTCCATCTGAGCGGAGTTCTTTTAGTTCTTCCATTTTGCATCCCCTTGATATATTTTATTCATTAATCATTAACAAAGCTTCTTCAACACTATTTGCAATAGGGAAGTAACCCATTAATTTCGTAAGCTCAATAACCTTTTTTACAGAGCCGTGTACATTTGAGATATAAAGCTTCAAATTCATCTTCTTGATTGTAGAACATATATAGATGAGTGCACCAATTCCAGACGAGTCAATGTAGTCTACCTGCTCAAGATTGATGACAAAAGACTTTACATTCTTCTCAAGCATCTTCATTACAAGTTCCTTAAGTTTGTAAGAATTGTACAAATCCATCTCACCGTTTACATCAATGATATAGACTTCTCCGTTTTTTCTTATTTTAAGTTCCATAAGTTGTCTCCTTACTACTCTTGTTTTATTCAAAACTTTATTAAAAGCAACGATTGGTCATCGTGTAAACAAACGTTGCCAATAAATTTTTTTATGTCACTCTTAACGAGATTTGCAATATCCTTTCCCTTCAATCTGCTGTTTTTCGAAACAACAGAGAACAGTGAATCAATTGAATACTGCTGCCCCTGATCATTTAGAGCTTCAATTAATCCATCCGTATATGTAATAAGCATATCACCAGTTTTAATATCTTGCAAGATATCTTTGTATTTTGACTCTTTATCTACGCCGATTGGCTCTGTCGGAGTGGAAAGGCATGTGAATTTGGCTTCCTGGCTGTCAAAATAGTATACAGGTATTGAGCCTCCTGTTGCAATTTCAACCTGCCGTTTTGTCGGATCGTAATTTATGAGTGCACATGATGCAAAGTGGTCTGTGCTGAAGTTTTCGGCAGAAATTCCGTGGTTGACCCATTCGAGAATCGTACCTGCTGTCTTCTTTGTGTTTACGACAAGCCTTATCATGGCCCTGAGCATTGTCATTATGACGACGCTGTTCATGCCTTTGCCTGCAACATCACTCATTACGAAAGATACCCTGTCTTTTCTCGATACGATGACATCATAGTAATCACCACATACGCCTTCTTCCTGATTCCATATCGTTCCCATTTCTATGCCTTGAACAACTGGAAGTTTTGTAGGATGAAACATGGACTGTATGTTTGTCGCAAGCTGAGCCTCTTTTTCGAGGTCGTTATGCTCCATGGTTTCCTTTACCGTAATGACGCTTTTTATTGCTGCTGATGCAAAATTTGAAAGAGCGTTGACAAATTCAAGCTTTTCTTCTGTGAAAGCCTGTTTTCCGTATGCTGTTGCAAATGCAAGAACTCCAATTACATTGTCATGCATTTTGAGTGGTGCAAAGATATATGTTCCGCATTTAAGAAAATCTTCAGGTTCGTTCTGGAAAATCCTGCTGTCGCCTTCAGGTGACGTGATGAGTTCTGCTTTTCCAGATGTTGCGATTTCTCCAAAAATATTGTCCCTTAAAGGAAATGATGCAAACTTGAAGTTTGTGGCAACCCTGATAGGCTTGTGGGGTATGTCGCTTGGAAGCTTGTATGGTGGCGGGAAATCACCCTCAAACGATTTTACCGTGATGACATCTTCGAAGTCGTCAATCATGAGTATTGCACCGCCGTCTGCTCCTATTTCCTTGCATATGCCTTTGTTGATGAAGGTCAAAAGGTCGTTTATGCCATCTTTTGCTGCGTATACGCTTGCTGCGTATTCTGAAAATTCATAGCTCAGCTGGAGGATTTTAGAGTCGCTGCCTTTTTCTTTAAGCTGCATGTTCCTTTCTTCTTCCTGCTGTTTTTTCAGGGCCTCTTCTGCAGCTTCATTTACAGAATGAGGAACTAATTTTATGAATTTTTGTGGTTCAAACGTGCAGAGCATGATTCCGTATGGAATTATGACAAGGATTGCAAGCGCCATTACCGTTCCAAATATGAGGAATGCATTCTTTGCGCCTATGATAAGCCTTACTGCAGAGTATATGCTTCCTGCAATGACTATCAATGTTGCAAAAAAAGCTATAAAACTGATTCTTGCAGTGTTTTTCTTTCTGATTGATATGAACAGCAGAAAAAGTACTGCTGAAATTACAGAAACTGCGAAGAGAGGAATGTATGCATATGTATCATCAAGAATCAAGGGTATGCTCCTTGTATTGCTACTAAATTTTGGAAAACATATTTTGCGGAACGCATGGTATGTTGTAATTAAGCTTATCCCTAAAAATTTGCTTTTAGAACTTTTAGAGATTCCAACCTACATAATTTTAACATTGAAACGATGCACAGTCAAGAATTTTTTGCAATTCTGGAAAGTGATTCTTGTTTCATTTTTAAACCTTTATCGGCAGAAAATTGATACTATTTAGCAGAATTCAATTTCTTGCGCATTTTTACGCCGGATATGAAGTTTTTAATCCTCCTTGAAAAGGGAATGCTGTATTGAGCCGTAAAATCTTCCGCCGCCTTTTCCAGACTGAAATCATTTCCGAATTTCTGTTTTAGCTCATCCCAATATTTTATTATGAACACATAAAGATCTGCCTTTTTTCTGCCTTTCATTGTCTTGAGGATCTTTTGTGTTTCTATCACATGAATTACCGGCATGTATACATTCTGAAACCATGACAGCGTTGCTTCTTCGAGAGGAATTTCTTCCGACTGAGTCTGATTCATGTAGTATTTATGGCAAAGTATGTGATTGTAGATGACGTCGTATTGTCCGGGAGTTGAAAAATCCAGACACCAGTAGTCAGTTATGTCACCGAAATTGGTTTCCGCATAGAATACTCTTTTTTCATATTCTATGACTTGCCTTACTATCTGCTCTGTCGTGCATCCTGGTTTCAGCTTTATTTCGCTTTGCAGGCTTATTACGTCAGCATCTATGTTTTCTATGCCCTTCATTTTTGCAACAGAAACCCTGTGGTTTCCGTCTCTTACAAAATAAAGACCTCCGAGTTCGTATACCGTTATCGGGGGGAGGGTAATGTCCTGGTAATGTGCGAGGTCTATCCGTTCCCATCGTGCCTTGAGGAAGTTGCTCTTTGGAAAGAAATGGTTGTCGAAATCCTTGTATCTGCCTTCGCTGCCTACAATAAGGTTTATTGGCACCACCTGCATTCCCTTGTATACTTCATTTTTGGGCTTTAAAAGAGACTTTATGTCGGTGAATGATATGAGTTTTGCCTCTTCTGGCGACAGCATGTGCTGTATGCCGTTGAAAAGTGCCTTGTTCCTTGCCCTGTTGAAGTCGTCATCGGCTTGGGTGGATAGATATGACGTAGTTGACTCCATTTTTTTCTCCTTTGCCACTGCTTAAATTGCAATCAATGACAATGTGTCCGTAAGCATTAACGATGTGTGTTCCTTCAAGTTCTGAAAGCCTTTTGTCCTGCAGGTCGTACAGATGTATGTGACCGTGAATCATTAAGGCAGGCTTGAACTTTTTTATGAACCAGTTGAAGCATTTGAAACCTTTGTGGCAGGGATCTTCTTTGTCGTGGATGTGCCTTGGTGATGCATGTGTCAAAAATACATCACAATATCTTCCATACCTCAGCTTGTTCCATAACAGGCCTGGAACGAGATTCAGAAGCTGCTTTTTCATTTGCCATTCCGTGAACTGCGCCTGTCCGTTATTGTAGTTTCTGCTTCCTGTTACTCCGGAAATCAAAAGCGGTGTTGTTTTTTCGCCATCGGTTTTGAATTTCAGATGCTTGGACCTTATGTTTCTGTTGCTTGCATAGTCAGCGCCATGTGCATGGCTCATCATGCTGTATTCTGATTGCATTACAGAATCCATTGTCTTTTTCTTGTAATATTTATATTCCTTTAAATCATGGTTTCCGAATACAAAAAAAGTGGGTTTGCCAAGTGAATCGACTATGAAGTCAACGTAGTCCATCGGCAAGTCTCCTGCACAGAATACGGCATCTACGTCAGAGTACCTTTCTTTTACGCTTGATGAGTAAACTAGAGGGTCAATTTGATCGGAAACACATAAAAACCTCATTCTACACCTGCATTTTTGAAAAGTGATTCAAGGGTATCTTTGGGAATAAGCACGACAGGCCTTGTTTCTGCGTATGATATGGCTGCCGGTGAAAAATCTGAACTTGCAAAAATATAGCCTTTCTTGTAATTTTTCGATTTCACTGCGTCTGCGACTTTCCTGACGATGCTTTCTTCGATGATTTTCGTCGATCTGTAGAATTGGATGAGATAGACCTGCTGCTTTACGTTCATCCAGTTGTCACTTTTATCTTCCGTTGCAATCATCTGGCATCCGTAAGGTGTTGCCTCTGCTTTTTGGCACTGAAGCTTGTATCCTGCAAGAGCAAGTTTTTTGCAAAGTTCAAGAAACTGGATGTTGCTTGATGTGAGATATTCCTTTATGCCGTCATTTGTTTCTATTTCTTTATATTGGCTTAATTTTGCGCTGACATCCTTGAATTTGCTGTTTATTTTGAAAATCATTTCCCACTGTTCGATGGCTTTTTCTATTTTTCTGATTTTCTCATAGCATACGCCAAGAAAATATCTTGCGTAAAGTGTTTCCTGTGCGCGCATGTCCTTTGCATTTGATATTGCTATTTCAAATGCATTTATTGCCTTGTCTGTCTGGTCTGCAAGTACAAGACATGTTCCTTTTTCTATAAGTGCCTTTTGCTTGAAGTCAGGAGACCTTTCTGCTTTTTCCAGAAGTTTTACCGCTCCTGAAAGATCTTTTGTTTCCTTGCATACTTTTCCAAGATAATAATAGTTTTCATGGCAGTCTGGACTCAGCTTGATTGCTGTTTCGAGAGCCTGTTTTGCCTGAGGATAGTTTTTGGCCCTGAAATAAACCCTTCCGATTCCCGTGTAGGCCATGGAATTCTTTTTGTCCGTCATGAGTGTTTTTTGGTAGAATCCCATTGCAAGCTTTGCATTTCCCTGCAATTCATAGATTTCTGCGGCATTGAAATTATGTTCCGCCTTATTGGGCTCAAGCTTTGTAAGAAGGAGGAATTCCTTAAGCGCATCTTCATTCTGGTCGTATTTTTTATAGAGTTTTGCCATGTCTTTTCTGAATGACGCTTCCGGTATCGTTCCATTGAACAGTGCGTTTTCGTTTACCGTTTTGTATTCCATGAATGCAAGTTCCGGCTTGTTGTCCATAAGATATGACTTTCCGAGCCAATAATGCGCGATATAGTTTCTTGGATCCTTTGCGATAATCATTTTTGCACATTTTTGTGCTGCCTGAAATTTTCTTTCCTTTATCATTTTGGGAATGTTTTCAATTTTTGATGGAATTGCAATGTTTTTTACGATGAAAATAACTGCTGTTGCTATGACTGCGATAACTACGCCGAGAATAATAACTTCTGCTATCTGACTCATTTTTTTGTATCCACCTATGTTTTATTTTTTATATGAGATTCTATCATATAATCAATAAAAAGTAACATTTTTTGCTAAGAATATGTCAATTTATTTTAACATTTCTTATTTTTTTCCTAAAGCAAACAGGTTATTTTTTTTGTTTTGGGCTAACTTTACAGATTCCCTTAATATTATAATGCATAAATACAGATAATTAAATGATGAACTATAAAAATATTTTTAGCAGACGGCTGTTTTTTTCTTTTCTTTATTTGGCCGCATTTTGTTTTTTTGTCCATGCCGAGGATTCTGATTTTAAACTTGGCGAGACGCTCTTTAAGGAAAATAAGATAGTCGAAGCAATTCCTTATCTTGAAAAATCCATTTCTTCTGGAAAAGACTTGAAGGCATACAACTATCTTGTTTTGTGCTATCAAAGCCAGGGACTTTTAAAGGAAGGACTTGCGCTTTGTTCTGAGGCCATGAAAATTTCCGGTACTGACAAAAAGATTCTTGCTCTTAATGCCGGCAATATATGCTATTCGATGGGCGATTTCCATTCTGCCGAAAAATGGTATTCTCTTTCAATTGCCGCAAACAGGCTTTATGCACCTCCTGTTTTGAACAGGGCAAATGCGGAGCTGAAGCAGGAAAAGTTTCTTGCAAGTCTTGAAGACTACAAGCTTTATCTTGATCTTTCTCCAAATGACAGGCAGAAAGTTGAAATAGAGCAGATAATAGCAATGCTTGAAGAGATAAAGAAGCGGGAAGAAGAACGTCTTGCGGAGGAAAAGCGCATTCGTGAGGAAGAAGAACGTGTTGCACGCGAGATGGAAATACAGAATGCCATTAGAAACGGTGGTTTTGGGGGCGGTGCAGGCGGAAATTACCAGGGAACAGGTTATGGAGGCGGCGCTGGTGGAAATTACCAGGGAGCCGGTTTTGCTGATGGTGCAGGTGGAAATTACCAGGGAATGTCTCAAAACGAATTTATGGAGGCATTGAAGGCTGAGAAGGCTAAAAAAGAAATGGAAGATGCTGAAAGAAGAAGGAAACTTCTTGAGGAAATAGAGTCTTCTTTGGAAAATTCAGATATGTCAAATTTTGATGTCGGTGCTGAAGGAACGGTTGATTATGGATACGAAACAGAACTTGAATAATGAACTTGATGAGAAAAAAGACAACAATAATAGAAAGAAAGGCGATAAGGCAAAACTTGCGGCCATTGTGATTATGCTTCTGGCTCTTTGCGGTACCGGCATTTATTTTGGAAAACAGACGAATTGGTTTGGACTTGGAATGAAAGCCGTAAATTACGAAGCGATGACGCTTGAAGAAAAAATGGCATATGCGGCAAAGCTTATTGCTGAGAAAAAATATGTGGAGTCGCTTGATATTCTTTCTGAAATAGATGTTCCCGGTAACGATGAATATAGCAAAAGCCTTCAGAAATCTGTAAACGCCCTCATGAGGACTGCCGTTCTTAAAGCTGATATTGACGGCAAGATACAGGATGTGTTTTCTCTTGTTGATATTCTTGAGTCGGAGGGAAAATATGCCAAGGCCTTGCGGATTTTGAATGCCCTTGATGCCCTTGCATCTCATGACCCTTCAATCAGGGAAAAAATAGATCAATATAGGAAGAAAATTGTTGAAGATGCCCTGAAAAACGGAAAAATAGGTGAAATCGTGGATTTGATAGACGCCATGGCCAAAATCGGTGACATTTCAGGTGCGTTGAGGCTTCTTGATGAAATGGGCATGATGTCTGATGATGAGTCGCTTGGTGCATATGGTGACAGGATAAAATCCATCCGTGACAAAGTATTTGATGAAGCTTTAAGGAATAATGATTTTGGAAATCTTTCTCCAGATGAAAAACTTTCTCTTGCCGAAAAACTTTTAAATGAGGGACGCATAGAAGAAGCTCTTGCCATTTTGAATTCCATAAATCCGGATGATTTGGCTGGTTCTGGAAAAAATCTTCAGGATAGAGTCGACAGTGCCAAGAAAGAAATTGTTGAAAAGGCTTTGTGTCAGGGAATAGACCTTGAAAGCCTCGGATACGACAAAAACGGAAGCTCTCTCAGGAAAAAGACACCTGTTGATTTGGATTGGATGACGGATGATGAAAAACTTTTGCTTGCGGAAAAACTTAGAAAAGACGGCAAGTATAAGGAGGCCCTTGCACTTCTTAATTCCATGAATCCAGATGCATCGACACCTGAGGGTAAAAAACTTCTTGAAAAGTCCAATCAGCTTAGGAAAAACATTGCAAAAAACGCCGTGAAAAAAGGAATAGACCTTGAAAGCCTCGGATATGACATGAATGGAAGTCTTCTTGGTGGAAAACAAGGTGTGGGAAATGATGGCCTTACGGACAGTGAAAAACTTTCGCTTGCTGAAAAACTCAACAGGGAAGGAAAATACGAGGAGGCTCTTGCGCTTCTTAATTCAATGAACCCGGATGCATCAACGCCGGAAGGCAAAAAGATGCTTGAAATGTCCAAGGGGCTTAAAAAAGAGATTGCAAAAAACGCCCAGAAAAACGGAGTCGACCTTGAAAGTCTCGGATACGGCAAGGATGGAAATTCGCTTGGTGGAAAATCAGGTGCAGGAAATGATGGCCTTACGGACAGTGAAAAGCTTTCTCTTGCTGAAAAACACAACAGGGAAGGAAAATACGAGGAGGCCCTTGCGCTTCTTAATTCAATGAACCCGGA
>JAZQMW010000013.1:0-77300 GCA_045627025.1 Treponema sp. | reverse complement strand
TAATGAATCTTCTAAAAGGAATTGAATTACCTGTTTCAACTAAAAAGAAGAATCTGACAATCGGCAACAAGCATACACTTTGCTCACAAAACGAAAAATGCCTGCTTTATGCTCTCCAACAACTATAATGCGTTTGCCCTGGCCATTAAATGCATGAAAGCATGAATTCGCTTTTTGATGACATAAGGCAAATTCATGCAATTCTGTCATTTCCGCACAGATTTTCTTGAAAGCCTCAAAGAATTCAATATGGAAATAATCGTCACGCCGACATCTCCGAAAACTGCAAGCCACATAGGTGCATAGCCCAAAAGACATGACACGACAATCATGATTTTCACGCCAATGGAAAACACAATGTTCTCAAAAACATTTCTCATCGTAATTGATGAAATCCTTATTGCAAGGGGGATTTTTGAAATGTCATCATTCATGACGACAACATCGCTAGATTCGACCGCAGCATCACTTCCTATAGTTCCCATGGAAAGCCCTATGTCAGCCCTCATGAGTACAGGAGCATCGTTTATGCCGTCGCCTGCAAAAAGGATTTTTCCCTTTTCCGCTTCCATTATTTTCTCAAGCGCCAAAACCTTGTCTCCCGGCAGAAGCTCCGCATGATATTCGCCTATGCCAGAAAGAGATGCCACTTTCTCTGCAGCCGCATTCTTGTCTCCAGAAAGCATGACAGTGCGTACGGAAAGTTTTTTCAGGTCATCGACAACTTCACAAACATTGTCTTTCAGCACGTCGCTTATAAGAATGAAACCGAGATATTCAGAATTTCTTGCGACATAAACCACGGTTCCGAAAAAATTCCTGTTTGCAGCTGAAAAATATCTCACATTTTCCATTTCCATCAACTTTTCATTGCCTACAAGAATTTTTTCTCCGCCAATCATGCATTTTATGCCACAACCTGAAATTTCTTCCGCAAAATCTAAAACAAGATTTTCACATTTTTCACAATGGTGGATTTTTTTCAGGGATGATGAAATTGGATGTGTACTGCAACTTTCAGCATGAGATGCAATGGAAACAAGTTCATCTCTTGATACCCCGCTTTCTTCCCGGACAAAAATGTCAGTAATTTCAAAACATCCTTTAGTCAGTGTTCCAGTCTTGTCGAAGACCACGCATTTGACCTTTGACAGCAAATCAACATATGCAGAACCTTTCACAAGTATTCCGTTTTTTCCGCAAAGTCCGATGCCCGCAAAAAAACTCAGAGGTATGCTTATTACGAGAGCACACGGACACGAGACCACAAGCAGTTCACAAGCCCTGTACAGCAGGGATTTCAAATCTGTCACATTCAAAAAGAAATACGAAACAGCCACAAAGGCAAAAGCCAGCAGGCAGACAGAAGGCGTATATATTCTTGCAAATCTTGAAATGAACTTTTCAGTTTTTGCCTTTCTGGAAGATGCATTTTCCACAAGCTCAAGTATCCTTGAAACCGTACTTTCTGAATATGGTTTTGTAACCCGAATTCTTATCACAGAACCGGAATTTATGACTCCGCTTAAAATCTCATCCCCTTCGAAATACTGCACGGGAACACTTTCGCCAGTAAGAGCGCTTGAATCTGCAAACGTTCCGCCTGAAACTATTATGCCATCAAGAGGAACCCTCATGCCTTGCTTTACGACAATCACATCTCCAACCGAAACGCTTTCTGAAGAAACAGTGGATTCCATTCCATTTTTCAATACGACAGCAGTATCAGACTTGATTTCCATCAGCGATTCTATCGATTTTTTTGCCCTTGAAGATGATTTTGACTCAAGATATTCTCCAAGCGAAAAAAGCACCATTACGGCGGCAGCTTCAGCATACTCTCCAATCAATATGGCTCCCACAGTAGCCATGGACATAAGGAATTCCTCGGAAAAAGGCTTTCCCTCCCTTAGATTTTCCAAGGCTTCATGAATCACTTTTCTTCCGGGAAGCACATATGCCAAAAAAAGAAAAAAAACGGACACATATCGAGAATACATGGAATCAAGAAAAAATGAGAACACATTCCTGGAAAACAAAAATCCAAGCACAAAAAAAAACGCAGAACCACAAACCAATCCCATGCCGCTTTCTTCATCATGATGATGTCCAGAGTGCATGTGGCAGTCACAACTTTCATGTTCATTGCAAGAGCTGTCAATTTCTTTCATAAGCTATTCCTCCAGATGCTCAATGCCGATATTCAGTATCGTCCTCACATGTTCATCGGCAAGGCTATAAATTATGTTCTTTCCATCACGACATGATTTTACAAGACCACTTGATTTCAGAACCCTGAGCTGCTGACTGATGGCGGGTTGCGTCATGCCAAGTTCTCCTGAAATTTCAGTAACATTCATCTCTCCGTCAAGAAGCGAATACAGAATCCTGATTCTTGTAGAATCACCAAAAACCTTAAAAAGCTCTGCCAGGGAGCAAAGCTGCTCTTCGTTATTAATCATATAATTATATAAGCATATAATTATATAAAAGTCAATAAAAAACCGACGTCCGTAAACATCGGTTTTCTATTTTTTGTTCACACTACAGAGATCTCTTACTCTTTGACACCACCGGCTGTAGTACCTCCAATGATATATCTAGAAAGGAAGAAATAAACAATAATCAACGGAAGAATGGCAATCGTCATCAATGTGTAATTTATACCCAAATCGAACATCATGTAATCGGCATTACGTGCATTTGCAATAAGAATAGGTACTGTCCAAAGCTTCTTGTTTGTTATGACAAGAGCTGGAACGAAGTAATTGTTCCAAGAAGAAACAAATGAGAAAATTGCCTGAACAGCAAATGCAGGCTTGAGCATAGGCACAACGATTGCATTGAAAGTAAAGAACTCATTGCTTCCATCTACACGGGCAGCCTCAACGATAGAGAATGGAAGAGTTGCTTCCATTGACTGATACATGTAAAAGAAAATGACTGGAGATGCAACTGCAGGAACAATAAGAGGAATATAAGTATCCATAAGATTCATCTGCATCATGGAATCAATGAAACCAAGTGTTGAAACCTGAGTCGGAACCATCATTACAGCCATTATGAACTTGAAGGCGTTTTTCTTTCCCTTGAAATTGTACATGTAAATTCCATATGCCGTCATTGCAGAGAAATATGTCGTAACACCGGCAGTAAGGAAAGCAACTATCATGCTGTTTATGAGACTCCTGAAAATAGGATACTGCTCACCAAAAACCTTGAATTCCTTTCCATTTACATACCATCTTTCCGTACGGAGGAACTGCTGGCAGTGAATCCAGAATTCCTTTCCCGGAAGCATTGAAAATCCACTCTGAATCTGAGAATGCATGCGTGTTGCATTAATCAGCATTATATAGAATGGAAAAAGTGACAAAATTGAAAGAATCACCAAAACAGTATAGCAAACAGCCCTTCTTGCATTAAGCATCTGTGACTGACTTTTAATCTTATCCATGCCGAACCTCCTATCTCTTATTCTGGTACTTGCTCATGGTTGTCTTATAAACACAACCACTCAAGATAGCTGTAATGATGAACAAGAGAACTGACGTTGCACCGGCAGGTCCATAGTTCTTGCTGTGAAGGTGATTGTTGAGCTTCATGATTATTGTCATTGTAGTTCTGTCAGGAGTTCCGGCTCCGTTAGTCAAAATCTGAGGAACATCGAACATCTGGATTCCACCAATCAATGAAGTAATGAATACGTAAACAAAAATTGGAAGAAGCAAAGGCATCGTAATCTTAAAGAATACCTGTGAAGGAGATGCGCCGTCAATTCGTGCAGCCTCAAAAAGACTGTTGTCGATACCCATGACACCGGCCATAAGCATTATAGTCGTGTTTCCATACCACATGAGGAAGTTCATTGTTGCAACAAGAGTACGAGTCCATGCAGTAGAACTGAAGAATCTGATAGGCTCATATTCTGCCTGACCAATAGCTTCATTTCCAGATGAAACCATTCCCTTGATAATATTGTTGACAGGACCGTTAGGTGAGAACAATGCAAAGAAGAGCATTGCAAAAGCAGCAGCCATTATAAGGTTTGGAAGATAGATTGTGGCCTTGAAAAAAGACTGTCCCTTGAGATTGAGTTCAGTATTCGTAAACCAAACAGCAAGCATAAGGGATATAACAATCTGAGGAATAAAGCCAAGTACCCACATGACAAGTGTATTGACAAAATATTTAGCCAAACTGTCGTCCGACGTGAAAATATTCTTGTAATTTTCAAATCCGATAAAATCAGGACCAATAATTGTCAGTCCTACGCGATAGTACTCAAAAAAACTATAATAAAATGTTTTTAATAACGGAATAAGCGAAAAAATAATATAAACAACGAAGAAAGGTGCTATAAAAGCATAACCCCATCTATCATACTGAATCGAAGATACTTTTCTAGGCTTAACCTTTGATTTTGTAGTGTCTTTCATATATCCTCTAAAAGAAATACTGTTAATAAAACCCAAACATGCATTAGGGTTTCCGAATGAACAAAAAATATCAGAACAAAACACATGAGATTCCATAGATTTCGATTTACGGAACCTCATGATGAACCTACAGGAAATTTTTCCTGCAGATATTTTAAACATCCTGCATCACATGCAGAACATCAAAAAACTATTTTGAAAGGTTTGGATAAACTTCCAATACAGATGTGTAGAAATTTTCCCATGCCTTGTCAAGGTCTACCTTTTCATTGTAGTAGTCAGCCATTGCAGACATAAGCTTTTCTGTCATGCCCTGGTCGTACATTGACATGCAACTCTTGTCAATTGAAGCAGCAGAATCAATGAACACTGACATATGGTTCTGTCCGCCAAGGAAAGGATTCTGGTAATCTGTAGATGCAACTTCTTTCATTGCAGGCTCATTGTTTGTGAAATCACCCATTTCCTTTGCGATTGCAACCATTGTGTCCTTGTCACAAGTCATTGTATACATGATGTCTTTTACAAGATCAACATTGTCAGTTCCTGCGGCAGCACAAATCCATGTTCCACCCCAAGAGAATCCCATAGGACCTTTACAGAATGCCCAGTCACCATATGAACCGTTTCCTACGACATTACCGGCAGCAGGATCGTCCAAAGTATTTGGTGTAAGACAGAAATCAAGGAACCATGCAGGTCCAAAGTAACCGAATACCTTTCCGTCTTTCTTGCATCCCTGGAAGCTTTCTGCAGACCAGAGGTTTGCCTTGTTGTTGAAGCCGTTTTCCGTATATTTCTTTGTCATTGAAATCCAGCGCTCAATCATAGGGTCAACAGTAATCTTGTTTTCAACAACCCACTTTGACTTTACGTTGTCGCTGAACACACGGTATGCATCATCAAAACCTGAAAGCATGAAAAATCCCTGAGCCTTTGCCTGCTCGGCAACAGCATCAAACTTGTCCCAGTCAGAAAGAGATTTCTGAACTTCATCAGGATCATCAGTTCCAAGAACAGCCTTTGCAATTGAACGCCTGTATATGAATCCGCCCGGACATGCCTGCCAAGAAACACCTTTCAAAACACCTTTTGAATCAGTCATGATATCCTTTGTGTATTTGAACTGGTTTGCAAGATCTGCATCAGAAAGTCCAACCTGAGAAACAACATCAAGTGTTGCTGGTGTATCCACATACTTGAGGGCATAATCAGCCTCTACAAGGAACATGTCAACCTTTTCATCATTCTTTGCTTTCTTCTGTGCAAGAAGAGCCTCGTCAAGCTTATTCTGATAAGCATTACCCTGATTTGGTGTCTGAACAAAGTTTACGACAACATCAGCTGGCACCTTTGACTTGTAATACTTGTCAAAACGTGACGGGAATTCATCATTCCATACATAAATGTTGAGAACTTTTCCATCACTGCCATTTGATGATTGTGCATCATTTTTCTTGGCACATGAAACAAAAGTTCCTGCTACCATAAGTACAGCCAATGCTGTAACTCCAAGTTTTTTCATGCAATTGCCTCCTTCTTAAGTAAATGCATAAATCCTTCATTATGTTAAGGAATTTTATTATACATTATTACCGACAATTTGCAACAAAAAAGATGCGAAATCAAAAGTTTTTTTTGTAAAATTTGCAAATTTTCTTCTATATTTTCACGAAAAAATACACTTTTTACGATTTAAGTTTATATAAAGAAATACACAATATTAATTACACTTTTTATTAAGTTTATTTCAAGCAATTAAAAAGTCCGATTTATGATTTTTTTTCTTTGCATTTTTCAACAATCAGTATTATACTTACATCATAGTCAGTTGAAGCGATTCAAATTGGCTAAACTGTAGTTTGCAGTTGGGCTTAACAAATCATTTTAAGGAGCAAATTATGAATAAGTCAATTTCAGCACAGGGTTTCTCATTGGACAGGGATCAGACAGATTTGATCAACAAAAAGCTTGAGCGCATCAGCTATGCAGAAAACCTCATCATCGATTTAATCCTCCGCGTAAAGGAAGATAAAAAATTCTACTTTGATGCAACAATCAATTTCAGATGGGGCGGAAATGGTCATGTCACAAGTGATGATTATGATTTTGCAGCTGCATTAAACAAACTCATGGATGTGCTTGACGTAAAGGTCAAGAAAGAAAAGGAAAAGATTCAGGATCACACAAAGTAATCCTCATATAGGGCATTTCCCCAAAAGAAGTGCCTGAAGGTTTTCCCGTACACCCAAAAGGTTTGCGGGATGCAGGAAATCTTCACAAACAAACGGAGCACAGAAGGAAGAATGGCTTTGACATCCTCACCTTGTGCTTCAACCAGCAGTTTACCAAAGAAACAGAAAAGCCTTCATCTCGTTTCAGAATCTGCACGACATTCAAATCCGCATACAAAGACGACTCCGTCACCATAAAATCACACTCTGTCATATGAAGAATCAATATTCAGAAGATGCCTGTACTTGGCAACAGTCCTTCTTGAAATAAAAGATCCCATTTTCTCAAGCTCAAGCCTTATCTTTTCATCGCTAAGCTTTTTAGAGCTGCTACTGCCATCAACAATCGCCTTTATCTGATGAAGAACCTTGTCACGGCTCACCCCGTCTTCCCTTGCACTCGCCGCATTCGTAAAAAAATACTTGACGTCAAAAAGTCCCCACTCGCACTGAATGTACTTGCTCGAAGCCATTCTCGAAATCGTCGACTCATGCACGCCCACCACATCAGCAATATCCTGCTGCACAAGCGGCTTCAAGTTGCCGGGTCCCATGTCAAAAAAATCAAGCTGCCTCCTGACAATTTCAAGACACGCCCTGGTAACGGTATTCTGCCTGTATTCAACGGTATCTATGAATTCCTGCGCCCTCTTTATGTTTTCGGCCATCTTTTTTTTCTCTTCATCAGAAACACTTTTACTTTTTAAGATATTTTTAAGCTCTGGGTTTATCATCAGTTGGGGAACAGATTTTTCCTTCGACTCAACCTTCCATCTGGAGCCATTTTTTTCAATGACAACATCATCCATGTCCACGACATCATCTTTATTTAATCTTAAAACGTAAATATTAGGTTCAACATAATGAGTTTGGGAACTTGAAAAATTTCGTGCCGGAAACGGATCCAATGTCCTCAAAAAAGCAAGCATTTCATCAACATCTTCTATGGAAAGTTTCAGATTCAATATCCAGGAATTTTTTTCAGTATCGCCGAACATCTTTTTTCTGTCTGAAACATAATCCCGGATTTTCTGCAATATCTTTTCAGGTACAGGCGGCTTTAGATAGTCAAATTTTCCATCAAGGATAAAAAGAGCAAGCCTGTTTGCATCAGTTTTCTGCATTGCCTGCACCATAAGGCTCTCTTCCATGTTTTTAACGCATATGCCGGGAGGATCCAGCTGCTGCACAATGCCAATGCATTTCTCAAGAAGCCCCGGAGTCTGGCACTTGTCCTTTTTGTCAAGAAGTGAAATCGGCGAAAGAATGTGAAATCCCTTTTGGTCCAGATTGTAAACGAGTTTCTCGCACACAGTCTTTTCAGAATCAAGCAAATTCATCATGTTAAGCTGGCTTATGAGATGTTCCTGAAGATTCGTGCGTTCATCAGCCTTTGATTCAAGGATAGACAGATAATTGTCACTTGCACTCTCACCATACGAGGAACCGTATTTTTCCTCAGCGTAATAGCTTGACTTTTGCCTGCAGAAAACAAGGGTCGGATTTTCCTCAACTTCTTTTTTTATCACATCCACAAGGTCATGAGTTCCAAGAGAAAGTATGTTCAAGGACGCAATCTGCTTTTGGCTCATAACCTGAACCTGTTTCTGCATCTGGCTCTGTCTTAATTCAAATCCCATTTTTTCATTATATACATACATTGCTTTTTTTTCAAACAAAACATTTTCCGGAACAATTCCATGGCAGAATGAACAAAAGTTAACAAACAATAAAAAAAAAACACAGAAAAATAATTTTACAATGTTGATATGGCAAAATCGTGTTATAATTTCCTTAAGGTCCAAGTTGTGCGAAATCAGAAAAAAAAACAAAACAGCATAAGAATTCTCAAGGCAAAAATTGTCGGTCAGACAAAATACATTATATATCAGCTTGATATCGGGTCAAAAAAAATATCAAGAATTTCCGAACATAAGAATCAAAATTTGGAAGAACCACAGGAAATTGATTTTGACTTATGGAAAAGCAAGATAATAAGGTTTATTGACAAAAATTTCATATATGCGATTTCATCTTCATTTGATGACTTTCTAGAGGATGATGTATACGAAAAATGCAAGGAATTCGGCTCCGTAAAGACCACACGCAGGACAAAGAACGGAAATCCGCTTTATGTTTACGTATATGCGATGAAAATTCTTGAAGATGACAGGGAATATGTTTACCTGATGATTGCAGACTGCTCTTCAAACATCGGAATTAAGGAAGAAATCAAGTCGGAGGAAAAGGAAAAAGGTTTCGTTCATGATTTTATTTCAGCCGTTGCGGAAAACGTATACAAGAAAATTTTCAAGATTTACTTTGATGACTGCTCAGTTTCAGAAATAGAACTTAAAGAAGGCGTCCTACATGAAGTTCCACTTCCAAAGACATGGAAAAACTTATGTGCTGATGTCGCAAACTACACAGACCAGAAAGATATTCCGAAACTCCTCAAATTTTCAACCGACATCGTGAACCGCGGAAGACACAAGGGCGAGATGTTTACGATAAGCCTGAGGACAACATATTTCACGCATGACAGCAACTATTCATGGTATTTCTGGATAGGAAAAATTTTTAACGGCTACGCATTCCTTTTTATTGTTGACGACACGTCACACGTAAATGACTGCGTGTCCATGAACAACGATACAATCCGTGAAGACCAGTACAAGAGGGCTATTTTTGCAGATGCGGTATTCATGTATGAATTCAACCTCTCAAAAAACCTCATAATAGGAAATCCGATTCAAAGGGTTGATGACAAGATCGTAAACCTTCGGGAATCACACAATCTTGGAGATTTATGCAAGTATACGGACTTCATACGAATTGCGTCACAAGAAATGTCTGATGAGGAACAGGCCATTTTCAGCAAACACATGAGTCCTGATTTTCTCTTCAAGAATTTCAGCGAAGGAAAACACGAACTGTGGTTTGACACGAACAGGATAACATATGACGGAGAATCTTTCTGGGCACGAACCACAATAATACTCACAAAGGACAACAAGACAAAAGACATAATGGGTCTTGCAGTTGTAAAAAACATAACAAATGCCCACTATCTGGAAGAAGAAAAGCTTTATCAGCTTGAAGTCATAAATGCCCTTTCACTTGACTACACGAACGTCTTCATGGTGAACCTCATAACAAACAAGGTTCGCGTCGTCAGACTGAACGACAAGGTGGGTGCATTTTACTCGGAAACCTTCGGAGACCAGTTTTATGATGATGCGCTAGATCTTTACGTTGGCGTAAGCGTATATGAAGGCGACCAGGACATGATGCGAATTGCATTTTCAAGGGACAACATCTTGAGGCAGCTCACGCAAAAGGAAAGCTTTTACGTAAACTACCGTTCTTTCATAAACAACAAGCTCGCATACATGAAACTCAAGGCTGTCCGAATGGGCGAAATCCGAATGAACAACAACATCCTTCTCGGATTCATGAATGTCGATGAAGAAATAGAACACGAAATGAAGCAGAAAAAAATGCTTCAGGATGCTCTTTTGATGGCGGAAAGCGCAAGCAAGGCAAAAACAGTATTCCTGTCGAACATGAGCCATGACATAAGGACTCCTATGAATGCCATCATGGGTTTCACGACACTTGCAGAATCACACCTGGACAACAAGAAAGATGTTGCGGAATATCTCAAAAGAATACAATCCAGCAGCAAGCACCTTCTCACATTGATAAACGACGTACTTGACATGTCAAGGATTGAAAGCGGAAAAGTAAAGCTTCAGACGGAACCTACAACAATAAGGGACATAATATACAACGTAAACAACGTCATACAGCAGCAGGCCGACGCAAAACACATAAATTACCAGATTGTGCAGAGCGGAGACTTGACGAAAAGAATCAATTGCGACAGCCTGAAGCTTAACCAGATTCTCATAAACGTACTTGGAAACGCGGTAAAATACACACATGACTACGGATGCGTTAAATTCCTGATTACGGAAATGACGTCAAACTCAAAAGATACAAGCTCATATCAGTTCCGCATAAAGGACAATGGAATTGGAATGTCAAAGGGATTCCAAGAAAACCTGTTCAAGGCATTTGAGCGCGATGAAAACAAGGCAAATTACCAGATACAGGGAACAGGTCTCGGACTTGCAATTACCAAAAGCTTCATTGATCTCATGGGCGGATGCGTATTCGTTAAAAGTGAACTTGAAAAGGGTACGGAATTCCTCATATGCTTTGATTTTGAAAATGTATACGGAGAAACAGAACTCCAAGACTCGATTGAAACAAAAGAAACCGTGGACTATACGCAGAAACGATATGACGGCGTAAGGATTCTTCTGGTAGAGGACAACGAACTTAACAGGGACATTGTTCGTGAAATTCTCGGATCGCTTGGATTCATCATAGAGGAAGCATTCAACGGAGAGGAAGCCATAAAAATGGTGACAGAAAATCCTTCAGGACACTACAAAGTCATACTCATGGACGTGCAGATGCCTGTAATGAACGGTTATGATTCATCAAAGGCCATAAGGTCACTTCCAGATGAAGAAAAAGCCACAATACCAATCATAGCCATGACCGCAAATGCATTTGACGAAGACAGAAAACAGGCCATGAACGTCGGAATGGATTCTTTCGTATCAAAACCATTTGACATCCAGGATCTTCTTTATAACCTTGATTACATGATCAAGATTGGAAAACACAAGATTGCCTGAGACTGAAATTCATGATCAAGCGCACCCTCTTTCCCTCTGATTCTGATAGAATCCCCTGAAAATGAAATTTTCATGCCGGTTCCAAGCAAGACGCGTTTCATTTTCCAAAACCCCAAAGACAAATCGACTCCTTGAAAAAAACATAATGGCAACTTCTAAAAATTAGATTTTTCATCAAAAAAATTCAGATTCTGCATGAAAAGCTGCACTTTTGCTTTTTTTTTTGCATATATATATTGTGGGGCTTAAAAATTTGCATCATATCTTGGAAACAACCAAAATGCAGCCAAAACCCTGGATTTTTAGGCTTGATTTTATACAGTATCCGCAATAGCGGCAAAACAAATGGAGAATACATGAAGTATAAAAATGAAATTATGGCATTTATGTTAAAAACACTTTTTCCAACGGCAGCAATTGTACTTGCAGTCATTGCATCAATCGGCACTTTCAGCTGCAGGGCACCGGAAGAAGGAGTCGAAATTCTGCAGGGTGATTTTACGGTACCAGAAATAAGGGAATTTTCCGTAATTGACGACAAAACTGTAAAAATTGAGTTTTCAAAGCAGGCTTACATTGATTCAGGAATGCTGACTGAAAAAGAAAACTCCACGACAACGGACTGCACATGCCAAAGTGACATGCAGACTGCAACAGTCACATTCAGCGACAGCACAATTACCGGCAAGAAATACCTGTATGAAGGAATCGCAAAGGATGATTTCGGAAACACGCTCTCATTCAGCATCGAATTCGAAGGATACAACAGCAACCCCGCAAAAGTAATACTTTCAGAAATCAGAAATGCATACGGAACAAAGAAAATTGACGGCGTGAACATACACAAGATTGAATTCGCAGAACTTTATGTCATTAAGGAAGGAAATCTTTCGGGACTTGAAATTGCAAGCGCGGCTGACGGTGACGCGAAAAAATACAGTCTTCCTGCAATTGATGTTTCAAAAGGAGAATACATTACTGTTCACATGAGGACGATAGATTCTGATACCGAAGACGGACAGGGCATGACAGATGAGCTTGAAGACGACCTCTCGCTTTCGACACACCTTGACCATAATGAAAACGCAAGGGATTTATGGGCTGAAAACACAAAAGCCGTATTTGCTGACAGCGACATAGTTTTCATACGAAACTCATTTTCAGGAGAAATCGAAGATGCCGTAATGTTTGCAAAATCCAGTTGCACTTCATGGAAGGATGATTTCACAGGCATAATCGAAAAAATCAGGGAATCTGGTGTATGGCAGGATGGATACGGACCACAAGAAGTTTTATGCAGCGATTTAATCACAAGTTCAGCGGTAACAAGAAGCATGTCAAGGCAAAATGTTGAGCTTGCCGCAAAAGAATATTCAGAAGGCAAAATGATGACAAACAACGCATCTGTCTGGAAAATAACGCAGGACAAGGGTAAGGCAGGTTCAAAGAACTATGTGCAGGGAGTTACTCCAGGCGAAAAAAACCTCATTGTGGAGTAGAATATCATCACGATACAAGAAACTATGCCGAGGCAAACAGACTACGCTCAAAGTCTTGGCTTCACAGTTTTTAGTTTTTGCGAGCAAACACCAAATAAAGGCTTATCGTACCCTTGGAGTTTTGCAAGGGCACGATGTGCATGTTTTATGCGGCAAAAAAGCCATTGTGCCATTGAAAGCTTTTCAATGTAAAATCAAGGAGCCGATGAAAAAAATCATGCAACGTCCATGCGACTCCTTAAAATATGCGCTAATCAGCAAGACATGCGTCCAAATCTGCGCTTATCTTTGCCTTGTCGAGATTCTGGCCTATGATGCAGAGCTTTATCATTCTGTCACCAACTTCAGCATCCCACTCATCCTTAATCTTTGGATTGTCTGCAAGAACCTTTTCCTGCTCCTTTTTCGGGCATGCAGCAAGCCATGTTCCGCTGTAACCAGCCTGTATCTGCCTTCCAGATGTCTCAAAAACCCAGGCCATGTCTTTTTCATCGTCAAACCACATAAGACCCTTGCATCGGATTATGTTTTTTGGCCATTTGCTTGCATATTCGTCAAGTTTCACGCGGTCAAAAGGCTTTCTCCTGTAATAGATGAACGTTCCTATTCCATATTCATCCTCAGATTCACCTTCATGCCTGTGCTCATGATGATGGTGATGACCTTCCTCTTCATGCTCATGATGATGGTGATGCTCTTCTTCATGCTCATGATGATCATCATGCTCATGCTCGTCTTCATCGTGATCATCATCAACTTCATCCTCTTCAAGATGCTTGCACCATCCGGCACTTGTGTATACGCTGTCAAAATCAAAATTGCCGGTAGCCATGATATCCTTTACCGGTACATTGCCCTGACTCGTCTCAATGATTTTTACTCCAGGATGAAGAATCTCTATTACCTTGCGGACTTTTGCAAATTCTTCCTCAGTTACAAGATCCTTTTTGTTTATAACGAGAGTGGAACAGAATTCTATCTGCTGAACGAGAAGGCTTTCTATGTCTTCCTCTCCAATCTTTTCCTTGTCAAGAAGCTTGTCTCCACCTGCAAATTCATCAACAAGTCGTGCTGCATCAACAACACCGACAACATTGTCAATCACGCCGGATTCAATTGTTTCAAGTTCCTGTGCGATAGGCATAGGCTCACATACACCGCTTGCCTCAATCATGATGTAATCATACTTTTTGCTCTTTATGAGATTTTCAATGTTTCTTGAAAGATCAGTCTTCAGCGTGCAGCATATGCATCCGTTTGTCAAAGGAACGATGCTTGATGTATCAGTTATCTTTGCACCGTCAGCAATAAGTTTTGCATCAACATTCACTTCTCCGATGTCATTTACAATTACGGCAACCTTATATCCTTCCTGATTGGAAAGAACTCTATTCATCAATGTCGTCTTACCGGCTCCGAGATATCCGCAGAGCAGCGTAATAGGTGTTTTTTTCATGTCCTGTAACCTCAATCTTTTATGAAACTCCAAAATTCCGAATGACAGATGCCAACTGCAAAATCCAAATTCCGGAGATTCAGATAATTATAATCAAAATCACATAAAAAATCAAATAAAAGTACCCACATGCAAAATCAGGAAACAAATGAAAATCAAAACAGATATAGCTTTTTTTTAGATTATGGGATATACTTGAATCACTATGGACATTCCCAAGATTTTAGGTTTACTTTTTTCAATAATCGGAAGTCTTTGTTTTCTTCTCCACGGAATGAAGATGATGAGCGACGGCATACAGAACAGTGCAGGAGAAAAACTGCAGTCCGCATTGCATTTCATGACAAAAAACCGTTTTGTCGGACTTTTGACCGGATGCCTGCTCACAATGATAATTCAGTCATCAGGTGCCACGACAGTCATGGTAGTGTCCTTTGTAAATGCATCTCTGATATCGCTGACGCAGGCAATAGCAGTCATTTTCGGTGCCAACATAGGTACTACAATCACGGCATGGATAGTTGCGCTATTCGGCTTTAACTTCAAAATTGCGGCCCTTGCAATACCGCTTTTCGGCTTGGGATATCTGATTTCAAATACTAAAAGAATAAAAAATCCGGGACTTGGCCAGGCAATCATGGGTTTCGGAATGCTTTTCATAGCCCTTGACTGGCTTTCATCATCAATTTCATTGAACGCAGACAACATGGGCATTCTACCGGCCATGCAAAAACTTGGAGTATTCAGCATTCCATTGGGCTTTTTAATAGGAATACTCATAACGGCCCTGATTCATTCTTCAAGCGCAATGACGGCAATAGTAATAACAATGGCATACAACAGGATTCTTGGATGGGAATTTTCATGCGCCATAGTAATAGGAAGCAACATAGGCTCCACCGTGGATTCAATAATGGCGGCAATAGGATCTTCTCCAAATGCAAAGCGAACGGCTCTCGTGCATGTGCTTTTCAATTCCCTTGTCGCCATCCTTGCCCTGATTTTCATAAAACCTTTTGCGGCGCTAATAGATTTCATAGTTCCTGGAAAAGTTGAAGACAACATGACATACCACATAGCAATGCTCCATACGTCATTCAATTTTGCGGGAACATTCATTTTCATACCGTTCGTAAGGCAAATAGCAACTCTTACCCAGAAAATCATAAAAGAAAACAAAAGCGATCTTCCAGCCATATACAAACTTGAATTTTCAGAACTCGTGGCAGGAGAATCACCTACCGTACCAATCGTAATGGTGCAAAAAGAAATATCCCACATGGCAGACATTTCAGTAGAAATGTTCGACCGCGTGCAGTACGGATTCATGGACAGAAATGACAAATTCATTTCAGAACACTATGAAAAACTCGTAAAGGAAGAAGATTTTCTTGACCAGATGCAGGAACAGATTACGAAATACCTCCTTAAATGCGAATCAATGAACATAGACGAAAAAATCAGGGCCAACATAGCGGTCATGATAAATGTCACGCAGGATCTGGAATCAATGAGCGATGACTGCATGAGCATTGGCTTTTATCTCAAGAAGATGACAGAAAAGCAATATGAATATGACAAGGAAGATTTTGACAGGCTCATACCTTACGTAGAACTTGCAAGGGAATTCCTTCAGTTCATATACAAAAACATAAACAAGGCACTAAACAAGGATCAGCTTGAATTTGCAAACGAACTTGAAGAACAGATTGACAGTGAAAGAAACTTCCTTAAAAAAGTTGCAAGAAAAAGACTTGAAAGCGGTGCTAATGTAAAAGCTGAACTTTTATACATCGACCTTGTGCGACAGGTAGAAAAAATCGGAGACAGATGCTTCAGCATAGCGGAACAGCTTGCACTTACAAAATAAAAACGGCTCCCAATATGAAACCGTCAAGACGGCATTGAAAAATTCCAGACGGTTTTAATTCCACCTTCAAAGTCTTTCAAAACCTTTCATCATCCCCAAAAACAATTTTATGCAACTAAAAAAAACAAGTTCCAAACCCTGTAATTTCAAGGCTTGGAACTCGTCATAAATCCCTAAAAAAATATTTTTAAGAACTGTTACATCAGCTTTTTATGGCAAGAGTGGCCTTTCTCTTTTTCAGGCGCTCCAGTGCGGAATTTGCCTTAGCAAGGTCATCCTTAATGATTTCCTGAAATTCCTTTCCTTCCATGGTTTCTTTTTCAAGAAGCTTTTGGGCAATAGTTTCAAGAAGATGTCCGTATTTTTTCAGAAGCTTCAAGGACGCATTGTAACGCTCATCCATGATTCTTGCAATTTCCTCATCAATGTAATTCTGAGTCTGCTCACTGAACTCCCTTACAAGCTCCGGCTCTCCTCCACCATATCCCCTTCCGCTCTTTCCAAGCGTCACGTTCTTGAATTTTCCGCTCATTCCGTAATCCGTAATCATTCTCTTGATTATGTCGGTAGCGCGGGAAATGTCATTTGAAGCACCCGTGCTTATTTCACCAAAAATTATCTGCTCTGCGGCCCTTCCTCCAAGAAGGACATCAACCTGGCCAATAAGCTCATTGTAGCTGTAAAGGAACTGCTCATCTTCACTGCGCTGCAAAGTATAACCCAAGGCACCCATGCCGCGAGGAATTATCGTAATCTTGTGAACAGGATCGCTTCCTGGCGTAAATGCCGCAACAAGGGCATGACCTGTTTCGTGATAAGCAACTATCTTTCGCTCGTTTTCCTTTACGACACGAGACTTTTTCTTAAGACCGACAAGAGTCTTTTCTATTGCTTCGTCAAAATCCTCCATGAGGACAACTTTTCTGTTGTTCCTTACGGCAAGAAGGGCCGCCTCATTCACTATGTTGGCAAGGTCGGCACCTGCAAATCCACTTGTAGCATGAGCAAGGGAATCAAAATCAACAGAAGGATCTATCTTTACGTTTTTTGCATGAAGGCGAAGAATTGCTTCCCTACCCTTTACGTCTGGCTTGTCCACAACAACCTGCCTGTCGAATCTTCCAGGACGAAGAAGTGCAGGATCCAAAATGTCCGCACGGTTTGTAGCGGCAAGAATAATGAGACCTTTCTCATTGTCAAATCCATCCATTTCAACAAGAAGCTGATTCAGAGTCTGTTCCCTTTCGTCATTTCCGCCAAGATTGTTTACTCGGCTCTTGCCGATTGCATCAAGTTCATCAATGAATATTATGCACGGAGCCTTTTCCCTTGCGGCCCTGAACAAATCCCTAACGCGGCTTGCTCCGACACCCACAAACATCTCAACAAAATCGGAACCGGAAATCCTGAAGAAAGGAACGCCTGCCTCACCTGCAACAGCACGTGCAAGCAATGTCTTTCCAGTTCCCGGAGGTCCAACAAGAAGAACACCTTTTGGAATTTTTCCTCCGATATCAGTATATTTCTTAGGCTGCTTTAAAAAATCAACAACCTCCATAAGCTCTTCCTTAGCCTCATCCACGCCTTCAACATCAAGGAATCGTGTTTTTACCTTTCCCTCGTCGACAGCCTTTGAACGGTTGCCGCCGCCAAGGATTCCCATGCCGCCCATGCCGCCGCCCATTTTCCTGAAAATGAAGAAATACATGAGGAAAATAAAACCGAACGGCACAACAAGATTCAAGAGAATCTGAACAAGGAAATTGCTTTTTTGCGTAATGAATTTATAATCTACATTTTTCTCATCAAGAAGTTCAATGAAACTTGGAATCAAAATGCCGTTTGTCCTGTAAACTCCCGAATTGTCCAGATTCTGTGGCTTAAGGAAATGCAGTCCCTTAGAAGATGTCTGCAATGCAGATGCAGTTTTTGAATATCCCGTGAAATAAGTTTCACCAAGCTCAACCTTTACAATCTGACCATTCTCAACAAGATTCCTGAATTCAGAAAAATCTATGAGGTTATCAGGTTTCGAAGTAAAAAATGTATTCAAGACAAAAAGGATTCCCGCAACAATAAGAAGTATTGTCCAAAAATTCATGCCTTTTGGTGGTTTTTGGTTATCCCTTTTTCCGTCATTTCTATCATCAGCCGTCAGCTTAAAAAAATCATACGGATCGTTTTCATTTTTTTTGTTTTCGTCATTTTTATTTTCTTTACTCATTGCAACCTCAAGTCATGTACATGATGTAACTGTTTGAACCCCTGAAAAATTTTCAGATTCACTACTAATTATACCAGATTTCTTAAAAAATTTCCACAAAAGATTTTACTTTTTTGCATCGTTAATCTGTAAAATCCGATTCATTTCTGCAATAACGAGCTTTCCCATCACCAAGTTGATGAAAACAGGAGAAAAATGGCAGCTTAAGCGTTATAATTGCATAAGGACTAAAAAAAAACATGATTTTTAAAGGTCAAATTAATGGAAATTGCAATACATCACCCCAAGGGCAAAGAACAGAAACATCTAAGATAATGTGCAAAACTTCCGATAAACAAGAGACTGGGTTTAAAAACTCAGAACTATAACCACAGCCAAAATTTTGGGAGGCAAATAAATGGCATTTGGAAATCCTTATGGAGCATACAACACGTACAAGGAGGTCAGCATAAAAACTGCTAGCAAAGGAAAACTCGTTGTAATGCTTTATGATGGAGCAGTTTCGAATTTGGACAGGGCCATATCACTTATAGGTCCTGACAATAAAATCCAGGCATGTAATATTGAACAATACGGAAAACATCTCCAGAAGGTAATGGATATCATCACGGAGCTGGAAGTAAGTCTTGATTTGGATAAAGGCGGTGAAATAGCAAAAAACTTGATGGCTTTATATGTTTACTTCAACAAGGAAATTCTTGATGCAACAATAAGTCATGACAAGAACAAGCTTTCTTTCATTCACAAAATGCTTTCAGAACTCATGGAATCATGGGTTACGGCAGCAGGCAGCACGGCAAACACGACGACTTTCACAAGTTCAATGTCATTGAATATAACGGGGTAAAATTTATGGGGTATGAGCTTACGAATCAGGAAATTGAAGAAAGAATTGCTGTGCTTAAGAGATTTCGGTCGCTTTTGGAACAGCAGCGTACAAAATTCAAGGAATATCTGAAAGTCCTTGAGGCGCAGGAAAGTAAAATTTCGGAAGAAGATGCGGAAGCATTGCTTGCACACAGCGAACTTGAAACCCAGATTGTAAGGAACATCAGTTCACTGCAGAAAGTCATAGTTCCAATGCAGGAAATGTATTCAAAAATAAAAGTATCGTCTTATGACCCAAGAGACATCATGCCTATCACAAAAATTCAAAATGATCTTGAAAAACTTCAGACGCAGGTTCTTAAGCAAAATGAAAAAAACAGGATGCTTTTGAAAACGCACATGAGCCAATTAAGGCAGCAGATACAGGATTTCAAGAATCCTTACAAAAATCTTTCATCCATATATGGAAGAACTTCTGCCGGCACAAGAATTGCTGTCGAATGCTAGACAACAAGACCCCCTGAAACATGATTTCAAGGGGTTTTTCTATTTTCTTTCGGAACAAAGTTTCATGAAGGCATCTTTTGAAAGAGGTTTTGAAAACAGGAATCCCTGTAGAAAATCGCATTCAAGCTCCTTGAGGGTTTTCATCTGCTCTTCAGTCTCGACACCTTCCACAACAATCTTCATGTCCATTGCCTTTATCATTGGTATCGTATATTTAAGAGCCTGCATTGACTTGTCATTTTCCATTGCGGACCAAAGCATGGACCTGTCAAGCTTTATCATCTTGAAAGGATATTTTATTACGGCGGCAGTATTGGCATATCCGGTTCCATAATCATCAAGAGAAAAATTTATACCCTTTTCCATGAGGTTGTTCATGTTTTCTATAAGACGACCTTCTGACGAAACAAAAGCAGTTTCCGTAACCTCAAGATTTATCATTTTATAATCGATGTCATAATAATCCATGATGTGCACAAGCTGCTCGTGAAGTTTTTCCTGCATGCACTGTACGGCAGAAAGATTTACGTCAATATACTTTATGCCCCTCTCCCAGATTCTGTCAGTTGCAATGAACTGGCACACCTGCTCAAACACCTGCTTTCCGATTTCAAGAATCAGGCCGTTCTGTTCTGCAAGCGGAATGAAAACATCAGGACTTATATAGCCGAGATCATAATCAAGAAGGCGTATCAGGGCTTCTGCGGCACAATAGCTTTCATCCTTTACGGAATATATCGGCTGGTAGAAAACCTCAAACTTTCTTTCCTTTATGGCAGTCCTCAATGTCTTCAATATGTGCTTGTCGCGGTTTGCCTCATTAATCACGGCCTGCGTAACACAGACAACTTTTTCAGTCGCTGATTCCTGTGCCTTTCTAAGCGATGATTCTATGATGCCTATGAGGTCATCGCTTTTCATGAGGTTTATAGTGGAATTTATAAGGCACATGGACATGCTGACGTTTATTTCAGTATCGTTTATGTACATTGGAAGGGAACATTTGTGCTGAAGTTTCTCAATTATGTTGCTCATTGATTTGTACGGTTCGTCTACAAGAACAAACATGTTTTTTGAAAGATAGTAAACCTTTCCGGTTTTCGTAATGCCGTTAAGTATTTCCGTCACAACCTGCACACGGTCGTTTTCTGGATTTGAACCCATCGTAGACTTCAGGTTATCAAGCCCCTCGACGTAAATTCCAAGAATCTGGTTCCTCTTGTCACGCCTCATGCTGAAAAAATCACGCTTTAACGCAAGATCATTCAGGCAGTAAAGCGATGAATCAACATAATTCAATTCCTTTATGAGATATTTTCTTACGAAGTATACGAATATCAATATTGAAAGAAGTGTCATCACCACGCAAACATACGAAGTCACCACATTCACGACAATCAATGAGTTGGAAAAAAAGTTTCCTTTTGACCTGCTGCTCAATATGAATGCAGATGACAGCGTAAGCATGGCAAAATTCAAAAGCGAAAACTTTATGTTTAGGAAAAAAGAACTTATTATGACAAAATAGAAAATGAAAGCCTCAAAATTAACTCCGGGAAATGCAACAAGCATGTAAATCCACTGGAAATTTAAAAACACGAATGCAAAAAACTTGACTATGAAAAGCTTATGGTTCGCAAACCAAGACCACCTGGTAAGAGACGATATGAAGAAAATGCCTGTAAGAGAAAAAATTACGATGGCCACATCATAGATGTAAATGGACCTCCAGGAAATTCCCTGCGAATAAAACCCATTGAGTTTTGCAAGAGTTACCAATATCGCGCCAATAAAAGAAGATACGTTCAAAATCCATATGATAGCCTTATATATGGCTGAAAAGTATCCGTCAAGGACTATTTTATCATTTCTCATATTAATTCCACGAAATAAAAAATAATCACAAGAAATTCCTTTTACGAATTCCAAATGAACCATGAAAACAAATATCTGGTGCAGCAGTGAAATGAAACAGGCAGCAACACATCATGACAAAACAAGCTGATTTCTGTCTGCAAATCACATGAAGTCCAGTCTTAAAACAATTTGCTGCATTTAATATTTTATTAAGGATCAAACACACTGTGATTTTCGCTCAAAAAACTAAAATTCCCTCCAAAAGCAATTATCAGCCTTTATGGATGCATGAAACCCGCTTCCAAAGCCATTATATCACATGCATGCAGATTTTTCAATTATCCATTTTGGCTGTAATCTCAGAAAGAAGGGGTATAAGCTGTTTTTTTCGTGAAACAATATCCTTCATGTAGTAAACATGCTCATCCCTTTTCGGGAAATTTACCGCAGATTCAAATTTCTGGTCACTTGCAAGAAGCATCACTGAACTCAAGACAGTTATGTCCGTCACGAGAAGCGCGCTAAAAAGATATCCCTTTGAAAGGCGAATGCGTTCAAGCTCGTCAATGAATTCCTTTTTTCTTTCTATTATTTCCGCAGTACTGTCAACTTCAATCTGGCTTACAGTGAAGCTGAATTTTTCCTCATCATATTCTTTCATGTCCTGATTGACAACATCTTTTGCTGCACGTCCAGTAATATGGCTTCCGCTCTTTATGATGTCATTGCCGAGAGTCTTTATATCAAGCTCCGTTATGCTGCTTAGATATTCAGCGGTAAGGACATCTTGCTCTGTAGTGGTTGCCGACTGGAGGATAAGGGTATCGCTCAATATTCCGCACAAAAGTATTGACGCCATCTCCTTTGGAATGGAAACCCTGTTTTCCCTGTAAAGGTTTGCTATTATCGTACTTGTGGAACCAACAGTCTTGTTTATGAAATTTATCGGTGTTTTTGTGGTAAAAGTATTTATCCTGTGATGGTCGATGATTTCCTGGATTACATAATTCTCTATGCCCTCAACAGCCTGATGAGGCTCGTTATGGTCAACAAGAATCACCTGTATGTTTGCTTCATGGAGAAGATCGCTTTCACTTATTATACCAACAACCTTAAAATCGTCATCAACTACAGGAAGGCATCGGTTTGCGCTCTCCTTAAGCTGGGCCTTTATTTTCTGAACGGTATCAGTTGCCTTTACAGGCTCAACTTTCGTGTCCGCCATGGCACTCACGGGAGACGAATATTCAATAAGCATGGCAGTTGCAAGAGTACTGTCATGACCTGAAAGGATTGAAACAGAATTTTTCCTTGCCTTGTCACGAAGCTCTTTTTTTACGATATAGTCTTTCGTGACGATAAGCGCCCTGACTTTTGAATCAATCGCAAGCTCCTGGATATCATCACGGTCTCCGGTTATGACGACTATGTTTTCACTCTGTTTTTCAGACAAAAGCTTTCTGAAAGATTCAAGATTGTCATCACCAACCATTATCGTGCATCTAAAAACATCCTCGCTGTCAAATTTCACGATTGGAGTGGCATTCAGAGTTTTCTCAATGAGATCAATGCTCGTAAGGAAAATGTCATCACGCTTGGGATTCAGTATCTTGAACGAATTCAAAGCAAATGCATTGTAATTCAAAAGCCCCTGATACGTGCCGTCAACATTTACAATCGGAAGAATAGGAGCATTTGTCTCTATCATTTTTGCGGCGGCCTTCCAAAGAGAAACGTCCAGATCAACCGACACAAAGTTGTCATTCATGTAATACTCGGTCTTCGGAACCAGATCCGGAATATATTCAGGAACACGCACCTTGAACCTTTTGAAAATATATTCAGTTTGAGGTGCAAGCTTTCCTGCTCGGGCGGCAACATATTCATCATGGCCAAGAAGCTTTTTGAGTTTTGCATATGCCGTAGCTGCGACAACAGAATCCGTATCCGGGTTTCTATGACCGATTATGTAAACTTTCTTTATCATATGGACTCCCATAAAAAGCCAATTGGAAAATTTCAATTTGACTTTTCAAGCACATTCATAATGAAATGTGAATGCACAATTTTTATCTTACAATCCTTTTCCGTTATGTCACAGGAAAACAATAATTTCATTTGGGTAAAAAAAAAGCATTAGTAATAAAACTAATGCTTCAGTCGGGATGTACGAGGCTCGAACTCGTGATCTCCGGCGTGACAGGCCAGCGCGATAACCAACTTCGCTAACACCCCAGTTGATGGTTGAAATAATAGCAGAAAAAAAAACTCATGTCAATAGCATTGATGTTTTTTTAACGTTTTTTTTTGCAACCATCAATTAACAAAAATTGAAATCTTTCGTTACATCCAAAGGCTATCTTAAGGGCATCTCTAAAAACCTGTTTTTAAAGGTCCCCTTAAAAATACAATCCAATCAAGAACATCTTCTTTTCAAGCACAACTTTGGCAAACATCTTCAAAATCAGTTTTCTTCTTTTTCCTTGAGCACTGCAAGGAATGCACTTTGAGGAAGCTCAACGTCTCCTGCCATAAGCATTCGCTTCTTACCGGCCTTCTGTTTTTCCAAAAGTTTTCTTTTTCTGGTAACATCTCCGCCATAACATTTTGCAAGAACATCCTTTCTCACAGGATTTACAGTCTCACGTGAAATAATCTGGCTTCCGATGGCTCCCTGAATGGCAATCTTGAACTGCTGCCTTGCAATTTCTCCCTTAAGCCTCTCGCACACCTGCTTTGCGCGTTCAACCGCATTCTGCCTGAAACAAAGCTGAGCAAGCGCATCAACAGGCTTTCCGTTTATGAGTATGTCAATTTTTACAAGATCTGTAGGACGATAGTCTATGACTTCATAATCAAAGGAAGCATAACCCCTTGAATACGATTTTAGCTTATCGTAAAAATCAAAAAGAACTTCTGCAAGCGGCATTTCATAGGTAAGTTCTACACGTTTTTCATCCAGATACTGCATATTTTTCTGCGATCCACGTTTTAATCTGCAAAGCTCCATTATGGAACCGAGAAACTCTGCAGGCGTAATTATTGAGGCATTTATATAAGGTTCCTCAGAATGTTCTATCTTCCCTTCTGGATAGTCCGCAGGATTATCAACAAAAATTTCTTCCTTTCCCTGAGGCTTGACCCTGTACTTTACGCTTGGAGCCGTAAAAATCACAACCTGGTCAAAATCACGCTCAAGTCGTTCCTGAATGATTTCAAGATGAAGGAGCCCCAGAAAACCGCATCTAAATCCATTTCCAAGTGCAAGGGAATTGTCTTTTTCATACACAAGGGATGCATCGTTCAACTGAAGTTTTTCCATGCTTTCCTTGAGTTCCTCATAATCATTTGAATCTATCGGATATATTGATGAAAACACAACGGGCTTTACGTCCTTGAATCCTTCAAGAGGCTCAACGGCACAATTGTCCCTGAGAGTAATGGTATCACCGACACGAACATCTCTGACAGTCTTTATGCCGGCAATGATGTAACCGACATCCCCTGCTTCAAGAATGCCGGTTTCCTCATAATTAATCTTGAAAACTCCACATTTCTCGACTTTATACTCAAGACCGTTACTCATGAATTTTATGACGTCTCCATTTCTTACGGTTCCGTCCTTTATCCTGATGTGAACGACAACTCCTCGATATTCATCATAATGGCAGTCAAAAATCAAAGCCTTTAACGGTGCGTCAACATCACCTTCTGGAGGGGGAAGTTTCGTAACAATAGCTTCAAGTAAATCCTCAACACCTTCTCCAGTCTTTGCGCTAACGAACTGAGCCTCAGAGGAATCAAGTCCAAGATCCCTGTCTATCTGTTTTTTTACGCCTTCGACATCTGCGCTCGCAAGGTCAATCTTGTTTACGACAGGAACAATTGTAAGATCCTGCTCCATGGCAAGATACATGTTGCTTACAGTCTGGCTCTCGACACCCTGCGTGGCATCAATAAGAAGGAGTGCTCCCTCACAGGATGCAATGGCACGAGAAACTTCATAAGAAAAGTCTACATGGCCCGGAGTATCGACAAAATTAAGCTCGTAGTCATTTCCGTCCTTTGCATGATACGGAATCGTTACGGCCTGGCTTTTTATGGTTATGCCGCGTTCACGTACAATATCCATGTTGACCAGAATCTGGTTTGTCATCTGGCGATCCTCAATGATTTTGGCACTCTGAATGAGCCTGTCTGACAAAGTGGACTTACCATGGTCAATATGTGCAGTTATGCAAAAATTTCTTTTAAACTTCAAATCTTTCATCGTTTTTCCCTAACATTTACAGAATTTTATCCAAGAGCGAATACGCAAAACAAAATTTCATGCCTTTTAACTTCCATAAGGCAACTTTCAAGCAGAATCCTTTATACCATAAAAAAAACTTTTTGAAAATGCAAGAGTGAAAAATTTCCTTACAAGTCTCTGGAAATTGAAATTCCAAAAATCCCGCTAAAAATAATTCGGGCTGTCAAGTGCGGCACCAAGTCCCAGACTCGCATCAAGAAAACCATTTTTTCTTTTCTTCGCATAAATCTGGACATATATGCTTTCCTTTTTTTCACTAAAATCAACTTTCAAAACCTCGACAGTATCATTTTCAGAAAAACCAGCTTCATCTGCAGGAGAATTCTTCATCACTTCCCTAACGATAAATTTTTTCCGACTCGTAGAAATGCTCGTAAGCTTCATTCCAAGAATCGGATACATTGATTCTGATATGATATCACGCAAGAACACCTCATGACCTGGAGACAAAGGCCTCTTTTCAAGAAGTACGACAAGATTTTTTCGAGTTTCACCACCTGAAACAACTCCAAGACTTGCAAGAGTGCCTGACTGAAGTTTCATGAATTCTTTCTGAAGCTCATCCACGGAATGAATTTCATTGCCATCGACAGATACAATCACATCACCTACAGAAAGCCCTGCCCTATCGGCACTGCCACCAGGAAGCACATAATTGACAGTTACGCCTTCACTCTTTTTTCCGCTTCCAGGAAGTTTCTTTGTTTTTCCAAATGCAGAAATCCATGGATGCTCCCTTTCACCGCCTTCAAAAAGATAAGGAAGCTCGTTTTTAAGATATTCCACCGGAATTGCAAAATTAAGCCCCTGATAATATGGAACACCGGCAAAAACGACAGCCTGAACCTTTCCATCCTCATCAATGAGCGGACCGCCCGAATTTCCGGAATTTACGGCAGCATCAATTTGAAATACCGAACCGGCAGAAGAAAAAAGCCTGTCCGTTGCAGAAATTATTCCACTTGTAAGAGTCTTTTCAAGCCCCAGAGGAGAACCAATTGCATAAACCTTATGACCAACAGAAAGATCTTTCGATGAGCCAAGCTCAAAAACATACGGAGCGTCAACTTCAGCCTTTAAAAGCGCAAGATCGACAACAGAATCGTACCCTATGACTTTTGCAGGAATGCGGGTATCGGGATCTTCTGCAAGCTTTACGTAAAGTCTTGAAAAACCTTCATATTTTCTGTCCACCATATCGGATATGACATGATGGTTTGTCACGATATATCCATCCTTGGAAATAAAAAAACCGCTTCCAAGCACGGCATCTGCAAAACCGACGCCATTCGTAATTTTTATGCCCTTGTCAACAAAAACCGTAACAGTTCCCTTTATCATTTCCTCAACATTGGATTTGGCTGCACCATTTTTTTTCTCGGTACCGGGAACCTTTCCATATGCAAGAGAATAAAGCTCTTTTCTTGTAGACTTTGTTGAAGAAAGAGCCTCATAACCGACAGTTTCAAGAGAACAGAAAGTCTTGTAGGCAGAAAAATAATCCTTTTCATCCATGCTGATTTTATATGCCTCTATGGTAATGCCACATAGCTCATCAAAAAGGGCAGAAGCATCTGTGTTTTCAGGAAGACGTGTTTTTAAAAGATAAGAACGCCACAAGGCTTCCACAGGTTTGTCGCGGGAAACGGCACGTATCCTGTCAATTTCATTCATGACCTGATTTTTTTCAGAATAATCCACAGGAATGAATACGTCTACGCCACCTCCAATTGTCCTGCAGGAAACAGAGCACAGAAAAAAAACACCAACAAAAAAAAACTTAAACAAACTATTTTTTACGCACATCATCTTTACTGTTCAAAGCTGTAATATTTTCCACAATGATACCATAGTCAAATTTTCCAACACGAATGCACATTGCATATTTGTCGCCAAAATGAACTATAGTGGATTCCCCCTGTTTGCCCAAGGCATCAAGCTCATTTTTCATTGCAAGAGCAAATTCTGAAACATTCACGCCAGAAAAATCATCTTTCTTTTTTGTAAGCCAATAAAAATCGACAGTCTCATCTTTTTTTACAGAAAGCATCTCGGATTCAGTCCTTACGTCAACAGGAACACCGTTAACGCTTGTAACTACAATAGGTTTTGAAGTTACGGCATCAAGGAACATTGACTGCTCCACAACATCAGAGGCCTTGCCGAATTCATTATCCGTTGCCGGGAAAAGCACATGACGCACATTCCACTCACCGTTTCTGTCAGTATCCCATGAAGTAATTTTTCCACCATGTTCGATATATTCTTCCGTAAAATCAGGAACCGAATCACGGTCAAGATCAACCTGCACCATCCTTAGGTAAAATTCTGCACCCTCAGAAGGCACACCAAAAAGATTACGCATGATGCTCCTTTCATCCTCAAGAGAATGTACATCTATTTTCCTTTCAGCATCTATGTCATAAAATTCAGTTGTCTCAAAAACACCATCACCGTCAGCATCAACAAGACGGATTTTCGGAACATTATCAACAAACTGGGATTCTGCATAAAGCTTTCCGTCATCATAATATGAAGCCGATTTTACACAGCCGTCAATCATCATGAATACGATTTCCTCATTTTCCTTTCCCTGGGGAATTAGAGAAAACCTTGAAGTTGACGCAATAAGAGAATCTTTCATGATGGAACCGCAGACATTCAGCTCAGGATAGAAAAATTCAAGTCCGAGATTTTCATCAATACCAGAGTCTTTCATCATGCTCACAGGCGACCATTTCAACTCGCCCTCATTCAGGACGAAAACTTTTGAAGGCTTTTCATTACGCGAAACTGCACAATCAGAGCAAAAATACTCAACCTTGCTAAGGCACGGGAAAACATCCCATGAAAAAAGAACATTCTGATTCTTGAAATATCCAGTCTCAGGAACACCAAAATCACATTTCAGTTCCCATTCAATATCATCATCCTGATTTTCATCATAGGTAATCAAAGAAGGCCTTCCACGCTCATACTTTACAAAAAGATTGTCTATACCGTCACCGTCAGTATCACGGGAAATCTCTCCTGAATATGCAAGCAGATATGCCCTGCAAGATTCAAGGACACATTCTTCCTTCAAAGTTCCGATAAGAGGCATCAAAAACGAATACCTGATTGATTCGTCGGCAAAAGTCGTGATGTATTCAAAAGCTTCCTTTTCAGAAAACAGATTCAAAGAAAGGGCCACCCCCGCATAAAGAGGATGTCGCAATCCCCTTGCACCAAAAGACTTTGCAAGCTTTACCTTCATGTCATCGCGCGCAAAAAGAACAGCCAGGATTTCATATTCGGCATTGCATTCCGTGGCATTTGCATCATTTTTTGCAGTCTGCTCCACAAAATAATCAGCCAAACGCCTTACGTCAGCATTATTGTCATCAGGATCCTCATATTGGAAAAAAACGAGAGGAAACCTAACGTCACCAGGATAAATCCGCCTTGCACCATCCACTTTGTTTCTGGCCTTTGCTCTTGATTCATCATCTCCAAGGCGATAGTATACTTTCGTCCTTATGTATTCTGCATCAGCTGAATAAAGGAAAGGTTCTGCATCAAGAATCTTGAGGCATTCTGCATATCCTTCTGTTTCAGAAAGAACATCAGCATACAGAAGCCTTGCATTATCCCTGTTGTAATTAAGCCAATTGTTTTTTTGAAACGATTTTTCCAGAAACTGCACAACTTCCTTCTTCTGCTTGCCAATTGCGGCAGATGAAAGCGCAAGCATATACCAAAGGTCTGACACGGAATCATCATAGGAAAGACCAAGCCTTACCTGAAGTTCACATTCAGCCCATTTTTTTTCGGAGACAAAATTTTCAGCCCCTGTCAGGCACCTGAGAGCGGTTTTTCTGTTGGCACGACTCGCACTAGATGAAAAAGCCGAAAGCTCAAACGCAAGCAAAAAAGATGTCAAGACAAGAATATTTCTTTTAAATGCAATACTCAATTTCATTTTTCGTTCCTTACTATCCAGTTTTTAAAACCCAGAATGCTTCCCCAGATACAACAAATTTCAAGAGGATAAGTTTCTTCAGACGGAGAAAGCCTCTGTACAATCGGAATCAAGTTCTTCTTTTCCCTGACTTTCCAGTCATCAAAAATTTTAGAAACACTCCTGTATGTTTTATCGGCACATTTTACAAAATCATTCAGTTGCCGTGAACGAATTAAAAAGGGAAAATTCAAGCCTTCAAGAACAATTCTGTCATGAACGGAAGAAAGCTCAACGGAATGCCCAGCCTTACGAACAAACACATCCACACCGGAAACGGACAATGTGCAGTTTTCTTCCACGATATGGCAAAATCCAGAATCGGAAACCCGGAGTTTCTTTTTCCTTATGAAAAAAATTCTGCCCTCTATGGAAAACTCAAGACCGGCACATGATGATTTTTTTTCATTCATAAAATCAATTTCCGAACATTTCTCGATGAAATTCCAGCTTATCCTGTCATCAGCCTTTGACTCAAAAGATATCTTCTGTAAAATCCTGATGCGAACGGCCTTGTGAAGAGCGTAAAATTCCACGGCATCAAAAGATGATTCATTGCCTTTTTTTTCATAGCCAATCTTTGAAAGAGACATTTCAGCCTCAGCTTTCATGAAATCATCATCAATGCGATTTTTTTTTGACAGCATCAATACCGATTTCTGCCACCCCGGCACAAATTCATCAAGACACGGAATTATCTTGTTTCGAATCCTGTTTCTGTAAAATGAGGAATCAGAATTCGTGGAATCAATCCTGAAACCAATTTTTTTTTGAAAAAGATACATCTCTATTTCTTTTCTGGAAATTCCAAGCAAAGGACGTATGTATTTCTCCCTTACGGACGGAATACCTGAAAGAACAGAAGACCCCTGAAGAAAACGCATAGTAACGGTCTCAACATCATCATTCCTGTTATGAGCAAGACAAAGGCACGAAAGATTTTTTTCTTCAATAAACCTCTTGAAAACTCCATACCGAACTTTTCTAGCCTCATCTTCAAGCGAAGATTTATTCTTTATCTGGCCTGCAACAATCAATCCCCTCTCAACATCAAACCGGAAACATTCCACTCCAAGCTCACGGCACGTCTTTTCCACAAAAGCTGCATCTCCTGAAGTTTCTTCTTCTTCACGAAGATTATGATTTACGGTAACGGCATAAAGAGTGCACCCTGTATGCTTCAATATGGATTCAAGAGATACAAGAAGCGATATGGAATCAGCTCCACCTGAAACAGCAACTCCCATGCGGGAAGCACGGTCAATGCAAGTACCAAGCTCCAAAAGGCATTTTTCCAGAGAAATCCTTACACTATTTTCAAATTCAGTACATGTCATATATAACGGAACAACCAAAATCGTCAGTAAAAAAACATCATAAAAAAAGGCACCTTCCGTCATAGAAGATGCCATTATGCTTTAATTGAGGATAACCGCAAAAACAACAATCTATATTGCATTTGAGGTTACGCTAATCATTTTTTCATTTCTTTGGTGGTGCAATAGAAACAACAAGAGCCTTTGGATTTGAAAGAATCTGAACCTTGTCACCAAGAGCAAGATCACCAAGTGTGAACTTTCCACCAATCTCAAGCTTTGAAACATCTGCAGTTACAGACTCTGGCATATTCTGTGGGAGAGCCTTGAGCTTAACATCAGGAACATGCTTTACCATGAATCCACCCTTCAATACACCAGCTGGTGTTCCAGCATAATGAATCTTAAGAGTAGAAGTAATCTCTTTCTTTCCGCTTACAACATAGAAGTCAGCATGAAGATTCTTATCAGACATGATGTCATACTCTGTGTCCTTGATATATGCCATGTTGTCTTTTCCATCAATCTTAAGGTTGATAAGTGTTGTCTTTGTGATTGAGCGCCAAGCCTTTGCAAATTCCTGTGCATCAACTTCGAGCATGTAAGATTTTCCTGCTTCATCATATGCAATAGCAGGAATGCGTCCTGTAGCACGAATAGCCTTTGCAGCTTTTTTTCCAGTTGTTGTGCGTGTTACAGCATTGATTACGAACTGTTCCATTTAAGAACTCCTTGTTTTTTTTACAAAAAAGATTACCTGGGACGGCAGGATTCGGACCTGCGGAATGACGGCACCAAAAGCCGTTGTCTTACCACTTGACGACGTCCCAAAATCAATATAAATATCCCGAAAATTATTCCTCAGGACTATTACCAACTTCTACATGACCCGCATTGTACTCATCAAGAATTTTTGTCTGGATGGCATTACGGAAATCAGGGCTAATAGGATGAGCTACATCCTTGTACTCACCGTTTGCTGTTTTTCGGCTAGGCATTGCAATAAAAAGACCCGAAGTACCTTCAATAATCTTTACATTGTGAACTACAAAGCAGTCATCAAATGTAATTGTTACATAAGCTTTTAATTTGCCTTCACCTTCTACTTTGCGAATTCTAACGTCTGTAATCTGCATAACACACTTCCTTTTGCAGTCTAGAATCAACCATCACATAAGTGTTGGCTACAGAATATTATAATCGCTAATCTTTGAAAACGCAACTTGAAATTTTGCTTCAAGAAGCTTTTTTGCATTCACTGCAACATCCAGATTTCCGAATATCCCATAGACCGTAGACCCAGAGCCAGACATATCGGCAAAGTCTGCACCTGCATCATGGAGCATATTCAACGCATCCAATATTGCAGGATATCTATCACATACAGGTCTTGTAAAATCATTTACAAACTGCCAGTCACGAACCGGCTGCCCATACATTTTTTCAAAGAAACTTTTCTCCAAAGGAGAGTTTTCAGTCTTCATGCATCCGTCAACAAGTGCATACGCTTCTTTTGTGGAAACCGATACACCTAGCATTACAAGAAGAACATGATAGTCATTGCGGCATTTTATTTCCTCAACCTTTTCCCCGCGACCACTTACGAAAGCCGCATATGGAACAAAAGAAGAAACACGCCTTTTGTCATCAGCATTGAGCGCGCTTGTAAAAAAATAAACATCGCTTCCAACAATTCCTGATATATGACTTAAATTTTCATCGCTTAGATTTGTACTGAATATTGTATTGAGGGACTGAATAAATGAAGATGCATCACTTGATCCGCCTCCCAATCCACCGCCTGAAGGGATATGTTTCTCCACAGAGACACTCACACCCGTCTGAACTCCAGTCAGCACGCAGAAAGCTTTGTATGACTTGGTAAATGTATTTTCAACAGGCAATTCCATTGAATCACAAGAAACCAAACATGTATTTTTTTCTTCTATTAACTGTACCTTTATTTTGTCAAACAAACCGACAGTCGTAAAAATACTTTGCAGATTATGAAACCCATCACCGCGTTGAGGTAAAACTTTCAACCCAAGATTAATTTTGGCTGGTGCCAAAACAGTCACAGAATCTGTCATACAGCCAGTAGTATATACAATATTTGATTAACATGTCAATATGTTATCCGGGAAATATAAAAAAAATACTTTTAAAATTTCTTTTTTTCACCTGCATCCAAACATTTTGAACACCACGCATTCCGCATTTTGTCATGACAAAAAAAATCCCCGCACGACAAAACATGCAGGGAATCAAAAAACAATCTTTCACCCTAAGGAAACACTAAAAAGCATTTTCATGGATGTCCTTAGGAAAACATGCATTCAGATTTTAAAAATCAGCAAGCTTTGGAGCTCTTGGATATGGAATTACGTCACGGATGTTTTCCATGCCGGTTACGTAGCGAATCAAACGCTCAAATCCCATGCCGAATCCAGAGTGAGGAACCGTACCAAACTTTCTGAGGTCCAGATACCAGTCATACACACTTTCATCCATTCCACGATCCTTTATTGCCTTCAAAAGCTTTTCATAATCTTCTTCACGCTCAGAACCGCCATTAAGTTCTCCAATTCCAGGAACAAGGACATCAACGGCCTTAACTGTCTTTCCATCCTCATTCAGCTTCATGTAGAAGGACTTTATTTCCTTTGGATAATTGTAAACCATTACAGGGCATTTAAAAATCTGTTCCGTAAGGAAACGTTCATGCTCTGTCGCAATGTCACACCCCCAATAAGGCTTGAATTCAAATTTGTCTGCATGCTTTTCAAGCTCAGCAATTGCATCCGTATATGAAATGCGCACAAATTTTGCATTTACAACACTCTCAAGCTGGGAAATGAGTCCAGGCTGAATTCTCTTGTCAAAGAATTCAAGGTCAGAACGACACTTTGTAAGTGCCCAGTTAAGGAGATATTTGACAAAATCTTCCTGAAGATCCATGTCATCCTCAAGTGTATAAAAAGCCATCTCAGGCTCAATCATCCAAAATTCAGAAAGATGACGCGGCGTATTTGAATTTTCTGCACGGAACGTAGGTCCAAACGTATACACGCGGCTCAAGCAAGTGGCAAGAGTCTCAGCCTCAAGCTGACCCGAAACAGTAAGGGATGCTTTTTTGCCAAAGAAATCCTTTGAATAGTCAACGATTTTATGGGCATCCTCAACTTTCATTCCGCCAAGACCGGCCTTTACGCCAAGTTCTGCAATTTTCTCCATTGAAAGTGTAGTTACCTGGAACATCTCACCGGCACCCTCACAGTCAGAACAAGTAATCTCAGGTGCATTTATATACTGGAATCCGCGTTCCTGGAAAAATGAATGAACGGCAAAAGCCATCTGGTTTCTCACGCGATAAACAGCGCCAAACGTATTTGTCCTACCGCGAAGATGCGCATGGTCACGAAGATACTCCATGGACATCCTGTTTTTCTGCAAAGGATATTCATCAGGATTGCATTTTCCAAGGCATGTAAGGTTTTCAAGAGTAATCTCCACAGCCTGACCTGAAGCTGGAGAAGGAATTATCACACCTTCTGCCCGTACAGATGCGCCCGTATTCAATTTCTTGAGCTCTTCTTCTATATTATTTACATTTGCATTATTTGAAGGAGCATTTCGATCAAACGTAAGCTGAATATTTGCAAAACAACTTCCGTCATTAACCTGGACAAAAACCAGATTCTTTGAGTCACGAACAGTGCGGACCCATCCACAAACAGTAACTTTCCTTCCGTCTGGAGCGGATGTCAACAAATCTTTAATTAAAACTGGTACCATTTCGGTAACCTCCAAAAAAAATGTAAATAATCAAACTATTTTACAACAAAATCAAAAAACATTCAACGCCAGATTAAAATCCCGAAACAACTTTATTCATTTTTTTATAAAAAATATAGAGATATTAGAGAAAAATATGACTACTTTTTTTGACACTGTCTAATTTTATAGACTCCTATGTATAAAAAAATAGACAATTCTTTAATTAAAAAATTTTCTATCTTATTTTTATCTTTAAAATATTGTATTTTTATGCATAAATATGAGTTTTTTTACGTTTTTTTTGAATTAAGATTCCTTAAATATCCATTTATTTAATTTTAATACTGTTTTAAAAAAGTTGGCACACAATCTGCTATATATTTAGCATAAAGAAAGTCGGAAATTATGAAAAAACGTAGGAGATGAAAACCTATGGAAAAAGACGTAATCGGAAGTTATTTAAGTTCAATTCAGAATTACACCTTGCTTTCCGCAGAAGAAGAGAAAGCATTGGCTGTAAAAATCAGTAAAGGAGACAAGGTTGCCTTGCAGAAACTGATTAATTCCAACTTAAGGCTTGTTGTAAGCATTGCACACAGAATGCAAATCAACACGGCAATCATAATGGATGTCATTCAGGAAGGCAACATGGGCTTGATGGTCGCAGCAGAGAAATTCAACTCATCATTCAACACAAGATTCTCGACGTATGCATACCCATGGATTGCGCAGTACATGCTGAGGTTCCTAAACAACCATTCCGCATTGATTTCACTACCAAACAGAAAAGAAGTAATGATAAGAAAGCTTCACAAGGCACAATCTTATCTTTTCCAGCAAAACGGCAGGGAAGCAACTGTAACAGACCTTTCGCTCTACACCGGAATCGATGAAGACAAAGTCACAGAGTACCTGAGCTATTCGTATACGGTAGCATCACTTGACGTAGAGGTAAGCGACGAGGGTAATTCAGCATCAATCGGGGACTTGATTGCAGATTACTCATTCTCTCCGGAAGAAAGGCTTGTGAAGGAAGAAACAAAATGTTCGCTAAGGTCGCTCATGAAGACATTGCCGACAAACGAACAGAGGGTCCTTTGGTACCGATACAATTTTGACGAAGACAGTCATACAAAGACGCTCCGTGAAATAAGCAAGCTTATAGGAGTAAGCCCCGAAGCGGTAAGGCAAACAGAAATAAGAGCAGTCCGGCATATGAGGACACTTGTCGCAAACAGTTGATTTTTTGTAGTAACGAATTATAGATAAAGATAAAAGAACATAAAGAAGCGATGCTTAATGGGTGGGAAAGCATCGGGTTGGGGGCAGTTCCGTTAGGACTGCTTTTTTTTTGCCCTCTTGAAATTATTGATTTTTTACCCAATCCGTTTTATATTTTAGATATGAAACTTTATTCAAAAAGACAATTGGTTTTTACTTCAATCCTTGCATCACTTTTCGCACTTGCATTCGGAACAATACTCGGCATCACATGCAACAGCAACATGAAAGCAAAAACACTCCCGGTACAAAAAGACGACAGCTACGCAAAGGCAAATGACAACAGCGGATACATGCACCAGTCAGCAGCCGCAGCATCATACACGCAGGATGAATATCAGAATATATCAGTATACGAAAAATTCAACGAAGCGGTCGTAAACATAACGACACTCGAAATGGGATACAACTGGTTTCTGGAACCTGTATCCACAGACGGCGCCTCAGGTTCAGGCTCAATCATAGACAAAAGGGGATACGTCGTAACAAACTGCCACGTTGTCACAAACGCAAGTGCAATAAACATCTCACTTGCGGACGGCTCATCATATGAAGGAAAAGTAATCGGAATCGACAAGGAAAGCGACATAGCGGTAATCAAGTTTAACGTGCCAAAACAGGTAGATTTGAAAACCATATCATTCGGAGATTCTGACAACCTCAAGGTAGGACAAAAAGTCATAGCCATAGGAAATCCGTTCGGACTTGAAAGGACATTGACAACAGGAATCATTTCTGGACTCGGACGGCCTATACAGGAAAGCAAGAATGTCATAATAAGGAACATGATACAGACAGATGCCGCAATAAACCCCGGAAACTCGGGAGGCCCCCTTCTCGACAGCACCGGAAAAATGATCGGCATAAACACAATGATATATTCAAATTCAGGCTCTTCGTCAGGAATCGGTTTCGCAATACCTGCAACAACAGCAAGACGGGTAGTCAACGACCTTATAAAATACGGCAAGGTAAACAGGGGCATCATAAATGCGACCCTCATCCCAAATTCATCAAAATTTGCAAGATATGCGGAATACGAAATAAACACGGGAATGATAGTTGAACGCGTATCAAGGGGCAGCCAGGCAGACAAAGGCGGCTTAATGGGAGGCACATTCTCGGTTCAATACGGAAGATTCAATCCGCAGACAATATATCTTGGCGGAGACGTCATCGTAAAAATAGACGACATAAACATTTCCACCATAGCAGACTATTACAGCGTGCTTGAAGACAAATCTCCGGGACAAAAAGTCCAGCTTACGGTCTACAGAAAGGGACGATACGAAAAGCTCTCCATAATTCTTGAAGGGGAATGAAATGAGGAAATTTGAAGTTGCATCAGAATTTGAGCCGTCAGGAGACCAGCCGGAAGCAATAGAAAAGCTTGTAGAAGGATTCATGAGGGGAGACAAATTCCAGACTCTTAAAGGTGTCACGGGAAGCGGAAAAACCTTCACGATGGCAAAAATAATAGAAAGGCTTCAACGCCCCACCCTCATCATAAGCCACAACAAAACTCTTTCCGCACAGCTTTACAGGGAATTCAAGGGATTTTTTCCAAACAATGCAGTCGAATACTTTGTTTCGTACTACGACTATTATCAGCCTGAGGCATACGTTCCTGCCAGAGATTTGTACATTGAAAAGGATGCTTCCATAAACAAGGAAATAGACAAGCTCCGACTCGCTGCCACATATGCGCTTATGGAAAGGAGAGACGTCATAATCATTGCAACGGTAAGCTGCATATACGGACTTGGAATGCCAGACCTTTACAAGGAAATGCGAATGCATTTTTCAAAAGGGGAAAATCTTGACACTCACAAAATGGCCTTGAACCTGACTTCAATACAATATGAAAGAAATGATTTTGTGCTTGACCGGGGAAATTTCAGGATAAAGGGAGACACTGTTGAAATTTTTCCGCCTTACATGGAAACGGACGAAGCATACAAAATTGAGCTGGACTTTGACGAGATAAGCAGAATCAGGAGGATAAACGCACTCACGGGAGAAACTGTTGAAGATCTTGACGAACTTTACCTTTACCCCGCAAGACATTTCGTAGTTCCAAAAGAAATGATGGAAAACGTAACCGAAAAAATCAGAATCGAAATGGAAGACTGCGTAAAAAAATTTCAGGAACAGGGAAAAATCATAGAAGCAGACAGGCTAAAAACAAGAACCACATACGACATTGAAATGATGAAGGAAGTAGGCTACTGTTCGGGAATAGAAAATTACTCTGGCGTCATAAGCGGCAGAAAGCATGGAGAACCGCCGGCAACGCTCCTGCATTATTTTCCGGATGATTTTCTATGCCTTATTGACGAAGCCCATGTAACGGTACCTCAAGTAGGTGCCATGTATGAAGGAGACAGAAGCCGCAAGCAAAATCTCGTAAACTTCGGATTCCGCCTTCCAAGCGCACTTGACCACAGACCTCTCAAGATTGACGAATTCAGGAAAAAACTCAACCAGACAATATACGTAACAGCAACGCCACGTGCCCAGGAAATTGCAGAAAGCACACAGGTTGTAGAACAGCTCATAAGACCTACAGGTCTTTTGGATCCTATTATCGAAGTACGCCCGACAGAAGGTCAGATGCAGGACATATACAGCGAAGTGAAGGATCGCATTTCAAAAGGAGAAAGAAGCCTCATACTCACGCTTACAAAAAAAATGGCGGAAGACCTTGCAGACTACCTTGCGGGACTTGACCTGAAGGTAAGGTACATTCATTCGGAAATAGACACATTCGAGCGTGTTGAAATATTAAAATCCCTCAGGACTGGAGAAATTGACGTATTGATAGGAATCAATCTCCTAAGAGAAGGAATTGACTTGCCGGAAGTCTCTCTCATCGCAATTCTTGATGCCGACAAAATAGGATTTTTAAGAAGCACCACAAGCCTCATACAGATAATCGGACGAGCCGCAAGAAACGCATCCGGAAAAGTACTCATGTATGCAGACAGAATGAGCGACGCAATGAAAGAATCGATTGACGAGACAAAAAGAAGACGTGCAATACAGGAATCATACAACAGGGAACATGGCATCACGCCAAAGACAATAAAAAAGGCAGTGGAAGACATTCTCGAGCATCAGGCAGAAAATGCAAGGGAAAATACTGAAGTCGAACTAAAATCCCTTGAGAAAAACATAAACACATTCAATAAAAAAGACAGGAAAAAGCTTATTGAATTGCTCAAAAAGGAAATGATGGAAGCGGCCGACAGACTTGACTACGAAACAGCAGCATCGTACAGGGACAGAATCATGGAACTTGAATCCGGGAAATAAAAAACGGAACGCCAAGTAAAAATCATTTAGTACCCATTCCCTTGACATAAATCAATAAATTCTGTAGACTAGCCGAACATATTTAATTTGATATTATTTAGGTAGGTAAGAGATATGTCTAGAGTATGTGATATTTGCGGAAAAGGATCAATGCACGGTAACAAAGTAAGTAAGTCTTACAACCACACTCGCCGCCAGTGGAGACCAAATCTTTTGAAGGTTAAGACAGAAATTGAAGGAACAACAAGAACAATTAACGTATGTACACGTTGTCTCCGTTCAGGTTACATCACAAAGAAAATCAATGTAACACCAGCAAACGCAGGTGCACCAAAAGCTGAATAATCTTTCATGAGATTCTTTGAAGCCGCTCTCTTGCAGGGCGGTTTTTTTATGCCCTTTTAATAGGGAAAACAACAGACAAAATCATATTCAAAACATCTTTGTCACATTCCCTCCCAAAATCAAATTCGCAGAACTGGCACAAACAGATTTTCAAATCTCTATGACCTGACCGTCAAAACCAGGACCAAAATGCCCCCCGAGAGATTTGTTCTTTTTCAAATTCGGATACTTTCCAAGAACAGCCTCCGTAAATTCTGAAACCTGTCTGAAAGAAAGATCATGCGTAAGGTGAGTAAGGGAGACATTCCTTGCATCAAGACAGTCTGCAACCTCCAGTGCCTGCTCAAAGCAAAAATGAGTGGAATGAGGCCTAATCCTGAGGCCGTCTATGACAAGATGCTCAAGCACTCCGGCTTTTTCCCTGATAAACGCAAGAGAATCGTTACTTATGTAATTGCAGTCGGTAAGATAGGCAATGCTTTTTTGGGTGCCGTCATCCTTTGTTTCTGTAAAGACAAGCCCCATGTCATCAAGAGACCCGTGTCCAATCACGACAGGATTCACATCAACTGCTCCAAACACAAGTTTTTCATTCTTGACCCTTTCCATTATGTCAAAGACGTCAAGCTTTGGTTTTCCACCCCCTTCCCTTGTGGGAGTAAAGATATAGCTGAAACGCATCTTGATGTCATCAACCGTGTTTTTGAGGGAATATACGGGAATTCCAGTCTTTTTCATCTCAAGGTTCCTGTCATACAAAGGTGAAGTTGGCGCAACAGAATGGCAGAATATCCTGAGGTCATCAATACCGTGAAGATGGTCTGCATGACTGTGAGTCAAAAAAACTGCATCAGGCTTTTTTACGCCATATTTAAGAGCCTGGATTCGGAATTCAGGTCCCACATCAATAACAGCATGAAAAGGCTCAAAAATATATGCGGAGGCACGAAGGCGCATGTCTTTTTCGTCAGAAGACCTGCATACATTGCAAGAACACCCTATAACTGGAACTCCATGGCTTGTACCTGTTCCCATAAGTATCATTTTCATGCAATCATTCTACATTTTTTACATGAAACCTACAATATTCAAGGGCTTTTTTGAAATCATCTCCAGAAATTGCGACTTTGGAGGTTTTCATAATTTTTTTTCATTAAATTTGAGTTTTTGGGAAAAACGTTTTATAATATGGGTTAACCGCTATATATTATTTTAAGAAAGGATTGATTATGTCAGAGACAGAAAATACAGAAGAAATTTTTGGGCGAAAGATTTTTTTCCTTAATCCAGCATATTCTGTAAAAAAGGATATAGTCGCAAAGCTTCAGGATAATGAATTCGAAGTTTACATAATAGACAATTACAGGGATGCAAAGAATCTTCTCAGAAAAAACAGAAATTCGATACTTTTCATAAATATTGACGCCCAGCTTTCTGTCGGCTCATGGTTCAATTTCATCAGGAGTTTTGAAAAGGAAGAAATTCTGTCCACCATATACATCGCAGTAATAACAGAAAGGCTCAAGCAGGCTGATTCAGAAGTGTTTGAAAAACACGGAAACATTGAAGGCGGAGTAATAGATTTTGAACAGGGAATAGATGCAATCGCAAAAAAAATCGACAAAATACTAGAATCCACAAATGCAAAGGGTCGCAGGCAATATGTCAGGGCGAACCTCTCTTATGACAAGGACGCATCCCTTTTCTGGAATCACGGTTCAAAAATGCACCAGCTAAAGCTTCTTGACATAAGTTCAGTAGGCATGGCCGTAAAAGTTCCAAAAGTACTTGAAAATCAAATCATTGCAAAAAACTTTCTCCTGCAGGATGTAACGATGAGGCTTGGAACAAAACAGCTGCTGATTCAGGCTGTCATATTCGCAGTAAAGCAGACTGCGGAAGGAACAATATGGATTTTGCTTCTTCATCCGTCCACGGTGCATTCAACAAAGCTTGAAATAAGGCATTACGTTTCAAAGACAATCCAGGAAAGGCTCATGACGACAATCAACAATGACCATAAGGATGACATTGACTATTCGCAGCTGAATTATTTCAACATTGCGACAAAAAGCAGGGCAAAAGGCTCACTGTCGCCTTTCAGCCAAAAACCTGGCCATAATGCCTGAAAAACATTGCAGACAAGGCATTTCATGGGGGAAAATCGGGCAGCAGGCTTTTGTCGGCAACAATTGTTTTTATAAGGACATTTCTAAAAAATTGCACTTTTTAGAAGTTACCATAGATTGAGGAAATTAAATTGTATAGTAAAAAAACGAAAAAACTTCTATTAGCGACAGCAACTCTGGTTATTGCAGGCCTTATCTCTGCAAAGTTTGCGATAAGACATTCATTTGCACCGGCAAAAACAATTTTAAGGACTACATCAAATTACGAGGCAACAATATCCGTAGCATGTGACGAAGACTTCATGCCATTTTCATATTATTCGAAAGACGGACTTCCTCAAGGCCATGACATTGAACTCATATACCTTATAGGAGAAAAACTCGGCGCAAACATAGACTTGGAGATGAAAACACGCAGCGAATGCCTGGAATCACTCGAAAAAAGAACGTGCGACATCATTCTGGGAGCTACAAACGCACATGATGCCGACGAACAGATAGAATATTCATCGCCCATCTCATCAGACGTGTTTGTTGCATTCGGCAATCAGAAAAAAAATTTCAATCCGCTAAACGCAAATTCAGAAAAAATATGCACTGTAAGGGGAAACAAAAATGTCGACGCAATGGCATCGGCATGCAATCTCAAAGACAATCTGAAATACTATGAAACATATACGGAGTGCATGAATGCCATAAACAACGGCACATGTGACTATGCGCTTGTACCATACATGGTGGGAAACGCAATCATGACAACTTGCGGATACAAAAAAATCCACGCTTCGGAAAAGCCATTGGTAAGCACATACTTCCACATTGCGGCAAAACCTGAAAATGCAGAACTGATCAAGAAAATAAACAGTACGCTTCAGGAACTCAAATCAGAAAAAGAACTTGAAAGGATTGATAAAAACTGGCTTGACTTCTATACACAAGACGGCAAAATCAAGAAAATAAAGTTTTACGAAACAATTGCACTCTACATGCTTGTTGCATTGGTGCTTGTATACATAATTTTCAAGTGCATTTTCCTTGCCAAAAAGAATTCATCTCTTGAATCCATGATACAAAAGGCAAAAAATGAGTTTTCGACAAAAGAATGTTCGCAAAACGAAAAAAATGAAATTGAAAAAAACATGCTCCAAAACGAACTTTCCATTACGGAAGAGCTTTATAAATCCACACTCTTGAATTCAAGGAACATGATATTCCTTTACGACTTGAAAAAGCATTCTGTTACTCCGCCTGAATGGCTCTGCAGGGATTTCAACATATCAGAATCGCTTTCAAACCTGCCCTACTCGGCCATAAAGGAAGGGCTTGTGGCACAGGAAAGCATGGAAGATTTCAAGATGCTTTTCGATGCCATAAACAATAAGGTGGAACACAAAAGCTACAGCATCACGCACAAATATCTTGACGGGAATTTCCACAATTTCAGGGCAACCTACAGGTTTTTAGACGACGGAAACCACGCAGTCATAATCTACAGGAATGAAGATGATGAAAAAAGCATCTCGGACATAGTGAAGGGACTAAGCAATGTATTTTTCCTCATGTATGATTTTGATTTCGGCACGGGAATGTACAAGGAACTCGCAGCAGCAAACTATGCAAAAAGCATGATTCCATCAGAAGGCAAGGCTTCAGAAGCAGTAAATACGATAATTGCGAATTTTATCGCCGATGAATCAAAGGACAACATGCTCCGCTTTCTCGACATCAATACGCTTACGGAACGTCTTGAAGAAAAACCGTACCTTACGCAGGATTTCAAGAGTCATGTAAAGGGATGGCTCAAGGCATACATCATTCCGACAGAAAAAGATGAAAAAGGAAAAATAACAAAGGTCATATACGCAGTTCAGCAGAACAGCAAAAACATGCAGACAGCTATAGAACGAAACATGATAATGTCAATATTCAAAACGATCTACAGCAATGCATATGCAATAAACCTCAAGGAAAACACATTTTTGCCAATATCGATGAAGTCACCTTACGGAAGTGAACAAACAGGCAATGACATACATGAATCAAAGAAAAACTTCATAGACAACAATGTTCATGAAGAATTCAGAAAAGAAATGTCCAGTTTCCTCAGCCTTGACAGCATGAAAACAAGAATCAAGGACAAGGAAATAATCTCCATAGATTACAAAACGACTGACAACCATTGGGCAAAGGCATCTCTTTTCCAGCTGGACAAAACAAACAATAAAGCAAACGGAGAGACGGTAATCCTTGCCATAAGAAAAAACGATGAGGAAAAAGAATCTGAGCAGAAAACACAGCAGGCATTGCAGGCAGCATTCGAGGAAGCAAACAAGGCAAACAAGGCAAAGACAAAATTCCTTTCAATAATGAGCCATGACATAAGAACGCCAATGAACGGTATCATAGGCATGACAGAAATCGCAAAGCTATACATTGACGACACGGAAAAAGTCAAGGATTGCCTTTCAAAAATCACGGATGCATCCACTCACCTCATGAAGCTCATAACAGAAGTCCTCGACATGACAAAAATTGAAGCCGGACAATTCAAGCTGTGCGAACAGCCGATTGACATTGAACTTCTCACCAAAAAGACATTTTCCATCATAAAGCCCCAGTCCGACCAAAAAAAACAGACAATCAAGATAAGCACGGACAAGATAACGCACAAAAACGTTTACGCAGACGAAACTCGGCTTAAGGAAATTTTCATAAATCTTGTAGGCAATGCAATTAAATATACGCCGGAAAAAGGTGTCATAACGGTTGAAATAGAAGAACGTGATGTTCCACAGAAGAATTTTGCAGAATTCAGCCTGATCATAAAGGACAATGGAATAGGAATGAGCGATGAATTCCAAAACCATATTTTCGAGCCTTTTACGAGGGAAGACAAAACAGACACATCTGCACAAGGTACAGGACTTGGACTTGCAATTGCAAACAATCTCGTTCACCTGATGAACGGGCAGATAACAGTCAAAAGCATTCAAAACGAAGGCTCCACGTTTACCGCAACAGTGATGCTCAAGACAGCGCTTGCCAATGAAACGGAAGAAGAAAAAGAGGAAAACTCAAGCATCAAGAGTTCCATAGAAGACCTTCAAAGCCTTGATTGCAGGAAAATGAAAATTCTTCTTGTAGAGGACAACAGGATTAATGCCGAAATTGCAAAAGAACTGTTCACGACAATGAATCTTTCAGTTGAATATGCAGAAAACGGACAAGTGGCCATAGACATGTTCGCACAAAGCCCTGAAAACTATTACAAGGCAGTATTCATGGACATCCAGATGCCTCTCGTTGACGGATATGAAGCCGCAAGGGAAATCAGGATGATGAAGAGAAGTGATGCAAAAACAACACCTATCATAGCAATGACGGCAAATGCATTCACGACAGACATACAGTCTACAAAAAATGCAGGCATGAATGAGCACATAACAAAACCTATCGACATGGAAAAAATAAAGGAAGTCGTATGCAAATACATACTTTCTGAAAACGGAGACTCTTAAGCGCAAAACACACGGAACCCAGCAAAAACATTTTTTCGATATTACATTGATTTTACTCAATTTTTCATGTACAATGGAAGTACTATTTTCTGAATTGAGGTAATAGATGGCAAGGGCAAAAATTGTTGTTTTGGATTTTGGAAGCCAATATGCACATTTGATTGCAAAAAGATTTCGTGCAATGGGTTATTATTCAGAGATTGCGCTACCTTCTGCAGGCTTAGACGTATTTAAGGATGCAAAAGGAATTGTTCTTTCAGGCGGACCTGCATCAGTTTATGATGATGAAGTTCCAGAGTTCAATGAAAAAATTCTTGACCTTGACATACCGGTTCTGGGCCTCTGCTACGGACACTACATCGTGCAGCTAGGATACGATGGAAAAGTCGGCAAGGCTGAAGTAGGCGAATTCGGCTATGCGACACTCAAGCTGAACGAAAACGTAAAGTCCCCTCTGTTCAAGGGAATAGAGCCAGAACAGCAGGTTTGGATGAGCCATCAGGATGGTGTTCTCAAGCTGGGAGAGGGATTTGAGGTTGTCGGTTCCACAAAGGACTGTCCTTTTGCCGCAACACAGAATCTTTCCAAAAAGAGATTTTCACTCCAATGTCACTGTGAGGTAAAAGACACCCCATGCGGAAACCAGATTTTCAAGAATTTTGCAGAATACTGCGGAATGGAAATAAACTGGGATGAAGATACAGTACTCAACCACATCCTCGATTCAATAAAAAATGAAGCAAACGGAAAAAATGTACTTCTGTTTTTAAGCGGAGGAGTTGATTCCACGGTTGCATTCGCACTCTTGAACAAGGCTTTGGGACAAGAAAGGGTTCTTGGATTGCACATCGATAACGGATTCATGAGAAAAAATGAAAGTGCAAATGTTGAAAAAGCATACAAGTCGCACGGTTTCAATAATTTCATAGTAAAAGATGCAAGCGAAAGCTTCCTCAAAGCCGTAGAAAAGCTCACGGATCCACAGAAAAAACGCATGGCTGTAGGCGAAAACTTCATTTCCGTGCGAGATGCTGTAGTTGCTGAACAAAAACTTGATGAAGAAAAATACATGCTTGCACAAGGCACACTGTACCCTGACATCATCGAATCAGGCGGAACGAAAAATTCACATGTAATAAAAACTCACCACAACAGGGTAGACGGCATACAAAAACTTATTGCAAAGGGGCTCATCATAGAACCTCTAAAGGATTTGTATAAAGATGAAGTACGTGCAATTGGAAAAAAACTTGGTCTTGAAGATGATCTTGTAATGAGGCATCCATTTCCAGGCCCTGGACTTTCAATCAACGTATTGTGTTCAGACGGAAAATTCACAGAAGAAGACAAAGATGAACTTGCAAAGGCTCAAGCAGAATTTGACGGCATAAAACTGGACATGTTTTCAAGCGAATGCGGCAAGAATCTTTCAAGAAAAGTCCTTCCAGTTCGCTCTGTAGGTGTTCAGGGAGATTTCAGAACATACAGATTCCCGGCAGTTCTCCAGTTTGCAAAAGAAGGCGATGGTCTTTACCACCTTCCAGAATACTGGGACAAACTTGAAAAAGCTTCAAGTTGCATAACAAATGCATCAAAATACATAAACAGGACAATAATAAAGCTGTATCAAAATCCAAACGCAAAAGATGAAGACTTCTCATTGCAGGAAGGATATTGTGATAAACCAAGGCTTGACCAGTTGCGGGAAGCCGACAACGTTGTCCTTGAAACGCTTCATGCAAACGGATGGTACAACAAGATTTTCCAGCATTTGACAATAAACCTGCCATATGCATCAAGAAAAGACCACTGTTCCATTGTCCTTAGACCGGTATGTTCGGAAGATGTAATGACGGCAAGATTTGCACAGCTTCCACAGGACATGCTTAAAGATATTGTTTCCAAAATTTCAAAACTGGAATTCATTGATGCAATATTTTTCGATTTGACAAACAAACCGCCTGCAACATTCGGTTGGGAGTAAGCTTATCATGCAGATAGAAGACTATAAAAAGATTATTGACTCAATCTCAATTGCAATTCTTGTAGCAAAGCCAGTTTACACAAGTGAAAATAAAATTTCTGACTTTAAGATTATTTACACGAACAAAAGTTTTGACATCGTAACAGACAATCTTACAAAAGAAGGTGATTTGTTTTCATCATTGAAAAACAGGGTAAGCCACAACATAGATTTTTTCAAGGCCGCATCGGACTGCCTGTATGAGAAAGTACCGGAAGAATACATTTTCTTTTCTCCGTCACTTGGAAAATGGCTGCAGCTTGTATACAACCGTGTTTTTGACGACTATGTTGCCCTTACGTTCTCTGACGTGACAAAATCAAAGGAATATGAAAAAATTCTCTGCGAACAGAACAGTCGTCTTGAACAGCTTACAAAACAGCTTGCAACAAGCCAAAACATGCTAGACACGCAGCTCAAGAATATCCACACATTGAACCAGCAGCTTTTGTATACGGCATATCATGATTCCCTCACCGATTTGTATAACAGAACATGGCTTAAAAACATCTTAAAAGAAAACGCACGTACAGCCATCTACAGAAAAGAAAAAATAGGAATCATCCTTTTTGACATTGACAACCTAAAAGACGTAAATGATTCAAGAGGACATCTTGCAGGTGACGAGATAATATGCCAGACTGCAAATATTCTCAAGCTGATAGAATCAAAATACATCATTCCGACTCGATTTGGCGGGGATGAATTTGTCATTCTTTGCAAAGGCGTAAAAACAAAAGAAGACGTCTATGATATTGCCAAAAAGACGCTTGACCTCTTCAATGCAGAAGACATCGGTCTTTCAATCGGAATATCAATATTCCCTGATGATTCAGAAAGCATTGATGATCTTTTAAAATTTGCGGATATGGCAAAAACTGACGTGAAACAGCATGGAAAGAACAACATCATTTACTTCCAGTCCGTAATGCAGGAAAAATTCCTGAACAAACTGAATATTGAGACAAAACTTTCAAAGGCAATGGTTGACAAGCAGTTCATGCTCTATTATCAGCCGCAATTTGATGTTTCAACAGACAAACTCAGGGGATTCGAGGCTCTTCTTCGCTGGCATGATGACAATTTGGGCTGGGTAAGTCCTGAGCAGTTCATTCCTCTTGCAGAAGAAACACGACTTGTAATTCCACTTGGCGAATGGGTAATGGATACGGCACTCAGAACACTTTACGAGTGGGAAAACAAATTCAATTTCAACGGCATAATGTCTGTAAACGTATCTCCAGTGCAATTCTATCAGGATAACTTCATAGAAAAAATCATAAAGAAAATAGATGAATCTGGAATCAACAGAAAACATCTGGAAATTGAAATCACGGAAGGTGTTTTGATTGACAATGCACAGGAAACAATTGCAAAGCTGAATCTCCTCAAGGATTATGGCATAGGAATTTCACTTGACGATTTTGGAACTGGATATTCTTCACTCCGATACCTTCAGATTCTTCCGCTTACAACGCTCAAGATTGACAAATCATTTGTTTCAAACATTGCAAATTCAAAAGGCGTAGAGGCAAACATCACGGAAACCATAGTAAACCTTGTATCCAAAATGGGTCTTGATACTATTGCCGAAGGTGTTGAGACAGAGAACCAGCTTGACATACTGCGAAAACTTAACTGCAAGACAATACAGGGATTTCTTCGCGGAAAACCGATGCCTAAGGAACTTTGCGAAAAACTCTTGCAATAGAAAAACATATTCATGATTTTCTAGAGACATCTCCGAAAGCATTGTGTTTAGGGGATGTTTTTTTATGGCGCCCTGTATACCACATAACGTACGCTCCCCTTCTCGACAGCTTTTTTTATCTGAAGCTCACGCTCACTAAGCCTAGAAGAACCAGTTTTTACTTCTATCAAGAGGATTTCATCGATATTTTTTCCCTCTGCACTTCCTGGAAATGCGACAAAATCGACAGGCTTGCCTATGAATCTTGCATCCCCCGGATTACAAGGAAAATTTGGAAGGAAAGGGGCAATCTGTTCGGTAAACTGTCCTCCCAAGACAGCTCGGCTTTTTTTAACGGCATCTGCTCTCTCTTTCTTCAAAAGGGAAATGTTTTTCATTTTCTGCACTGCAGCTCCAAGAAAAAAACCTGCACAAGCACATGCAATCAATAGAAGACAGACATACAGGCTGTTATTCAGAATAACATGAATGATTTTTATTGAATTTTCCATGAAACGATTCTATCATATTAGTATGAAAAGAAAAATACTTGCATTGCTTGCATGCATGATTTCACTTAAAGCATATGCACAAGTTAAATTTGAGTTCAAATATAAAAAGGATGACAGTTACAGAATTCTTTCAACTGTTGAGGAAGATATATTTTATAACAGGGTAAAAAGCCACCATTCAGTCATCTTGAACAGGGTAACTGCAAAAGTCACTGACGTAACGGAAGACGGAAGCGGCATACATGACTGCACGTTCATGACATCCGAAGATTCAGTAGGCGCAAGAACCGGCAGGACATTCAAATACGGAAAGGAATACAAAAGCATTTTCACGAGAAGCAAGCTTGGAAAATACACGATTGGGGAAGAATATTTCATGCCGACAGTCCGGGACGTTCCTGTTTTTCCAGACAAAATGCTTTTACCTGGAGACAAATGGACGGAAAAGGGACACGAAGCCCATGATTTGAAGGAAACATTTGGCATGGAAAAGCCATACCTTGTGCCATTCAATGCCGAATACACGTATCTTGGAACAGACAAAAAAACAGGACTCCATAAAATCAACGTAAAATACGTCATGTTCATGCAGACTCCGCCAAACAGCCGCCCGTCACTTGAAGAATATCCAGATGCAACACAGGGATTCAGTGACGAAATAATATGGTGGGATAACGAAAAAGGAGCCATAGACCATTATACGGAAAATTTCAGGATACTCATAGAGACAAATCTTGGAAACATATTTGAATTTACCGGCAAAGCCCATGCGGAAATAACAGACTTTGAAAGGGTGAATACAAAAGAAAACCTTGAAAGCATGAAATCCATGGTGGAAAAAATGAACCTGCAGAACGTAACCGTATTGCCAAGTGAGAAAGGACTTACAATTTCTCTTGAAGACATCAAATTCATGCCAGACAGCGCAAATCTTCTGCAAAGCGAAATAGAAAAAATCAAGAGCATTGCAAGAATACTCAAGTCGTATCCAGAAAATGACATACTTGTTTCAGGACACACAGCCCTTGCTGGAAGCGAAGGAATGAGAAAAATTCTCAGTGAGGAAAGGGCTGCCACCGTAGCTGAATACCTCATTTCACTTGGTGTAAGGGACAAATACCACATCTTCACTCAGGGATTTGGTGCAGAAAAACCTGCGGCATCGAATGATACGGAAGAAGGAAGGGCAAAAAACCGGCGCGTTGAAATCACGATTCTTGACAATTAAAAGACGCCGGTTTATTGAATGAAATCAAATCATGCAGATATAGGCAATTGTTGAGGCATCTTTCAGGATGTTGGAGATGACTGCATATTCATTTGCCAGATGTGCAGTTTCATCCATGCTTGACCATACGACGGCATCAAATCCTGAATTTCTGAGTCCTGCGGCTACGGTACCGCCACCAATTCCTATGCATCTTGCATCTATTCCATGAACATCTTTCAAGGCTTTTGCAAGCTCCTTTACGACAACGGCATTTTCATCTGTTGCCCTACTCTGCTCTGCCTGGAGTTCAGAAACTTCTATGCAGACTCCATGTTTTTTCTCAATTTCAGAAACGCATTCCTTCACCTTTTCTCGGACTTCATCCAAAGTATAGCATGGCAAAATTCTGCAGTCTGCACAAAAAACATCATCTCCCGGAATCATGTTGACACTGTCGACATTCTTAAATTTCATGGTCGGCTGAAATGTTGAATACTCTGGAGTAAAAAGACTGTCTTTCTTGTCGAATATTTTCTCAAGGTCATGTATTTTCAAGGCAAGCTCACTCGAAGCAAGAAATGCATTCGCGCCGAGATCAGGCCTGCTTCCATGACACTGCTTTCCTATCGTATGAAATTTAAACCAGGCAATGTTTTTTTCGGCAATTTCTATGGTTTCTCCAATTTCATCACCTCCATCCGGTATCAGGATGCGGTCATTTTTTCCAAAAATATCTCCATATTCCCTGAGAAGAAAATTCATGCCGTAATTTGACCCGACTTCCTCATCAGCCATAAAAAGAAGTTTTATCGTATGAAGAGGAACCTCATTCTGCATGACAAATGCAAGGGCTGCAAGAACTCCACTTACAAGCCCCTGCTGATTATCCTCAACACCACGTCCAAAAAGCTTTCCGTCTTTTTCTGTAGCTTCAAAAGGTTTCGTTTTCCACAAAAGTTCATCACCGACAGGAACAACATCAAGATGTACGCAAACCCAGATGCTGTAATCATTTGATCTCCCCGGAATGGTTGCGACCAGATTCGGTCTTTTGCCGCATGATACCCTGTCATCAGGAGAATCATAATGCTTAAAATCTTTTATTCCATGAAGTAAAAGCCATTTTTCAAGTGCCCTACATTTTTCCATTTCGCCATCTCCCCCATTTTCGGGAGCAAGAGCAGGTATGGATGTAAGGAGTTTTTCAAGTTCAACGGCAATTGATGCATTTTCATCAATAAATGCCTTGATTTTTGCAAATTTTTCGTTCATAAATAGATTATCGGATAAAAAACAAACGAAGCTGTCGATTCAAAAAAAAGATTTGAAAAAATCAATTCAATACAGACAAAATGCAAACAGACGAACAGAATGCCAACCGTGAATTGAAATGCAGACCGATGCTCTGAAACCTGACCGTGAGCTGGAATGCAAACCGTCACAAAGGGCGTGCAAAACATTTTGCCTCAAACGAACACTTGTTTTGGATTCTGTGAATCGGAATGCAAACTGTCACAAGGGGGCGCCCCAAACGCATGCCGATGTTTACCTTAGAGCAAATTCGCAATCAAACCCCATCCAAACCGCAAATTTACCCTAAAAAAATAAAAAAAGGCCTCCCGTCAGACGAGAGACCTTGCACATATTAGAAAATCCTATGCGAGAACAAGGGATTTTTCAAACTCAAAGACAGTCAAAAAAACCTTTTGCCTTCAAAAGTTCTGCATTGAGGATGCCACCGAGAGCGGCACCACGCTTTGTATTATGGCTGAGAGCCACAAATTTTACGTCAAATACGTTACATGGGCGAAGGCGTCCGATTACGCATGCCATTCCCTTTTCAATGTCGCGGTCACGGCGTGGCTGAGGACGATTTTCCTCATGGCGAACGACAATTGCATGCTTTGGTGCAGAAGGAAGATCAAGCTCCTGTGGAAGAGACGTGTATGAAGTCCAAACCTTTTCAATTTGCTCAAGAGTAGGCTTTTTATCCTCAGGAAGGTCAAACTCAAGGGAAACACAAGCTGTATGTCCGTCAATTACAGGAACACGCGTACAAGTTGAAGAAACTTTAGGCAAATCGGCATTTACAATCTTTCCATCCTGTACTTTTCCAAGAATCTTGAGGCATTCTTTCTCAGTCTTTTCTTCCTCTCCTCCAATATAAGGAACGATATTGTCAATCATGTCGAATGATGCAACACCAGGATATCCGGCACCAGAAGTAGCCTGAAGAGTCGTTACAATCATGCGTTTTACAGGATAGCCTGCCATTATGAGTGCATGAAGAGGCATCATGTATGTCTGAAGTGAACAGTTTGGCTTTACGGCAATGAACCCCTTGTCCCATCCGTGATGCTTTTTCTGCTCCTTTATGACATCAAGATGTGAGAAGTTGATTTCAGGAACAAGCATAGGAACATCTTCAGTCCAGCGGTTTGCACTTGCATTTGAAACGACAGGGATTCCCTCTGCCGCATAAGCTTCTTCCAAAGCCTTTATCTCATCTTTTCCCATCTCAAGGGCACTGAAAACGAATTTGCACTTTCCAAGAGCAAGTTTTGCATCATTTGCATCCTGAACAGTAAGGTCTGCAACATCAGAAGGAATTTCGGCACCAATAAGCCATCTGTTTTTTACGGCTTCCCTGTATGGCTTTCCTGCAGAACGAGGACTTGCAGCCACATATGTAACCTTGAACCAAGGATGATCTTCAAGAAGCTTTATATATCGCTGACCAACCATTCCTGTTGCACCCAAAACACCAACATCTATTCTTTCCATAGTAGATACCCCTATTTTCCCAAAGGACTAATTTTTCAAAAAATCAATGCAATTTCAAGAAATTCAAAAAATCTTCTATCATTCCTTGAAATTTACGGAATTCCAGTTTTTCCGAAAACATTTCCAAAACAAAAAACAATGATTCAGCAAACTGCCATCAAAGGCAAGAAACATTCATTGCATCTTCAATAATCTTTTTTGCCTCATCAGTAACCTCAACAAGAGGAAGACGAACGGCTCCAGCTGGCAATCCCTTTACGTTCATGGCATATTTTATGCTTGTAGGATTTCCATCACAGAATTCTGCCTTGAAAAACGGTGCAAGCTTGTAGTTTATCTCACGGGCCTTTGCAAAATCACCCTTAAGGCATGATGACGTAAATTCCACCATTTTTTCAGGACAAAGATTTGAAGCTACAGAAATCACTCCGTCACCACCACATGCAATAAGTGGAAGAGTAAGGCTGTCATCTCCGCTCATTACGGCAAAATCAGGCTTTTTGTTCTTGATTCTTCCAATAACTTCCATCATCTGAGCAACACTGCCAGATGATTCCTTTACGCCAATGATGTTTGGAAGAGATGCAATGCGCTCAAGAAGGGCTGTTGAGATGTTCTTTCCCGTACGTCCCTGGATGTTGTAGACAACAATTGGCAAACCAACCTTTGAAACTGCCTCAAAATGCCTGAAAATTCCCTCATCGCTAGGCTTATTATAATAAGGAGTAACAACAAGGGCTGCATCAGCGCCATATTTCTTTGCACGCTCTACATATCGAACGGCATCCTTTGTATTGTTGCTTCCTGCACCAAGAATGACGGGAACTTTTTTTCCAGTTTTTGTTTCGAATTCGTTAACACGTTTTATTACAATTTCAATGAGTTTATCTTCTTCTTTTTCATCGAGAGTCGGGGACTCTGCTGTTGTTCCAAGAGGAACAAGTCCATCAATACCTTTTTCAAGCTGAAACGCAACATTCTTCTCGAACCCGTCATAATCAATTGACCCATCAGCATTCATCGGTGTAATCATGGCCGTGAATGCGCCTTGAATTTTTACCATAGAAAACTCCTGTATGTAAACAAATTCTTAATATAGGTAGATAATATACACTTTGAAAAAAAAATTCAATCAGTTACGGGCATAACTTGATGATGTCAAGGCAAAACAGTTTTACAGGATTTGGGCAAAAAAAAACCGCCTGCTGATTTTTCGGCAAACGGTTTCTTCTTTTGTTGGACTTTTTGACTAGAAGGCTTCAAAACTTTTGATTTCAAAACCTACAGAATGCTTTTGAAACTGACATTTCAATAAACATCCATACAACACATTACTTAAATATCTATATTAATCTCTCTTTGTCATCTGACATGAATGATACTAATGGTAGAATTCACATACAACAACATCTTACCCCTACCATAAACATGGTATTTTCATACCATAAACATGGTATTTTAAACTTGATTTTTCCATAACTTTGGTTATAATCGAATTATGGTCAAAAAATACCTTTTACTATTGGGCATATATACCATATTTATGGTATCAATTTTGCCTGCACAAAAGCAAACATACGACAAAGCAAGCTACATACCTAAAATCACGAAAGAAATGCCCCTTTACATAAAGGCAAACATAGACATTCTCAGCGTAAAATCATACAACGACAGAACAGGCATACAAAAATGCCAGCACTTAAACCCGGACATGTTCCAAAAAGCGTCACTTCCATATTTTCCGGGCTTTTATGAAGGAACAATGTGGATTGAAATCACATTCAGGGTGCAAAGAAGTGACTTCTGCCTCATAACGTTCGGAAACGAATTCCTGAATTTTGCAGAAGCCTACATCAAAACAGGCTCATTCTGGCAATTCATCGGCAGAACCGGCAAATGCGTCGACAATTCCTCAAATTCCATGACAAGCTGGAAATGCTTCATTCCGCTGAAACTAAAAGACAATTCAGATGCCCAATACACGATAAGGATTCGGACATCAACATTTTTCAAGGAAGCACTGGACATAGGCATCATACCGGAGCAGGAATTTTTTCAGACAAACAGCAAAAACCTTTTTTCTTTCGGAATACTGCTCGGTCTTTCCGCAGTCATAATATGCATCCTCCTGATAGTCGCATTATTCAACAAGGAAAAAACAAATCTTTTCATAGCATTGACATCAATAGTGCAAATAATAATGTATCTTCATGTAAGCGGCATAGGAAATGCCTTTTTCTGGAACAAACTGTCTTCAATTCCACTTTCCGCAAGATTCATGAACATATTTTATGGAATAATGACGATTTTCTTTACGCTTTCCGTATATTCATTATTAAAGGAAGAAAACAAACACCAATCATTCATCAAGATAATGCCCCTCATATTTGAATTCACGGGCGCCGTATTGATTCTCACGTGCATGATAGCGTCACATTCTGCAAATTTCATTACGTTCATAGTAATTTCATGCATTTCAGACCTGATTCTCACCGCAAGCATTGCCTACAACTACAGGAAAATCAGTTTTTCGGCAAAAGTAATTACGGCATCATGGGGAATCGTAATACTTTACAACATATATGTCAGGATGTTATTGCTTTTCAGGACACATACGGTCATGACAGAAAACTATCTGCAGCTGCTCATCGTTTCAATCCTCATATCGGTTCCTTCCCTATTCTTCGTGGGCAAAAGATTCAACAGGAAATTCACGAACATCACGAATCTATACGAAGACCTCGTAGAAACAAACAGGCACATGATGGACGAATACAACATAGAAAAAAAAGTCATAATGTCACTTTCAAGAACCGCAGACTTGAACATGAACACGGCATGCATACTTGAAAAAATCGACTTCAATCCTGACCATCAGGAATATCTTGAACTCATAAAAATCAATTCTTCGAAAATTTCATCAACCCTTTCATCATTAAACGTCAAGGATAAGGAAATAAACGCAAGGGACAATTCCATACTCATAAACGATTTCTTTCAAAGCTGCCTTAAAATAGCAAAATTCCACGCACTTAAAAATGAAAACCAATTTTCAGTAAAAAACAATCTTGAAAAAAACTATGTCGCATACGCAGATCCAAAAGTTCTTGAACTCATTTTCGTAAGCTTCCTGGTATCAGTATTCAACACGTCCGAAAAAAGAACCAAAATTTCCATACACATTGAAAACGTAAAGGACAAATTCCTTCTCTCCATAAGCAACAAGGCATTGTTCAAAAGTGTGGATGAAGTTGAAAACGCACTGCATGAAAACAAGGATGGTAACATATTCTATTTCATCACGACACTGATTGAAGTTTACAAGGGAAATTTCTACATTGACGACATAGAAGGCGGATTCAGATTTACGCTGAAACTGAGATTTGAGCGAAATTCAGAAACAAAGCAGAGTACAAACATCATAACGAAAACACTTTCAGAACCCGAAGATGTATTTGCAAAAAGCATTTTCAACACCATGGATGAAAAAAAGACGCCAGAAAATTCCAATGACGAAAAAAATAAAATTTCAGAAACAGAGGTAATAATCGGCAAAAAAGTTCAGGAGCAGCCTGCAGAAGAAAAGAAGCAGACTTCAATAGATGAAAAGAACTTTGAGCTTTCGAAACGGGAACTTGAAATTGCAAACCTCATTGCGGATGGTAAAACCGACAAGGAAATTGCGTCGATGCTGAACATTTCACCACAAACAGTCGCAAGCCACAACAAAAAGATTTTCAAGAAACTTGATGTTCACAGCCGTGTTGAGTTAATGGGAAAATTGCGATAGAATATCACATTATGTCTGGAAATACATTTGGAGAAATTTTTAAGATAACGACATTCGGTGAAAGTCACGGAACTGCACTTGGATGCATAATAGACGGATGTCCTGCGGGAATTGATTTTGATGCTGACTTTCTTCAGCACGAGATGGACAGGAGAAAACCCGGAGCCAAAGGAGCGTCATCCACATCCAGAAAAGAAAGCGACAGTGCGGAAGTGTTGAGCGGAGTATTTGGCGGAAAGACAACAGGATGCCCTATTGCAATTGAAATAAGAAACACAAACCAGCACTCAAAAGACTATGACAGCCTCAAGGATGTTTTCAGACCAGGTCATGCCGACTACACTTTTTTCAAAAAATACGAAAACAGGGATTACAGGGGTGGAGGAAGGACAAGCGGAAGGGAAACTTGTGCCCGTGTCGCAGGTGGAGCTGTGGCAAAGATGATGCTCAAATCATTTGGAATAAATGTGACTGCATATACAAAAAAAGCCGCCGGGATAACATCAAGGGTCATTGATTATGATGAAATAGAAAAAAACACAATGCGCTCCCCGGATAAAAATGCGGCATTCGAGATGGAAGAAAAGATTGCAGAATTCAGGAAAAAAGGAGATTCATGCGGCGGTATTGTTGAATGCGTGATAAAAGGCGCAAATGCAGGTCTTGGAGAGCCTGTATTCGACAAGCTTGATGCAGTTCTCGCACACGCAATGCTTTCAATAGGCGCCATAAAGGGAATAGAGTTTGGAGCAGGATTTGAATGTGCGGATTTTTCAGGAAGCCAGAACAACGATTCCATGAAAGAAGGATTTTTGTTCCGTACGAACAATGCAGGCGGAATTCTTGGAGGAATTTCCCGAGGTGACGACATTGTTTTCCGTCTGGCGGTAAAGCCCGTGCCAAGCATATACCTCAATCAGGATACAGTAGACATTAATGGAAACGAATGTGAAATCATGATTGAAGGAAGGCATGACGTGTGCCTTTGTCCGAGAATCGTACCTGTCGTCGAATCAATGGCAGCCATTACTGTTGCAGATTTCATTTTAAGAAACAGGAGTGCAAGAATCTAGAATGAAAAGCTTAAAAAAGGTCGTAAAATATTCAGCAACATTCATTGTTCTTTTGGCAATATCATTTTCAGTCATGCTTTTTCATGCCGCATACAAGCTGCAAAACCCAAACAGGCTTCCTGACTGCAGCACAGGTGAAGCAAAGAACATAAGATGCTGTCTTGACGAAAAATTTCCGGAAAGGAAAAAAATCATCAGCGAACTGCCATACAAGACGATAAGCGCAAAACTTGACATTCATGCGGTAAGCGCAATCCTGATAGATTTTGACACAGGAAACATACTATATGAAAAAAATCCAGACCTTCTGATTCCTCCCGCATCAATGACAAAACTTGTAGAGATGTATGTCGTATTTGAGGAAATTGCATCGGGAAAATTTTCACTTGATGACGTAGTGCCACTTCCAAGCGCAAGCTGGTCAAGAAATCTTCCAAACGATGCATCCAGAATGTATCTCGGAGAAAACCAGATTGTCACGCTAAGGGAACTTCTTCTTGGGCTTGCAATAGCATCTGGAAATGACGCATCAATTGCTGTTGCAAACTACATTACTGGAGACATGCTGACTTTTGTAGACCGAATGAACGGTGTGGTTGCAAATCTTGGGCTTAAAAACACGCATTTTGTGGAATCGTCAGGATACAGCGAAAAAAACGTGACCACGGCAAGGGATTTCGTCAAGTTCTGCAGAATATACCTTCAGAAATTTCCTGAATCGCTCAAGGAATTCCATCAGGTGAAAATGCTTCAGTATCCAAAGAAACACAACCTTCCGTCTTCTCCCGTAAAAGAAGATGTAAATGATACCATCACCCAGTTCAACACAAACAAGCTCATAGGAAAACTTGAAGGATGTGACGGACTCAAAACAGGATACATAAACGAAAGCGGCTTCAATCTGGCACTCACGGCATCAAGAAACGGACAGAGATTTTTGTCAGTCACAATGCGAGGTCCAGGAAAAACAACGGCAGAAGGAAACAAATATCGTGTTTTGGACGGAACAAGGCTCATGGAATTTGCATTCAGCAAATTTGCATCCTATAAAAACATCATCAACGGAGAACATTCATATACAATAGGAATTGCAGGCGGAAAAAAACGCTCGGTAAAAATAATGCCTGCATACAGGGAAGAATTCACAGTTCCATTCATATACGGAAATACGACAAGAGAAACAGCAGACAGCGTGACAATAAAGGAAGAATTGCCTGCATGCATTTATGGCGGCATAAAATTCGGAGAAAAACTCGGCTCCCTTTCCTACATGGTGGGCGACCAGGTGCTTTGCAAAATTCCGCTTGTAGCCGTGGAAGATGTTGAAAAAGAAAACTCGTTCATAAAAATCCAGTGGGCAAAACTCGTATTCAAGCTTTCATCAAAAATGAACCTGAAAAAATAAGAAAAACTTGCATGCCATGCATCTTGGAACATTTGTCCAACTACTTGTTTCAATATTTTTTTAAGAAAAATTTTCAAGATGCAGGTTTCAGAGCCTCTTAAATGAATTTTTCATATCTTAAAACAGATTTGAAAAGTTCCTGATATACAATCTTTGAATACCGAAGCGAATATATCTGCCTGTCAGACTGGGAAACATTTGGAATATCCTTTGCAAGAAGTTCAAGCTGCCTTTGTGTGGGAAAAACAAGCGACGTTACATCCTTAAATGCAGAATTAAGAATCATGCGGTCAAGCTCGTCAAGCTTCTGCACAATTTGAGGAAGTTTCACGCGGTCTGCAAGGCCATCATTGCAGAGTTTCACACCCTTTTTTGCAAGAATGCCAAGTTCCTTGAGTCCGTCAAAAAAATTCTTCTTTAAAAGCAAAAAATCCTTTTCAGCAATTTCAGGCAAAGAGCAAGTTGCATCAAAAAATTTTTTTTTCCTTTCCAAGACATTTTCAAGCTTCATAAAATCTTCCATGCACATGTATGAAATTCCATCTATCTTCTGACTTTCAGGCGTAAGGGTGAATGTTTTGGCATTCATTGCATCAGCTTTCCTGCACTGCACCTCAAACCACCATTTGAAAAGATCCATCTTTTTGTCCGTAAGGATTTTTTTTCCATTATAATCAGTTGAAAAATATGGAGATGCTCCGTACAGGGATTGTAGATTTGAATTCTCAATGGAACAAATTCTTGTGCTTTCCGCAAACACTTTCTGTTCAAACTGAGAGCCCCGAATATGGGTTTCATTACCGGGAAAGCCTAAATCCATGCCGGCAATGAAAATCTTTTCAGATCCACAAAAACGAGCAAAATCCCATGCTGTCGTAGAAATGCTTCCACCTGCCTGCAAAAGCCCCTTTGCACCCATTATTTTTTCAAAATACCGTCCTATGGGAAACATAGAAGAAAAAAGTTCTTTTCTCTTGCAGTTAAATCGAAATACAGAAGGATACGATGCTATTTCCGTAAGAAGAATTGATGATGGCGATGAAAGAAAATCAAGATGCTTTGCGCAATAAAACTGAGGATCGCCAAGAATTATGAAATCAGGCTCAACATCATGGCGAAGGCATGCATGAAGGGCTGTATCAACACAAACTAAAACCGACCTTTTTTTAATTTCCGAAAGATATGGAAGAATTTTCTCAAGACTCGGACCTGCGGCAATTACTGTAAAGGGAAGATTCTTTCCCCTGCAGAAATATTTCTGGATTCCCTGGAGGGAACCGAGATAGTTCAGATTCCTGCAGCTGTTTGAAAGCCAGAGCTTTGAAAATTTTTCAAGGGTATTTGTATTCACGTCATCCTTGCGCCTTGATTTCAGGATGATCTTTTCAACGGAAGAAAAATATCCGTCATCATATGCAGAATGGCTTTTATTCCTGAACACGAAAGTTTTATCGGCTCGAATTGACGAAAACATGCCTTCAAGCACATCGAGGGGCGTATCAAGCGCAACAACAAGCTTTTCATGAAGAAAAACATCACTCCAGTCCAAGCATGACAAGGCTGTAAAAAATCTTGCAGAATCTTTTTCCACGAGAATCAAAGATGCATTTGGATTTTTTTTTGCAAACTCAATTACGGCATACCCAAGTCCTGCTCCAAGAAAAACGGCAGTATCATATTTCATTCCGTCAAAATCCTTGATGAAAGCAAAAGCTTCCTTTTCTGGATTATATTTTGAATGAAGCATGATGTTTCCGTCTTTGGCAGTAAGCTGTCCGTTTTTTGCCTCAAATATTTCCATCGCATTGCATTTTTTTTCTTCAAGAAGTCCGTCAAGTTTTGGAAAACGTTCCTTGAAAAGAGACATGTTTTTATTCAAGATAGAGTTCAATTTTCATATTCTCCGTAATCTCAGTTCCAGGTGCAGGATTCTGCCTTACAACCCAGCCCTCACCCTCAATCAAAACCTCTATGTCTTTTTTATCAAACAGAGGTAATATGTCTCTTTTTGATTTTCCAATAAAGTTTGGAACGGTCTTATTTATTTTTATAGGAGGACGTTCCTTTATGGTAACCCTTCCGTTATGTTCAAGACTTTTGGCTCCATCCCTGGTAAGTCCAAGATGGTCTATTATCTCATCAGCGGCAAGGGCTATGACAGGTGCGACAATTCTTCCGGCGTAAGTCTCGCCTTTTGCCTTTTCAATTACGATATAAAGGATTATCTGCGGATTTTCTACAGGAAATATTGCCATGCAGTTTGAAAGAAAGTCTGTCGTACTGTAACCGCCTGTTTCAAGGTCAGCCATTTGTGCAGTTCCGGTCTTTACGCCAATGGAAATGTCTCGCAAAGACGCTTTTGTTCCGGTACCGCTTTGGGCAGTTGTTTCCATGCAGCTCAAAAGATAATTTGCGGTAGAACTCCTCAAGACCCTGTCTCCATAATCAGGCTCATGACGATATTTTACATTGCCGTCTATGTCCGTAATGCTGTGAATGAACGTAGGCTTTACAATAACGCCCCTGTTGGCAATTGCAGACGCAGCCTGAACCATCTGAAGCGCACTTACAGAAATTTCCTGACCGATTGAAATTGTCGGCTTGCTTCTTGCAGACCAAAACCTGTCCGAAGGGTCTTTTACAGATCCTCGGGTTTCCGACGGAAGTTCCACTCCAGTCCGCTCGCCAAAACCGAATTTCCTAATGTATGCAAGGAACTCCGAAGTATCGATTTTCTCACTCATCTGTGCAAGGGCATCATTGCATGAATATTTAAGCGCAGTACGGGCATTAAGCCATCCATGATGGTCAAGACACGTGATTTTTATCGTTTCGCCAAGATTCGTCTTTCTGGAATATATTCCGTCACAAAGAAAACTGTCATCAACGGTAATCGATTTTGAATCAAGAAACGTAGCCACCGAAAAAATCTTGAAAACACTTCCCGGTTCATATGCAGTAACGGAAGGCCTGTCTATCATCTGCTCCTTGGAACCACTTGTATAGCGGTTCAGGTTAAGGGAAGGCAGGCTTATGTATGACAAAATCTCTCCGGTCTTTACATCAGACGCTATAAGCATGAAACATTCGGCCTTGGTATCTTCCATTGCCTTTTGCGCAATCTTCTCAAGCTTATATTGAAGTGCGGCATCTATCGTGAGATGAACATTGTTTCCATGAATCGTTCCGCTATCAGAAGGCATCAAATCAGGCGAAAGGACACTTTGCTTTGAATACTCAATGCCTGAAAGTCCGACACCGTCATCTCCCATGTAACCAATAAGCTGGCTTGCAAGGCTGTTTTCAGGATAAAGTCGGCCAGGTATCTTGTCAAATCTGCAAAAATTGTAAAAATTATTCTCGTCAATGATTTTTATCAATTCGTCATACTGTTCCTGGGAAATTTTTTTCTTGAGGTAAATGAAACTTGATGTCCTGTTCGATTCTATTTTTTCATAAACTTCAGAAGGTTCCGCTCCCAAAGGAGATGCGACAAGTTCTGCAAATTCTTCAGGAGATTTTATGAGCTTTGGAGTTACGACAAAATGGTAGAAACTCGTCTGAACGGCAAGAGGTTTTCCGTTTCTGTCAACAATGGATCCCCTTTCCACGGCAGTCTGAAGCTTGGAAATGCTTTTTTTCGGACCAAAAGCCAACTGCACAAAATTCGAATATATAAAAATCAGAAGAAGCAGACACGGAATGACAACAACCAATGCCCGCCATCTTTTTATAAAATCACTCATCTAAGAACAACCCTGCCCAAAATATTTTTCACATCAACAAATCCGTAGGCTCTGGAATCAATTGACTTTTCAACGTTATCCCCAACAGCAAAAACAGTACCGAAAGGAACAATTTCGTTTTTTTCAAGAAGATGATACTGAATTTTCGTCAAAGGTATATGCCTGCCGCCAACTTCAACATCATATCGTGAATCGGATGCATATTCAAGTTTCATTCCTCCAGTTCCGGCACATCGCTTCACGACATAATTATCATCCAAAAGATAAACAATGACATCATTTGGCCGCGGCGGATTCCAGCTAAAAAGCAGCCTTGATGAAAAAGGCATCTGCAATCCATACGCAAGCTTGTTTACAAGAATTTTTTCTCCGTCATGCAAGGCAGGTTCCATTGAAGTTCCCTTAACCGTCAGAATGTCAAAAGCAAAAAGCTTAAGCAGGATTCCGACAAAAAAACCAATTGCAATGCAAGTAACAAAATTTCTTCTATTCAATGAGGCCATATGATATTTTCGACATTTAAGGCACAAAATATAAGGCAGATTTTCAGACAGGGAAACCATTCCCGCATGCAGCAGCCCATGCAAAAGTATTTTTAGAGATGCCCTAAACACACTTGTTTTTTTTCCGATAATCATTTTATGGAAATCATCAATTGTCTGGATACTTCCAGTTTTTCTACATCAAAGCCTCATTCTCTTTTCAAGCAGAAGTCCCCTGCACTTCAGCATTTCCAGACATATGGTTCTTACTATGACCCAAATCCTGAAAAAGTCAGGCATTCGTCAGTACTTAAAGACTGCATTTCAAAAGCAAGCGGCCGTGTACTTTACATTGAAAGGGAAATAAAATCCGTACTGCAATACGCAAGACTTGTTCCCATACTGGGCCTTTTTATAGCGGCACCATTCGGCATACAAAAACTCATAACATACAATGACAGTTTCGCAAGAAAAGTAGATTTGCGCGACAACCTTTTTACGCAGCAGGAATACATTGACATGGCCATGGAAGAATATGCCTTTGACAGTGTTACATATTTTGATGCAGACGGAAACGTTCACACGGAAAACGGAGAACAGGTTGAAAAAGGAAGCCTTTACAAGAAAATCATAAGCTTCCAGGACTATACCGTAAAAAACGGCGACACGATAAGCAGCATAAGCCAGAAATTCGGTCTTTCAAACATATCAACGATAATCGCAATCAATGGAGTAAACAACGCACGATCTCTTCACGTAGGTCAAAAACTCACAATTCCATCAATTGACGGAATGTATCATGAAGTATCCTCAAGGGACACGATTGAAGGAATTGCGGAAAAATACAATGTAAGGCTTGAAGAAATTCTGGACACAAACGACTTGACTACAAAAGAAATCACGGAAGGACAAAAGATTTTCATACCGGGCGCAAAACTTTCATCTTATGATTTGCAGAGGAAAATGGGTGAAATTTTCGTAAAGCCGATAAAAACAAGAGCCATAATCTCATCACCTTTCGGACCAAGAAAAGATCCGATATCAGGCGTACAATCAAGCCATACGGGAGTTGATTTTGCATGTCCGACAGGAACTCCTGTTTTTGCATCAACAGGCGGAAAAGTAAGCTTCACAGGCTCATCTCCGATTTATGGAAATTACATCATATTGAAGCATGCGGATGGCTATCAGACGCTTTACGCACACTTAAGCAAGGTACTCATAAAAAAAGGCGACGTGGTAGACCAGCAGACGAGGATTGGTCTTGTAGGAAATACAGGTTATTCGACAGGCGCACATTTGCATTTTTCAGTTTACAAAAATTCAAAACTTGTTGATCCAATGACCGTATTGAAATAGGCGATTGGAAACGTACATTCATGGAGTCTTTGCAAAACAGGCTTCAGAATTTGCGTGAAGATGCAGCATCGGCATCAAATCGGGCTTTGGGATGAAACATCTTGAAGAACCAGATTTTCAAGGCCATCTATGAGGATTCAAAAGGTATAAAAATGAAAAAGACAAAAGCTTTATCAGCATTTCTGATTGCATCATGCATGCAGCCCATGTTTTCTCATGTCAGTTTTGGCGATTTGAGAATCAATGATGAAAATGAACTTCTGTTTTCTTCGTTTCATGAAATTCCAGGCGTCCCGTCATATAAAAGCATTTTCAAGGCTAAGCTTCTTGACGCAAAGACTGAAAAAGGACCTGAATTAATTTCCTGCTTCCCGGAAAAAATGGAAATGATACAAAACGGCAAATTCCTCAGGATAAGAAACAGATTCGGAGAAGCCAGATACGACTTGAGCAAGCACACACTTGCATGGACTTCACTCAAAGAAGACATACCGTCAGGCTACACATACCTTCCACCGGTTTCAATAAGCCCCGACGGAAAATGGGAACTTCGCGTAAAGAGAACAAAAAATACGGAAGGATATCTTGTATTCACGGATTTGAATACATCAAAAGAATACATCATTGCGCAAAAACTTCCTTTTGACTATAAAAAGGTAAACGTAAAATGGTCATATGACAGCAAGTATTTTCTCTACCCAAACAACGGAAACGTATATTTTGCATCGCCGGACGCAATTGTAAAAAACATCCAGATTGAAGAAAATTACAGAAAAATCGGAGAAGGAACGATAAAAAGCGTCCAGTGGACATCATCAGGGAACATCATCTACATAAAGAACGACATAATATACAGAATCAGGCAAAATGAACTTTACACAAGGGGACTTTATGCACCCTTGCTCGGAAACGGAGAAATAATCGCAAAACTGACAACTCCATTCAACGCAAGCAGAAATCAATTCTGGGCAAGCAATGACGGCAAGAAAATAATAACTGCCACAGACAACAACATAGCGACACTATATTCAACGGCAAAATCAGAAGATCTCGGATACATGAAAACCGTATGCAACTTTTCACTCAGGACAAACAGTGAAATCACTCTGTCCACCGACACTTTCTGGACAGAAAAAAACAATCCGGTACTCTGCATTTCAACAATATCAGAAGCCGAAGACAAGATTCGGATACACGGCATAGAGCTTGGAGAAACGATAAAAGAAGTCTTTTCTGGAACAGATTCCATAGAACCTGTAATATCGCCTGACCGCAACAAGGTTATCTTCAGCAATGAAAACACAGTTTGCGTATACGACCTAAAAAAATCAAAACTGAAATCCATAAATTCCAATGAGAAAATACAAGCGGCAACATGGACAAGCAACGACACATTTGTCGCAGGCGGCACCAAAACAATCATCCAATATAACATGGATGGAAAATCATCATTTCTCTACGTTTCAAGCGCCGACAATTTTTACTGGCACGAAGGGAAAGTCATGGCATCAATAGGAAATAAAAATTACGAATTCAATTCTGAAAAGAATTTTTGGATTCCGTCAAAAAAACATGATGCAAAAAGCAACCCGGAAACCAAAAACGGACATTTCAGGGTTTACGAAGCTCCATGCGAAAACAAGGATTTCCTGAACACCATAAACGTGAGGACACTATCGGAAAATGCAATCACATACACAGTGATAAAGAATTCAGAGAAAAAAAGCGCCCCAAAAAAAAGATTGAGCCTCATATTCGACGCACTCGAAACATCTGACGGTGTTGCGGAAATACTCTACACACTCAACAAATTCGGCATAAAGTCAACTTTTTTCATAAACGGTGAATTCATAAAGCGCTACCCGCAAAAAACAAGGCAAATTTCACTTTCAGGCAACGAATGCGCATCAATGTTCTACAGCTCTTCAAATTTAATGAACGAAGAATTCATAGTTGACTCAAATTTCATAAAAAGAGGACTTGCAAGAAATGAAGATACTTTTTTCAACGTTACGGGCAGGGAACTTTCATTAAAATGGCACGCTCCGTTCTACAAAGCCAACAGAATGATGAAAAATGCAGGCAAGGAAGCCGAATACAAATACATAAACGCTTCAATTGACGTAAATGACTCGGTATCATACGAAGAATGCCTTGCAACAGAAAAAAAATACAGAAACGCAAACGAAATAGTCGACAACCTGTCAGTTTCACTGCATGACAAAATGATAATTCCGATAAACGTCGGAAAAGGCAGCGGAACAAGAAACGACTATCTCTACGAAAAACTCGACCTGCTTATTTCCACAATCCTAAGCCTTGGATATGAGATAGTGCCTCTTGACGAAATATGTGAAAGCCTTGAAAACGGCAAATAGAAAGCCAAGACTCAGCATCTTCTCCACCAAGCCAATTAAAATTTGCATTCCCTCCCCCCAAAAAAAAATGACTCAAGAAAAAATTCTTCAAGCAAACATCCAGGCATCTCTAAAAAAATACAGTTTAAGCATGCCCGATGCAAAACGAATACAGGCAACTCTTTCAAATCCAAAAGCAGAAATTCACCTAAAGTTTTTCAGCACACATCCGATAAAATAAATGTGTAAAGGTCATTATATACGGGCGGTTCTTAAAAAGAGGACATCCAGACGCCCGTATACATTGACGAGCAGGCATCCAAAACATGTGGTGCAAGCTCCATGAAAAAGGTCGGAATTAAACTTCCAACCTTTTCTTTTTTTAAATGCAAAAAAACTTAATGCGCACCAAACACAGATTTTTCGCCATTTCATCATTTTTCTTATAAAAAAAGACAAGTTAATTAAATTTTATAAGACTAAATCAATAAAATATGTTATCATTTATATAGGTACATATGGTTGGTTCTGAAAATCGCAACTTTTGGAGCCAATGAAAGAAAATGCCATCCTGCACCAAAAAGCACATTGATTTCATTTTGATGCAGCAAGGAATTGGAACCGATTGTGTTTTTGAACGCAGCATGTTCTCCAGGACAATTTTGTTTTACGAGAATGGACTAAGCTTTTCGGTATTTTCTTCCGATAAAATTTAAAGGTTTTGTGTATGATGACTTTAAGCATTAATGATATAAAACAAGATACTCGTGCTCGTTCAGAAGTAATGATTGATGATCTCTTTTGGGTCATATTGCCACCGTGTCGCTTTACGCCAACACATATGAAACTGCTTGTAAAATGGAATTTTCGTGAGCTTCAAACCGAATTGGATTTTGTATCCACAAAAGTTACGGCAGAACCAAAAGATGCCAAAAAGACTGTTGAGCTTAACAAGACGGAAGATGTTGACCTTTCAGATTTTTCAGAAGATGCAGGAAGCAAATCTGACGCAAGAATTGTACCGGAAAAATTCAAGACGACGGAATCAGTCGACATTTCAGAATTTACAGAATCAAGCTCATCAGGCAAAAACGGTTCTGTTTCAGACTCCTTGAAGAATACGACAAAGCAGGCACACACATCGCTTGCATCATATATAGAAAGCAAAAAACCTTCCATAGACATAAAGGCCGCCATATCAAAAAAGCCTGTAAATGAAGAAATTACGCTTGCCGAGGAAAACGCAAGGATTGCAGATTCCAGAAAAGTATACGAAAGCTTCATGGAATACATCAACCAGATATATACAAAATATGCGACCCAAAAAACTTTCAACATCCCGGAATTGAATGGAAAAGTTTTAGAGCTTGTAAACTACATACGTGAAAACAAAAAATACATATTGAGAATATCTCCAAGCTATGAAATCAGAAACAAAAACTACATAATAAGCCACAGCATGAGGACAACCGTGCTTTCCATCGTCATTGGACTGCAGCTCAGGATGCCTTCTGACAAAATCGTGGAACTTGGAGTTACGAGCATACTTCACGAAATAGGACAGATAAGGCTTCCTCCACAGCTTTACATGTCATCAAGGCCGCTGAACAATTCAGAAAGAGCACAGCTCATGACGCATACAATCATAGGCTACAACATCATAAAGGAAGCAGGATTTCCGCTGACGGTGCAGCTTGGAGTTCTTGAGCACCACGAAAGGGAAACCGGTGCAGGATATCCAAGGTGTCTTACAGGCGACAAGATATCGCTTTATGCAAAGATAATTGGCATTGCATGTTCATTTGAGGCAATTACGGCTCCAAGGGAATTCAAGTCTGCAAAAACCACTTATGAAGGCATGGTTGAACTTCTGAGAAATGAAAAAAGCCTTTATGACGACGTGATAGTCAAGTCGCTTCTATACAGCCTTTCACTGTATCCAATCGGCGCATACGTATTTCTTTCAAATGGAAAAGTCGGTCAGGTTGTTGATGTTCGTCCGGACAATCCAAAAAATCCTATCATTCAGATAGTTGGAAGTGTCAATCCAGACGGAACACCGAAAAAAGTTTTGACAAACGACACAAATTTGAAAATCATGAGAGTTATGACAGAACAGGAAACAAAAGACCTAAAAGCTTCAATTGGCGGTAAATGATTTCAAAAGCAGTTTTTTTTGAAGTCTTTATTTGAAGTCATTCCTGAAAACTGCAATTTTTGGAATTTTCCTTAATTGAAAAATGCCCTAGTTTTTTCGATTTCAGAAAGAAAATCAAAATCCAAAACTGGCGGATGGTCATTAAAATATTGTATCTGCTTGAGTTCTTCCTGAGTATGCACACCAAAAACGGGAACTACATTTTCATAAAGCTGAAAAAATCCCAGGGCAAGAGATACATCCGTAATCAATCCACCATTCAGAGGCTGCATGGCAATGCATCCGGTATCGTTTTCATCACACATCTTCACAAGTTCCAGAGTCTCTTCCGTGGAAATCATGTTGAAAGGAAACTGAACCACCTCGAACAAATCACTATGAATGGCTTCACGCGCAAGATCAAGATCAGTCGTAGCAATTCCAAAATGCTTTATTATGCGCTTGTCTCGCAAAGTCAAAAGTTCATTATAGATGCCGTCAGCTCCATTTGGTCGGGGAATGAAAGAAGGATTTTCAAGCTGGTAAAGGTCTATCATCTTGGTATGAAGGTTTTCAAGGCTCGAATCCAAATCAGACCTGAAATCGCAAAGATTTTTTGCAGTAGTTTTTGTTGCAAGAAACACATTCTGCCTTATTCCCTTAAGGGCAGTTCCAAGACGTTTTTCACATTCTGCACATGAATGGCTTGTATCAAAAAAATTAATGCCACCGGAATATGCCTGATGGACTATCGCACAAACCTTTGATATGGCTTCATCACCATAAGAATTGATTTCCTTGCAGTTAAGGCTTTCGGCCCCAAAAGCAGTCTTGCTTATGAGAAGTTTTGTCTTTCCAAGTGAAATATAGTCCAAGTTTCAATGGCTCCAAAAAAGTTCAGCACCAGTGCCAAAAATGCAATAAAAAAATTGCAGCAAAAAAGCATTTAAGGCTTAAAATAAAGAAAAGATAAAAGACGCATGCAAGCAAGGGCAACCCCATGCCTGCATTCTTTTTTTTTATCTTTCAATAGGCTTGTAGTTTCTTATTGCCTTGTTGATGTAATCAACGAGGTCATCAAGATTTACCCTCTCCTGCTCCATTGTATCCCTGTTTCTGACAGTAACAGTGTTGAAATTTGCACTATCTTTGTCAAGGGTATCGTAGTCAACAGTAACACAGAAAGGAGTACCTACTTCATCCTGCCTTCGATATCGTTTTCCGACAGTACCGCTCTGGTCGTAGTCAGTAACATAGTCTTCCTTGAGAAGGTTCTGGATTTCCTTTGCCTTTTCTGCAAGTCCATCCTTTTTCATGAGAGGAAGAACAGCTACAGTAATAGGTGCAAGCTTTGGATGAAGATGGAGAACAGTTCTGTAATCTTCTTTTCCGTCAGTGCCTACATTCTGCTCTTCATAAGCTTCGCAAAGGAACATGAGGAAGTTGCGGTTAAGACCTGCAGAAGTTTCAATTACATAAGGAACATAGCGCTCATTGCCGTTTTCCTGGTCAATATAGTGCATGTCTTTCTTTGAATACTTTTCATGCTGAGAAAGGTCAAAGTCAGTTCTTGAATGGATTCCCTCAATTTCCTCGAAACCGATAGGATAGTTGTATGTAATGTCATAAGCATCCTTTGCATAGTGGGCAAGCTTGTCATGGTGATGCCACTTAAGCTGTTTTTCAGGAATACCATACTTCAAATAGAAATTCCAACGGTCTTTTCTCCAGCGTTCGAAAGTCTCGTCTTCAGTACCAGGCTTGCAGAAATATTCCATTTCCATCTGCTCGAACTCACATGTACGGAAAATAAAGTTTTTGAAAATGATTTCATTGCGGAATGATTTTCCAACCTGTGCAACACCAAAAGGCACCTTCATGCGGTTTGACTGCACGATTGACTTGAAATCTGTAAAAATACCCTGGCATGTCTCAGGGCGGAGATATACAAGATGAGTTGCATCGGAAACAGGTCCCTGGTAAGTCTTGAACATGAGGTTGAATTCGCGGACATCAGTCCACTTATGCTCGCTGCCACATCCCGGGCATTTCATGTTGGCGTCAATGAAAGCCTTCATCTCTTCGTGAGTCCATGTATCAACAGGTTTTTCAGGTGTCTTTCCTGTCTTGTCAAAATATTCTTCAATGATTGTATCTGCGCGATAGCGTGCCTTACATTCTGTACAGTCAACCATCGGATCCGAGAAGTGTCCGACGTGACCTGAAGCTTCCCATGTTGTATGATGCTGGAAAATTGCGGAATCAAGTCCCACAACATCATCATGAAGCTGTGTCATGTAATGCCACCATTCATTCTGTATATTACGCTTGAACTCTACACCAAGAGGACCATAATCCCATGCGCCTGCCATACCGCCATAAATCTCAGATGCCTGATAAACAAATCCACGGCGCTTGCACAATGAAATGATTTTGTCCAATGTGCATGAGTGGTCAACTGTCTTTTCTGCCATACAATGCTCCTTATATCGCTACCGGCTTGTAACGACTAAAAATCTTTTTGAATTTGCCCTTTTTGGAACAGATTCATTATCCAAACAGTTTCTTGCAAACTGTCATTATCGTCCAATTGTATCACATATCACACGCATTATCAATTGCAGTTAACATCAGAGCCAGACAAAAAAACAGTTTTTGACAATCATCACGTATCGATAATTGAAATTAATTTCATTCTTCTATATAATATCAAGACCATGAACTTAAATAAATCAAAAAACAACAGGCTTACGCCTATCTTGATAATTTTTTGTGTCGTATACTTCATACTATCCGTCAGGCCAATGAAAAATGAGATAAACTTCACGCCAGAATGGACAGTAGACATTTCAAGAATACACACAAACATAGAAGATGGCCAGGAACTCATCCCGTACAAGCTTTCACAAAACCTTGGTTATTTTACGGAAGACGGAAAAGTCTATTCTTCAGTATCATTTCCATTCAAATCTTCAATTTCAAAGAATTTCTACACGCTGTACGGCTCCGGAAACACGGATACAACGGTATATTCCGTAAACAACGAAAAACTTTTCGACATCAAAAAGCCGGGCTTTCCATTTTTTTCAGATGACAGGATATTCATCATGCAGCCTGGAGGAAACTCATTCTGCAAATACACGAAAGATGGAAATTTTGAATGGGAATACGAAAACTATTCACCAATAACCGCATTTGCGGCTGAGGAAAACGGAACTGTCGTAGGATATGCGGACGGCACAATAGTGTCATTTGACAAAAACGGCAAAATCGACCAGGAATTTTTCCCGGGCGGAAGCAAATACGGCATGATTCTCGGTGCAGGAATTTCTGCAGACGGAAAGAAAATTGCATGTGTTTCAGGGCAGGACAAACAAAGATTCGTCGTTGCAGAAAAAAGCAGCAGCCACTCAAAAATAATCTATCACGAATACCTTGAAAATGAACTTACAAGGCAAACACTCGTAAAATTCAGCAGGGATTCAAACACAGTCTATTTCAATTACGCAGATGGACTTGGAATAGTCGACCTCAGGAAATGCAAAAACTCAAAGAAGATAAAAATCCAGGGAAAAATCTCCCAGATTGAATTCCTTGACGATGAAAAACTTGTATTCGTACTGAGCAAAAACGGAAACACGCACACGGTTACGGTTCTTGAAGACTATTTCTACAAGCTTGCAAGTTTCAGTTTTCAGGCAGAAAGCTCATTCATACAGACAAAATCAAATTCGCTTTATGTCGGAAGCAACAACAAAATTTCACGCATCCTTATAAACAGGAAATGAGGTACAGGACATGAAAATCATAAAAACTGCTTTTTTAGCATTCTTTACGGCAGGCTATCTCATGGCGTTTGACTGGCCACAGAAAAATGCCGATTCAAGCGTATTTTCATCATATTTTGGACAGCTCAGGGGAGAAGTAATAAATTCATCCCTCATATTCAAGGATAATGCCGAAGTAAAAGCTTCTGCGGAAGGCAAAATCACAGCCGTCATAACAGAGCATGCCGATGATTTCGGATGGTTTGAGTCATCACTTGGAAATGCAGTCATAATAGCACACAAGGATTCACTTTCAACAGTATACGGCAATCTCTCTGAAGATTCCATTCCTCAGAAAATATTCACGGAACACGAAGCTTCAAAAGCACAGCTTCTTGGAGAAAGCGGGAATTCAGGATGGCAGGAAGGCCAGACATGTCTTGAATTCAAGGTTTTTGACACAAAAAACAGGACATCGGTAAACCCAAGGGTTCTTCTGCCAAGAACAGGACGAGAAGTGCTGCTCGACACGGGAACCATAACACTTAATGACAAAAACGGCATTTCGCACAATCTGCTCGTGGAAAGAAAACTGCCGGCAGGAACATACACGGTCTACAGGACAAAACAGGATGTTGCGGTGCCATACATAACAAGAGTCGGCATAAACGGAGCTACAGTCGAAGAAATCTCGTTCGACACACTTGTTCAGAATAACAGCAGGCTTTGCGTGACAGGTTCAAAGGATTATAACGTCACAAAACTTTATCCGGACGACAAAAACCAGCTCGTAGCGACAGTGCAGCTCACAAAAGGACTTACGGTGCTTTCCGTAACGGTGGTAAACATCCTCGGTCAGGCAAAATCACTTTCATACAAACTGGACATATACTGAAACTCTTTCATAAGGGCATCTCTAAAAAACTGTTTTAGATGTTCCCATAAGATTTCAACAAAAGCCACAGATCAGGCACTCCGAAATGGAGTGTCTTTTTTTTACCATTTGCATCAGTTTGAAATACGGATTAAATCAAAAATACTTCCCTACCCTTCACGTTTTACGGAACCCCTGAAATTGCAATTTTAGGCATGACGTTATTTTTCCTTTACATCCAGAAGTTTACTGTCACCGTCTGCAAAGTGTACGATAGTAGCATAATACTTGAACTTATAACTTGTATATCCTGGATATGGAGTAAAACTTGTGCCCATGTCACCATATTTTTTTTCTGCTTCAACACCATAACGTTCCCATTCCTGTACAGATTGCAATTTGTTTGGGCTTGTCAATGTATGCACGAACACAGGCGCATCTGCAATAATAATATACTCATCACCATTTTTAATTACAGATTTAAGGCTGATTGTTTTTCCGGAAGCAATTGCCTTTGGATTGAAATAAATAATTTTAGATACTGTATTATACGGCAGTTCAAAAGAACAATCTGGTGACACTCTAATAAAATAAGGATAACTAGCCGTCGCTAATTTATAATCTTTTGTGTCACAGATTAAATCTGTTGTAACAACCGTTGCATTGCTCCAATTAAACACACCATTATTATTAGATAAACTTTGCATATAGAAGTTCCTATAGGTATAGTTTGAATATGGACTCGGAACACTGAGTTTTACATTAGAAGAATCAACTCGTGTACACTCTAAAGGGAAACTATAATCATGTCGTTGTATATTTATATCTTTTATAGTGTAATTTCCATATGTATCTTTAACCAGGAAATGTATGCAATCACCGTCATCACCGTGAAAATAAATGCAATATTTATCTTCTTCCAAATATGAAGTATATGACTTAGTGGTAAAATTATCTAAGGTTGCAGTTTTATTATTGTCAATGTAATAATAGATTTTTTTATTATATTCCAGTGCATTGTTGGAAGATGGACTTGAAGTAATGTTAAAATGATTAAAATCGACTACACCTTCCGCAGTTAAATTCCAGGCCGGAGGTATATTATTTGTCGGAATTTGCAGTGCAACAGGATTAGATGCAAGCTGATTTCCATTTTTGTCTTTTGCAATGACTTTGACTTCATATTCACAGCCGCTTTTGCAAGTAAATGGATTTTCCAAAACCGTAGTTTTTTCAGATTTTGTTATGTTATTCACTTCATATAAATAAACACAATTTTTATTTGGAGAAAAACCTGCCGGATAATCAACTTTTACAGAATATGAAGCACTATTAATGCCATTGGAAGTTTTTGTAAATGTAAAGGTCGATGGAACATCAGAAGCCACAAGAGTAGAAGCAGGTTTTGTTGAGCCTGTTCCAACGTAAACCGGCGAAAATGAACTTCCGACAGCTCCAGACATAGGAATTAGATAGAAAACTGAATTGCTGTCATTTTTGAAATATTTAAATTCACTAAAACTTGTAGCCAGGTATGAAAAAATGTTATTTCTAAATGTTTCGTCGTATTTATACTGATCACCAGTAAATGTTCTTCCATTATATTCCCAAGGGAAAACATAAAAATTATAAACGCCGTCACCTTTGGAATACAGATAACTTGAAACATTCCCAGAAAAGGTATTTCCAGAAAAAGATGTAACTGTAGTCAAATCAGAATTATCTATTGAGTAATACAAATAAGAAGTAGTCCCTGCAGTATCCGAAAGAGTGATGTTAAATGTTCCGTTACTAATACTTGCATCAATGACGTCTACATTTTTTGGAACAGTTTGCAGTTTTTCCCCTTTATTTCCAAAAATGTCAGAATATTTTACTTTTACATACATATTTTTTGTACAATCACGAGGAATTGTAACTTTTGCACACGGATAATATGTATCCGTTTTACCAGCTATTAAAGATTGAATATAGTCATTATCAAAAGAACATTTTGTAAAATTAGCATTATCATAACTATATGACACTTCATCTACATGGATATTAAAATTACCTCCAGCGTTTGCATATTCACTTGTTGATAAAGCGCCCATATTAAACGTATAAGTCTCAGCTTTAACATTGCCTCCGTCTTGTCCATTATCATAAGATTTCGATAAAGCATCAAAATAAAAATAGAGTTCTATATTTTCTGAAAGTGTATTTGCTTTTATTGCAGGAGGTGTTCTAAGACCATTAATTTTAGCTAATGAAGTTATATAAAAAACATCAAAAACTTTTTGTGTTGTTGCATTACTTCCATCAAAAACTTCCATTTTTAAACGAAGTGGACCATTTTTTTCGCTAGATAAAGTATATTCCTTTAGGAAAGTATATTCACCATTTTCTGGATTAAAAGTGATACAATCATCTGTAGTTGTATAAGGGAAAGAATATGTTTTGTAATTACTTATAGAACTATACGAACTTCCC
>JAZQMW010000012.1:0-7084 GCA_045627025.1 Treponema sp. | reverse complement strand
GATATGCATCGGCATGCGTTGTGAGGGAAAATTTGCGATTTAAAAGGTCAGGATTGCGAATTTGTCGTAAGAGTATACATCGGCATGCATTTTGGGGCGCCCCCTTTTGACGGTTTGCATTTCGGTTCACGGTTTGAAAATCAAGCGTCAGTTTGCACAAGGATATTTTTTCCAGCCCTTTTGGGCGGTTAGCATTCTGATTCACGGTCTGCATTTTGTGTGGTCTGCGAATGGAAGAATCTCGATTGCGAATTTGCTTGAATGTATACACTGGTTTGCTTTGTGGGGCTGTTTTGCACTTGTGTGGGTTTTGATTGCAGATTGGTTGGAAGGATATGCATCGGCATGCGTTGTGAGGGAAAATTTGCGATTTAAAAGGTCAGGATTGCGAATTTGTCGTAAGAGTATACATCGGCATGCGTTTTGGGGGGCGCCCCTTTGTGACGGTTTGCATTTCGGTTCACGGTTTACAAATAATGCATCTGTTTGCACAAGGATATTTTTCCAGCCCCTTTTGGGCGGTTTGCATTCTGATTCACGGTCTGCATTTTGTGCTGCATTTGCGTCTGTAAGGTTTTCGATTGCAATTTTTTCGTTAAACGTGCATCGGTTTGCATTCCGGCAGTTTTGCATTTGACGAGTTCCAAGCCTTGAAATTACAAGAGTTGGAACATCGCATTTTAGAAGTTGCCACTAAAATTTGCAAATCCCAGTGGTTTTATCGGGTTTTATTTTTCTTCAAGTTCTGAAAGCTTTGATTTTCTTTTTCCTGCAATATAAATGCTTGAAAATACTGATGCTGTAAGAATTCCTGCCGTAAGCATTTCAAGAAGTGAATTTGTAATAAGAGTGGAAGCCAGTATTGCCAAAAATTTTCCAGGTTCTGAAAGAAGTGCCATGTCAAATCCGATTTTTTTTGCGGCATTGACGTAAAGTGGTACGATTGTGTCATGATAAATCAGGAAGATTGCACCCATTACGAAAAAAGTGTGGCAGAAAGTTCCGATTATTGCAGAAACTGTTCCTGATATGATTTTGGGAATGAATTTTACTTTTAGAAGTCCTTTGTAGATGGCCCATACTGAAATTGGGAAAAGCATTCTCGGAAGCACTGATATTAGCGGATTTAGGAAAAAGATGCTTGCGCTTGCACCGAGTGTCAAATTTTTTATAAGGCTTGTGAGACCAAAAACAAGACCCGTGATGATTCCAGGTACAAGACCTGCGATTGTTGTTACGAGAATGACCGGAATATGCATCAGTGTAATCTGTATCGTGCCGAAAAGCTGGATGTAGCCGAGCGGCGTGAATGCAAGTACAATGCTTAGCGCACTGAATGCACCTGTCATGGCGATTTTGTAGTTTGTGGAAAGTGTTGAGTTTTTCATATTGCCTCCGATTTTTTTTTTTCTTGCAAATGGATTTGTGATTTCGAAGTTACTTTGACAAATATAGAAGAAATGTCTAAAAAAATCAATAACCAAAAGCAAATGTTTTTTGCAAAACTCCACTATCTCTAGTTTTTTATTGAAAATTATTTCATAAGAAGATAAAATGTTTGAAGGAATTTCTGAAATTGATATGGAGAAATTTCCCTAATCGCGTTGGATTTTTTTGTTTGAAATTTTCTTTATTTGGAATTTCATGCATTTTTTCAGCGTTTTTTGAATCTGAGAGGATAGGTTTATGACAGAAAAAAGTGATAACGTTACAAAAGGGGCTTCACGTGCTCCACACAGATCCTTGTTTTATGCAATGGGATATACAGATGAAGAGCTTTCAAGACCTTTGGTAGGTGTATGTTCTGCAAAAAATGAAATAATTCCAGGGCATGTTGAGCTTGACAGAATTGCTCAGGCAGTTAAGGATGGAATCCGAATGGCAGGCGGCACACCTGTAGAGTTCCCGGCCATTGGTGTTTGTGACGGAATTGCAATGGGTCATGAAGGCATGAAATATTCTCTTGTAACACGAGAGCTTATAGCAGATTCAATTGAATGCATGGCAAAAGCCCATCAGTTTGATGCGCTTGTAATGATACCGAATTGTGATAAAATCGTACCGGGCATGCTTATGGCTGCAGCTCGCCTTGACCTTCCGACAGTATTTTGTTCTGGAGGACCTATGATGCCAGGTCATCTTGCTGGAAATGACAGTACGAATCCTTATAGCGGAAGAAATCTTTCACTTACGGACATGTTTGAGGCAGTCGGCGCTCTTGCAGTTGGCAAAATAAATGAAAAGCAGCTTCATGAAATGGAAGAGCGAGCTTGTCCTGGATGCGGTGCATGTTCTGGAATGTTTACTGCAAATTCCATGAACTGCCTTACGGAAGTGCTTGGGCTTGGTCTTCCCGGCAACGGAACGATTCCTGCGGTTACGGGAAGGCGTATTGCTCTTGCAAAGAAAGCCGGAATGCAGGTAATGATGATGATAGAAAAGGGAATTACCGCAAGACGCATGATGACAAAAACAAATTTCACGAATGCACTTGCAATGGACATGGCTCTTGGATGTTCTTCAAATACAATGCTCCATGTACCTGCAATTGCGCATGAAGCCGGTATTAAGATTGATCTTAAGGAAGTAAATGAAATTTCAAACCGTACTCCTAACTTGTGTCATTTGGCTCCAGCCGGTCATACTTTCATGTGTGAGCTTGATGATGCCGGTGGCGTACAGGCTGTGATGAAGGAACTTGCAAAAAGAAAGCTCATAGACGTAAGCCTGATTACCGCTACAGGAAAGACAATTGCTGAAAATCTTGAAAGCGTTGAAAACAGGAATCCTGAAGTCATTCGTCCTATAGAAAATCCTTATAGCGAAAACGGAGGCCTTGCAATTCTTTTTGGAAATCTTGCACCGGACGGAACTGTCGTAAAGAGAAGCGCATGTGCAAAGGAACTCATGCACCATACTGGAAAAGCCCGTGTTTTCAATGATGAAAGCGAAGCAATGGATGCTGTGCAGAATAAAAAAATAAATCCTGGCGATGTTGTCGTAATCAGATACGAAGGTCCTAAAGGAGGTCCTGGCATGCGTGAGATGCTTGCTGTTACGGCAGCTCTTGCAGGTCAGGGGCTTGACAGGCAGGTTGCCCTTATTACTGATGGAAGATTTTCTGGGGCAACAAGAGGTGCAAGTCTTGGACACTGTTCACCGGAAGCCGCTGTTGGCGGACCTATAGCACTTGTAGAGGAAGGTGATGAAATAGAGCTTGACATCAATAACTATAAGATTACCTTGAAAGTGTCGGATGAAGAACTTGCTGCAAGAAAGGCAAAATGGGTTTGTCCTGAGCCCAAGGTAAAGACTGGATATCTTGCACGATATGCAAAAATGGTTTCATCGGCAGACAAGGGGGCCATTTTATGCTGATTGCCGCAACATATGACAAAGATACCGATTCAATTTGCCAGCATTTTGGAAAGACCAGATTTTTCAAACTTTATGATGTAGCTGAAAACAAAGTTGTGAAATCAGAAGTAATTGATAATGGTGGTTTTTCACATCATGATCTTGCGACGTATCTTAAAAGCCTTGGGGTTTCTACACTTATTCTTGGAAATCGAGGGCAAGGTGCCATAGATGCCTTGAATGCGGCGGGTGTGAAGCAGATTCCCGGAGTTTCAGGAAATCCTGATGAGGCTGTCACAAAGCTTTTGAAGGGTACTCTTTCATTTAATCCGAATGCAATGTGCGATCATTCCCATCATGAGGAATAATTTTTGCATCCGGAAACATCTAAGTTGGAATGCATGCTCTGGAAATCTTTTTTTTCGGGGCATTGCCTTAGAAAAGCATATTTACGAAAAAAGAGCAAATAATGGACAGAATTAAATTCAAAAACAAAGTGCGGCGTTTTAACAGAAGGGTTCTTCTTACTGTAAAAAATCCGCTTACTTATCTGTATCTTTTCATTGTATTTCTTCTCGTAATCGGAACCGTGATTGTCGTAAAGACCGAGCAGCCGAATCTTGTTGAAGACGGAGAAATAGCACAGGGATGGAAAGATGCGATATGGCATACGATTGTAGCTGTTGTTGCCGCATACTATGACTTTTACATGAAATCTATTCCAGGAAGAATGGCATCGCTTGTTTTGCTTCTTGTCGGAATGGCATTTTGGAATATCGTGACTGCTAAAATAACATCTGTAATAATGAATGCACAGATGAAACATAATAAGGGATTGAAAAAGATAAGGAAAATGAAAGGACATTTTTTGATTTGTGGCTGGAGACCCGGCTTTGAGAAGATTTTGGAGACTGTAATGCAGTCGAATTTTGACATTTCATCGGACAAGATTATCCTTGTGAATGAAGCACCTTCAGAAAACATTGAGCAGCTCAAGTCAAATCTTAAATTCAAGGATGTCAATTATGTTTCGGGAGATTATACAGATGCTGAAGTCCTTAAGAAGGCATATGTCGATAAGGCTGAACGTGTTCTTGTAATAGCAGACAATTCAAAGTCCCAGTCTCAGATGGAGATGGATTCGAGAACTGTTCTTGCCGTTTTTTCCATTAGAAATGCAAATCCTAAAGTATACATTGCGGCTGAACTTCTTGATGAGAAATTTGAAGAGCACCTTAAGCTTTCAAACTGCAACGAAATCATTCTTACACAGGAATATGAGCACAGCCTTTTGGCAACTGCTTCAAGCGGTCAGGGATACAGCAATGTCATAAAAGCTCTCATAAGTGATGATGCTGATTCTGGTGTTATTGTAGGCATGATACCGAATGCTTTTTTTGGAAAGACTTATAAAGAATATTTTGACTATGTAGATACGACAAATGATGACGGGCAGATTCTTGTCGGACTTTTGATTTCTGACAGCAAAAGGGAAAATGTTCCTGTCCTTACTCCTGATGACGGTTTTGTGATTCCTGACAATTCAAAGTCGATTCTTGTTTGTTCGGGTACAGAGGATTAGCGGATGAAAGCAAAGAATAAATCAAAGAACAAAGCAAAGAAAATTGGTTTTTTGAGGGCCATCAAGCTTTTCTTTAAAAATCCGTTCAATCTGTGCTATCTTTTGTTTGTTATAATTGTCATAGCAGGAACAGTCATTGTCTATCATACGGAGACGAAGACAGGAAGTGGAATTAAGACTAAGTTTGATGCATTCTGGTTCATGTGTGTCGCAGTTTTTGCGGCATATTTTGAATTTGTTTGCGAATCATATGTCGGACGTGTGGCCGCCATTACTCTTCTTATTACCGGAACGATTCTTTTCAGGTATATACAGGGTGTGATTGCATCGGCATTCATTGAGATTCAGATGAAAAAAGACAAGGGGTTAAAAAAATTGAAAGAAATGAAAGGTCATTTTATATTATGCGGATATCGTCCAGGATTTGAAAAAATTCTTGACAATCTTTTCAGGTCGAATCCTGACATTACGCCTGACATGCTTGTGCTTGTAAACGAGGCACCTGACCAAATTGAATCTTTGCGGTCGGAATTTCGCTTTAAGGAAATAAATTATGTTGCTGGTGATTTTACTGATGAGCTTACCTTGAAAAGGGCATTCATAGATACTGCCTCAAGAGTACTTGTCATATCGGACCATTCAAAAAAATATTCGGATCTTGAAGTGGATTCAAGAACAGTTCTTGCAGTCCTTACGATTGAAAACATGTGCAGGGGAATTTATGTAGCAGCAGAACTTATAAGTTCGAAGTTTGAAAGCCATTTGAAGATGGCTCATTGTGATGAAATCATCCTTACCCAGGCATATGAAAGGAGTCTTCTTGCCACTGCATCAAGTGGACTTGGATACAGCAATGTAATTCGTTCCCTCATAAGTGACGATGCCGATTCTGGAATTCTCATAAGGGACATACCTTCAATCTATGTGGGAAAACAGTACAAGGATCTCAAGGCTGTTGCATGGAAATATAGAAAAGACAAGGGTGTTCTTGTAGGTCTTCTTTTGAATTCTGGAAATTTCCATCAACGAAGAAAGGAAGCCATTCGCGAGGCTCAGAAAAATCCTAACGTAAATGTGGTCATCTCAAATCTCAAGAAAGTAAAAACTTTGAAAAGTAATGATCCGTTCCTTACACCACCAAATGATTTCGTAATTCCAAAAAACTCCAGGGCCATTTATATACGTGGAAAATGCGAATCAGATTCTTTGAGTACAGGAGAAAAATGAAATGGATGAATTTGAAAAAATACTCCCTAAAATTTTGAGCATTCCGATTTTTGAAGACTTCAGCAAAGATGATGAAAATGATGTAAATATTTTGAAGTCTGTTTACGATAAGTGTTCGGTAAAGAATTTTAAAAAAGGCGATATTATCATAAAAGAGGGTGATGAAGGAGATCTTTTCTATCTTTTGTATAATGGAACCGTATCTGTTTCAAGAAAGACGCTTGCAGGTGATGTAATTGCACTTGCAGACCTTAATTCGGACATGAACATTTTCTTTGGAGAAACCGTTCTCATAAGCAATGATACTAGAACTGCAACCGTTACGGCCCTTACAGACTGTGCTACGATTGTTCTTTCTGGAAAGGATTTCAATGTGCTTTGTGAAAAACAACCTCTTTTGGGATGCCGAGTATTCAAGGTGATTGCTGAACGCATGATGAAAACAATAAGTCAGACAAACCGCGACAAGGCAACTTTGTATGAAGCTCTTTTTGAGGAAATAGAGAATATAGAATAGGGCATCTCAGGAAAATACTTTTTAAGCATGTGCGACAAGTTCCATCCCTTGAAATAACAGAGGCTGGAACTTCGCATTTTCTTTCGTTACCTATAGTGCAATATTTAAAATTTGCAAAAGTTGAGTTTTCCAATTGCAATCATTTCGTGTTCGCTTGAGAGAAACCCGATAGGTTTTGATTGCAATTTTTTTTTGCTATGCGGTTACGAGATTCATTTCGGCAAGTTCCCTTACGTTTTCAACAGGAAGCTTGAGAATGACTGCAATCTGTTCCACCGTCATTTTCCCAGCCCTGATAAACTCCTGGATGATCTCAGCTTTACCACGAGCTTCGCCAATAGCTTCTCCACGGGCTTCTACTGTATCTAAGAAATCGTCCATTTTCATGCCTCCTTTGCATC
>JAZQMW010000011.1:0-18818 GCA_045627025.1 Treponema sp. | reverse complement strand
AGCGTTCTGAATGTCGGTTTGGAAATCAATTCACGGTTAGCTTTTATTGCATCAGTTTGGAAACCGGCATACGGTTTGCCCCTATGCGACAGTTTGCATACCGATACACGGTTAGCTTTCCATATGTCAGTTTGCATGCCGACACTCGGTTTTCTACAAAACTGACAGTTATGCTTTATAAATTATAACAATACAAAAGTATAGGGTTTCCTTTATTTGCATTAAATTATGTATTTTTTTCCTAAAAACTCGTTTTAGACTGTACGTGAAACATTTTTTGTGTTAAAATGTTTCACATGGGAAAGACATTTGTTTTTGTAAATCAAAAAGGTGGAGTTGGAAAAACCACATCTGCCATAAATATCGGTGCATATATTGCTGTGGCAGGAAAAAAAGTTCTTCTTGTTGATTTTGACAGTCAGGGAAACATGAGCAGTGGCGTGGGCGTTAATAAGACTCGTCCTACAATTTATGAGCTTATGGCCGGTGTATCAACTGTAGAGGATACTGTAAAACATACGGATGTTCAGAATCTTGATGTGATAAGTGCTTCAATAGATCTTTCTGGTGCTGCAATTGAGCTTGTAGACCAGGATAATCGAGAATACTATCTTAAGAATGCACTTGCTCCTGTAAAGAATAAATATGATTACATACTTATAGATTGTCCTCCGTCGCTTGGAATCCTTACACTCAACGGACTTGCTGCTGCTGATGAAGTTCTTGTTCCCATGCAGTGTGAATATTTTGCCCTTGAGGGAATAACGCTCCTTCTTCAGACTGTAAAAAAAGTTCAGGAAAGCATTAACAAGAATCTCATAATCGGTGGAATTTTCTTTACAATGTATGATAGCCGTACGCGTCTTGCTCAGGATGTCGTAATGCAGGTAAAATCGTATTTTAAGGATGTGGTTTTCAATACGATAATTCCAAGAAACGTAAGATTGTCGGAAGCACCTTCCCATGGAAAACCAATATGCCTCTATGATGCAAATTGTATTGGTGCGAAAAGTTATCAGAGACTTGCAGAAGAGGTAATAAGCCGTGGCTAATGGATTGGGAAAAGGAATTGACGCCCTCATGAAGGAAGCTGACATCAAGCAGGATGATTTTAGCAAAAAGGTTGAAAATCCTCATGAGAAAAATGGAATGAATGATTCTCTTAAAGTAAAGAAGCTGCCTGAAGGAATTACTGTTGATGAAAATGGAACTCTTTGGGTGAATCCAAATCTCTTAAAGCCAAATCCTCGTCAGCCTCGTACGTATTTTGATGAAGGCAAGCTTGCAGAACTTACTGAAAGCATTAGGAAAGAAGGTGTCCTTTCTCCCGTAATAATTGAAGATGCAGGTGACGGTACTTTCTACATAATTGCAGGTGAAAGGCGAACCCGTGCAAGCAAGGCTGCAGGTCTTGAAAAAATTCCAGTTCAGATTAGGAAATATTCTGATGAGAGAAAGCTTGAAGTTGCCCTCGTGGAAAACATTCAGCGTACGGATCTTAATCCTGTTGAAGAAGCACAGGCATATTACAAGCTTATGGAATTGAGCAATCTTACGCAGGATCAGGTGGCAGAACGTGTTGGCAAAAACAGAAGTACAGTTGCAAACTGCCTGAGGCTTTTAAAGCTCCCGGAAGACATCCAGCATGCTCTTATCCAGGAATCAATTACTTCAGGTCATGCGCGTGCATTGTTGAGCCTTGATACTGAAAGCGACATGCGCATCCTTTTTGGCAAGATAATCGGGCAGGGACTCAGTGTCAGGCAGACAGAATCTTTGGCAAAAGAAATGAAAGACAGTGCCGGTTTTGCAGGCAAGCAGATAAAGCGTGAAGACAAATCTGACAATCGGGATCCGAATTTTGTTGCCATTGAACAGAGGATGATAGAAACCTTGGGGACAAAAGTGCAGCTTAAAGGCGGATTTAATAAGGGAACAATCACGATTAATTATTTTTCAGGCGATGACCTTGATAGAATTTTCAACATCATTGCTCCTGGCAGTTCTCTTTAGAAGATGATACGGAAGGAAGAAGATGGTTAAGGTGGATGATTTTTTCTATCTGTTATCACTATCAATGCTTGTGGTACATACTGCGCTTCTTATTTTCTTTAAGATTATCGGTGTTGACTTGATGTTTTACATAAACATCGGAAGCGTCTTTTTGTATCTTCTTTCTTTTGGCGTTGTCTATCTTGGGAAAAAAAAGCTTCTCTTTTGGCTGATTTTTTTTGAAGTCCTCATACATATGATTTTTGCGACAGTGTCATGCGGATGGGACTGTGGTTTTGAACTTTATTCTTTCGGACTCATAACATGCATTTTCTTGATAAAAATCTGCTTTGTCTCAAGCATGGCATTGAAGACCGTCACTTCAGTCTCTACGATGATAATCTTCATCACGTATACGATGCTCGGTCTTTATTCTTACAGAAATCCACCCATTTATAAAGTCGGGTATTATGTAATCAACGTGGCATTTATAGTCAACTGTTTCATATCGTTTGCATATATCGGATTTTTTCTGATGTTCTATATTGATAGGGTTGCAAAAAATGAGACTCAGCTGAAAAATGAAGCCATACTTGATGAGCTCACAGCCCTTTACAACAGGCGAAAACTCAGGACTCTTTTGGATGGTACCTATGATGATGCCGTGAACGATGGAAAATTTTTTTCAGTTTCAATTCTTGACATTGATGATTTTAAGAAAATAAACGATACGTATGGTCATGATGCAGGTGATGAGGTTCTTCGCACCATTGCGACAATTATGAGAAATGTATGCGGCCAGACAGATTGTGCATATGTCGGAAGATGGGGTGGTGAGGAATTCCTGATAATCCAGCAGTTTGATTCTTGCAGCAAAATTGAGATGAAAAACTGTTTTGCCACTGTGCTTGGAATCCATTCGGTTGTAAGAAAAACTGTTTTTGAATTCAATGACGCAAGGGTTCATGTTACGATTTCCGGAGGAATTTCCTTTTTCGATGAAGGTAAGTCCATAAAGCAGGTTATAGAAAGTGCAGATGAATTGCTCTATGATGCAAAAAAAAGCGGCAAGGACTGCATAAAGGGAATTTTTTAATTGGATGACCTTGAATAAACCCAAAAAGATAATTTTTATCGGTACAAAAAATATTCTTCTTAAATCTCTTTCTGCAAATAATGAAACGGAAGTCATGTCTTCCATCAGTTTTCTGCCCACTTTGACAAGACGGTTCATTCCTGATTTGATTGTGTGTGAGGAAATAGGCAGCATTGATATCCTTCAGATACGAAAGATTGACAACCTCATGAAAGTGCCCGTATTGATTGTGGAGGAATCTTTTCGCGAGCTTAACAATCTTACAAACATAGTGTCTTTTTCAAACGTGATGATATGCAATGCATGCGTTGCTTTGAGCAGTGATTTTTTGGGGCATGTGGACTTGATTATGAGCGGAAAGAGAAAGCTTCTTACTGCCAAGACTTCTAAAATAATAAAATACACGATTCTTTTCATCAACAAGAATTTTTCGAGAATAACTTCAAGAGCCTTGCTTGCCGATCATTGCAATGTTGCGGAAGACTATCTGAGCCGAATCTTTAAAAAGGAAATGGGAGTGAGCCTTTGGACGTATCTTACGCAGGTAAGGCTTTATAATGCAAACAGTCTGCTTATGTATACAGGTTTGCAGGTAAAGGAAATTGCTTCTGAATGCGGTTTTGGTTCAAGTTCGTATTTCATAAACACCTACAGAAAATTTTTCAGTTCTTCTCCAAATGATGTCAGAAAATAGATTTGCATGCATGTCACAGCATTGTCACGATTTTTATTGCAATTATGATGCTGTTGTAAAGTTCCGTGATTTCCGGCATGAGTTTTTTTGCTTCGTCAATGTTTTTTGCCCTGAGAAATTCAACTTGTTCGGATACAGTTTTGCAAAGATTTTCCAATGAAAGATTTGAGCATATGCCCTTGAAAGTGTGTCCTGCAATGAATGCTTTTTCTACATCACCTTTTTCGATTGCATCCTTTAAAAGACCATAATTTGGCTCGTCAAGGAATTTTTTGATGAATTTTAGGAAAATTTCATGACTTCCTCCAATTCTTTCAAGAACTTCCGCCGTGTTTAATCCTGCATTATTTAAAACCATAAGCTGTTCGTCCGTCATTTTTTACCATCCATCAATTCTTTTATTATCTTTTTTATGTCAACGTTTTCTTTTGGCAAATAATCGTTGCTTTTGGCTGTCTTGATTTCTTCAGAAAACTCCTTGAGGCAGTCTATCAAAATCGGGTTGAACGTTCCGCATTCTCCATTAATAATCATGTCAATTGCTTTTTCGTGAGGAAATGCTTTTTTGTAGCAACGTTCACTTGTAAGTGCATCATAAACATCTGCAATGGAAACTACCTGTGCACTGAGAGGAATTTCTTCACCCTTGAGGCCGTCTGGATATCCCCTTCCGTCGTATCGTTCGTGATGCCATCTGCAAATGTCTCTCGTTATCTTTACGAGCGGCTCTTTTTGATAAGTGTCTATAAGTTCAAGCAGTTTTGCACCTTCCGCAGAATGTGTCTTCATGATTGCAAATTCTGCATCCGTAAGTTTTCCGGGTTTGTTCAATATGTTGTCCGGGATGGCCATCTTTCCTATGTCGTGAAGTGCAGAAGCTGTCGCTATCATGTATACATCTTCTTCCGAAAGATTGTATTGTGGCGATTTTTCGCATATGCATTTAAGAATGAGTTCTGTAAGTGCCTGGATGTGTATTACGTGCAGTCCGCTTTCACCATTTCTGAATTCAACGATGTGGCTTAATATGTTTATGAGCATCCTGTTGTTTTTCTGCCTTTTGCTGATTTCTTCCATCAAGAGGTTTTCCATCTGCTTTTTTTTGCCATGAACCATTATGGTGTTTATTACGCGGCGATGGACTATCGTGACGTTGAACGGGCGCTGTATGTAATCTGTGATTCCAAGATTGTATGCTGTGTTCATCAGTTCCTTGGAATCTTCTGTCGTTATCATTATTACTGGAATGTCCTCAATCCAGTGTTCCCTGTTCATGATTTTAAGTATGTCTATGCCGTTTATGTCTGGCATGATGAAATCCAGCAGTATGAGGGCGATTTTGTCCAAATTTGATTTGAGAAGTTCAATTGCTTTTTGTCCACAGTCTGTTTCCCAAATTGTGTATGTGTCTCCAAGCATTTGTGAGAGAAGGAATCTGTTGATTTCTGCATCATCAACAATAAGTATTATGGGTTTTTCTTGTTCTGACATTATTACACCTTACTTAACTCAAGAGATCTCTAAAATTCTTATTTGTGCAGCCGTTTAATGCATTTTGCCATCTCTAAAAAATATTTTTTTAGAGGTTCCCGTTTATTAAACCATAGATATCAAGTTTAACACAGACTTATTTCCTATAGAATAAATCTGTGTTTCTTTAGAGTCTTCATTATATTATAAGTTACATTCTGTCAATTAACAATTTTTTTTCATAAAAAAAACATCTGAAAGCAAACTGTTTGTTCTGCCCCAGATGTCTTTTTTTGCTGTTTGACTTTTGCGTACAGTCAAAAATAAAAAGTTGAAATAAATTTAAAAACAAATTTACTTTAACTTAAATTGTATTTTTAGAACCAGCAGGAATTCTTGTCTTCCCAATCGATGATTTCTTCTGGCTTGAAGAAAAGATTGATTTCTCTTTCTGCACTTGCATCGCTGTCACTTGCATGGATTATGTTTATGGAAGTGTGCATGCTGTAGTCACCGCGAATTGTTCCCGGCTGTGATTCCGTAACTTTTGTGGCTCCAACCATTTTGCGTACGATTGTAACACAGTCATCACCCTGCCATACCATTGCTACAACAGGTGCGCTTGTGATGTAGGATGTAAGCTCTCCGAAGAATGGCTTTTCCTTGTGCTCTGCATAATGATTTGCTGCAAGTTCTGGACTTATCTGCATGAGCTTGAGTCCAACCAATTTCAATCCTTTTTTTTCAAGACGGCTGATAATTTCTCCGACAAGCCTGCGATTCAATACTCCAGGCTTCAACATTGTAAAACATCTATTATTCATTTTTTTAATATAGCAGAAGAATATGTTTTTAGCAAGAAACTTATTGCATTCGCCTTAAAAAAATGCCTTTTGGAAAAAGATTTTGCTTGGTTTTTACTTTATGATGACCCACGTGGCTCCTGAACCTCCCATGTTTTTGTCAGGATGGCCAGAAATTCCAAGCCTTTTGTCTCTTTCTATGAATTTTTTTACCATTTCTCCGAGTACAGGATCCGAACCATGCGAATGGATGCCCTTTCCGTGTACGATGAGCACTTTTTGCATTCCTTTTTTTACGCAGTCTGATATGAAATTTGAAAGTCTTTCTTCCGCTTCATCTTTCGTAAGTCCGTGAAGGTCGATTCTTGACTGGATTTTCATGTTTATGAGGTAGTTTATGTTTGTTCTTTTCTGCCTCTCTTCATTTTCTTCCTGAATTCTGTCCTTGTCTATGGTTCCGTATCTTCTAAGCCAAAGTTCCATGGAATTCATGCTTTTTGTGTTTTCTTCGATTGCAAAGTAATCCATTTCCGCTGCACTTAATCTTGCTTTTGCAATTTCTTTTTCTTCCTTGGTCGGTGCATTTGCCTTTTTGTGCGATACCTGGTTTCGGCCGCTTTCTTTTTGCTTTTTTTCCCTGTCTTTCTGTAAATTGTCCCATTGTGAGAGAATGTCGTTCATGTTCATGTTTTCATTATAGTGCTTGTAATGTATATATGGAACATCTTTGCGCGATAAAATTTCGGGGAACCCTTAAATTTGCAATTTTTAGAGATGTCCTGGTTTTCATGATGACTTTGTGAATTAAATTGCATTCTTTTTTTAGCCCAATAGAAAGGATTTGCAAGAAACGTTTTTTTATGGCAAAATATAGATATGTTTGATTCAATGATGAAAAAATTAAGCGGGGCACGCGTTGTGCCTGTTGTTAAGGTTTCTGATGTGGATGTGTCACTTGCACTTGCTTCTTCCCTTGCTTCTCATGGCATGAAGGCAATTGAGATTACGTTTCGAACGACTGAGGGGGAATCAGGTTTCAAAAAAATTTCCGATTGCATAGCTGCCATTAAAAACAAGTTTCCATCATTGACTGTCGGTGCCGGAACCGTCATAAATCCGGATCTTGCCCAAAGGGCCTTTGATGCTGGTGCTGAGTTTGTGGTGTCTCCGGGTTTTAATCCTGCTACCGTAAAATGGTGCATTGAGCATGAAATTCCCGTCATACCGGGTGTTTGCACTCCGTCAGAGATAGAGCTTGCCCTCATGCATGGGCTTGATGTGCTTAAATTTTTCCCTTCCGAGGCAATGGGCGGCGTGAAGATGCTTAAAAGCCTTGCGGGGCCTTTCCCAACCGTTCGCTTTATGCCTACTGGCGGCATATGCCTTGAAAACGTGAAGGATTATCTTTCGCTTGGAAACGTAATTGCCGCTGGAGGAAGCTGGATGTGCTCGGAAAAGCTTATTGCTGAAAAAGCATGGGATGTGGTTTCGTCAAAATGTGATGAACTTTTTGCAATTCTTTGATTTTTTTTGCAGTTTTTTGCTTTAATTTTTAGAAATTCCATAAATTAGGATTTGAGAATGTATCATTTTATTGTTAATCCTGTATCGCGTTCAGGAAAAGGACTTAGGCTTTGGCAGAGAAAAATTGAACCTGTCTTAAAAAAGAGAAATGTAAGTTATTCTGTTGATTTTTCAAAGCAGCGTGGTGACGTAACCAAAATATGCTCGGCTCTTTCAAAAAAAGAGTCTGATGATGAAAACATCATTGTGATTCTTGGAGGTGATGGAACTCTTAACGATGCCGTTCAGGGAATAGATGATTTTTCAAAAGTGATTCTTGCATATCTTCCGACCGGCTCAAGCAATGATTTTGCACGTGACTTGAAAATTTCATCTTCTGTTGGAAAATCACTTAAAAAGATATTGTCTTCTCCTGTTCCGAGGGAAATTGACCTTGGTGAAGTTGTCACATCCATAAGGCACCAGAAATTTGTCGTTTCAAACGGTTTTGGTTTTGATGCGACTGTTGCCCAGCGTACGTCACATTCAAGGCTCAAGAAAGCTCTCAACAAGGTGGGGCTTGGAAAGCTTGTGTATTTTGCCATTGCCATAAAAGAGGTGATAAATGCACCGAAAGTAGATGTCACCATAGAATTTGACGGTGAAAGAAAAGTTTTTCTCAACAAGTTTCTTTTTCTCGCATCCATGGTTCACAGGTATGAAGGCGGTGGTTTCAAGTTTTGTCCCAAGGCTGACTGCACTGACGGACTCATGGACATATGCTATGCACACGACAAGTTTTCCCTTGGCATCTTGATGCAGCTTCCGTCTGCATTTGTTGGTTTCCATACGATTTTTCACGGAATCAAGGCTGAAAAATTCAAGGAAGCAAGGATAATGTCTTCTATACCTTTGTGGCTTCATACAGATGGCGAGGTGTGGCAGAAGGCTGACGATTTTGTGGTTCACACATATCCTCAGAAAATGAGGATGATTTTGTAGTTTTCAATCTGACTGTGCTGCCTTTTAAATGCTTTTTTGAAGTTGCCATAAAAAAAGGGGCTGTCCGTTTTTATGAACAGTCCCTGTCAAGATGCTTTTTTGCATCAAATGCTGAGCTTACCAGCCAAGCCTTACGTTGAATCCTCCGCCTACGATATTGTCTTTTATATCATAGCTTACGCCGCCTGAAAGCTTGAGTACCAGGATGTCGATTCCCAAACCTGCAGTAAGAAGAGGATGTACGCCCTCAGAGAAATCTGTTGTTGTTCCGCCTGAGAAGTTCTTAGGAAGAAGTGCTTTTGCTGCTGCTGTACCAAGGTCTCCTCCGCCACTTGTACTTATTATGTTTGCCCAGTTTGCTGATGCAGACCAGTTTACGTCATTCTGAGAGAAAAGAAGTTTCATTCCGACAAATGGTGTTACGAAAATGAACTTGCATGATGCCTGTGCCGAAAGGTAGTATGTCATTGTCGTAAAGTCAAGTGCTGCCTTTGCATCATCATTTGAAACCTTGAAGCTTCCTGATGTGCGGTAAAATCCTGCTCCGACAGAAATTACAGGCTTGAATACGAGAAGGTTCAAGTCGAAAATCGAATATCGCACGTCAAGTCCAAATGTGGAAAAGTCAAATGCAAGGGATTCAAGGTCTCCGGTTACTGATTCAAGGCTTGATGAGTCGAAAGATATTACGTTAAATCCAATGTCAAAAGGAAGTATGAATCCTCCGAGCCTAAGGTCTGCCGCAATTGTCGGGAATACGATGTCTGAAGGAAGGTCTCCGCAGTCGTCAATGCCGATTGCAAGGGCTGTGTCCTTGATTGGCTGAATGCAAAGTGATGCTGCTCCGGCATTTACTCCGCCTGCAAAATGGAAACCTGGGAAAATGCTTCCAATCCATGCCTCTGCATATATGTTCTGCTGAGCCTGTGTGTTTGGAAGTGTTTTTGCAAGCTCATCCGTGAATGAATTGAGTCCGTCCCTGAGCGTTGTTATAGGTGCTGATGTTGAAAGCTGGCTCTGTACATCGTTTGTCCATGCATTGTTGACCGTATTTACCGCAGTGGTAATTTGTGCAGGTGTTACGTTATTTGCCTGGAGTTCCCTAACGATGTCATCCATGTTCTGCTCGACAATCCATGCAAAATCATCAGGAATGGAATAAGTTCCAAAACCTGGAATTGTAACATCTTTTGCAAAAGAAAAAGCGCCTGCCAAAGCAATTGCACATGCAAGCACAAAATATCTTGTTTTCTTCATAAATCCTCCAAAGAGTAAAACTCATTAAAAAGTGTAATTTAAATTTTTCGTTATGTCAATTTGGGTTAAAACTTAATCCCCTTAAATCGTTTGTTTTATTGAAATTACCTTAAAGTGGTTTTAAAGGTTCTTTTTGTGTTTTGTTTTTGAAAAAAATGATTTTTGAAATATGGCTCTTGATTATTTTTTCATTATTTGTATAATGCATGCCATATTCCGGGGAGCTGGTGAGACCGGCTGAGATAAAACTTGAGTTTTGACCCGTAAACCTGATTTGGATAATGCCAACGTAGGAAGTGAACATGAATAAAGAATTTCTTTTAGGCGAAATTTGCAATGCCATCCAGAAAGTGCGAACTGAAAATCCCCTTGTTCCGTCAATTACGAATGCCGTTACGATGGACTTTGTCGCAAATGCTCAGCTTGCATTGGGTGCCCGTGCCGCTGTCGTTTATTATGCGGATGAAGCTGAGTGCCTTTCAAAATCCGTAAAATCCTTTTATGTCAACATGGGTACCATGCATCCCGTTTTTGAAAAAAACATACCTGAAGCATGCAGAATTTTTCATGAAAAAAATCTTAATTGGGTTCTTGATCCAGTTGCGTGCGGTCTTGGAAATCTTCGTACAAAACTTCTTTTTGAAATCAAGGATTATAAGCCTCAAATTGTGCGTGGAAACGCATCTGAAATCATTTCTCTTGCATCACTTTGGAATTTTACGGATGAAAGTGCAGAAAAAACATCTGGAGTGGATTCATCATGCGATACGATTTGTGCAAAAAAAAGTGCAGAATGCATTGCTCGCTTTACGGGCGGGTCGGTTTCTGTCAGTGGAAAAATTGATTTTGTAACAGACGGCTCGGTTTCCGTTTTTCTTGCAGGAGGTTCTCCACTCATGACGCGCGTTACAGGTTTCGGCTGCTCTCTTGGCGGTGTCATGGCATCTTTTGCCTCCGTGTCATCGCCTCTTGTTGCATCACTTGCAGGATCTGCCGTTTATAAGGCTGCTGGAAAAATTGCAATGGAAAAATCTTTGGGTCCTTCATCTTTCAAGTCAAATTTTCTGGATATCCTGTATTCGTTTGATGGTGATGAATTGCTTGCATCTGACATTGAATTGAGTCATCTCTAAAAAATACTTTATGGCGTTCATTAAAGAAATTTTGATGTTTCGCTTCATTTTTCGTTTTGCGAAAAATCTTTTCAGGAGGATTGACATATGGATTTGAAACTTTATGCGGTGACGGACAGGTCTTGGCTTTCCGGAAGAAAACTTTCACGGGATGTAGAAGAATCTCTTTTGGGTGGCGTTACAATTCTGCAGCTCAGGGAGAAAAATCTTTCTGATAAGGAATTTGAAATGGAAGCTCTTGAAATGAAAAGCCTTTGCAAAAAATACAAAGTGCCGTTCATCATAAATGACAATGTTTCACTTGCGTTAAAAGTTGATGCTGATGGAGTTCATGTCGGTCAGGATGATATGGATGCGGAGGATGTCAGGAAAATCATCGGAAAAGATAAAATTCTTGGCGTTTCGGCCCAAACAGTGGATGAAGCGGTTCTTGCCGAAAAAAACGGTGCGGATTATCTTGGAGTGGGGGCAGTTTTTTCAACTTCCACAAAAAAAGATGCATCCGATGTAAGTCTTGAGACTCTCAAGGCAATTTGCAATGCGGTAAGCATTCCTGTTGTCGCAATAGGCGGAATAAATGAGGGCAACATTGAAAAGCTGAAGGGCTCTGGAATTGCCGGAATCAGCGTCATAAGCGCAATTTATGCGGAAAAGGACATCAGAAAGGCTTCTGAAAATCTTTTGGAAAAGGTAAGGGGAATTTTATGATTGCAGATTATGTCATGAAAGGTGCCGTTTTCGATGTGGACGGCACGATACTTGATACCATGGGAATGTGGGCTGGTGTCGCCGACAAATATCTTTTGTCTTTCGGAATAGTTCCCGGAGAGGATTTGAATGGAAAATTTCTTTCTGCCACAATTGAAGAATCAGCATTGATGATGAAAAAAAAGTACGGATTGGTGCAGTCAGCGGAAGAAATACAGGAAGGAATTCAAAAAATCGTTGAGGATTTTTATAAAAATGAAGCTGTGCTTAAACCTGGAATCCTTGAGGTTCTTCAGAAAATTCATTCAAAGGGAATACCGATGATTGTTGCTTCTAGCGGCATCAGGGAGCTTATAGAAGTTTCATTTGATAGGCTTGGAATTTCAGAGTATTTTAAGTGTATTTTGACTGGTGATAAAAAGGATGTAAAAATTTTTGAAGAATGCATTTCGATTTTGAAAACAGACCCGTTGGAGACTTTTGTGTTTGAAGATGGTCTTCATGCAATAAATACAGCAAGAAAACTTGGCCTTAAAACCGTTCTTGTAAGGGACATTCAGGAAAACTATGAAGATATAAGGCGTGTTTCTGATTATGCGCTTGAGGAGTTTGTGATATGAAAGTTGTACTTACCATTGCAGGAAGTGATTCATCGGGTGGGGCTGGAATTCAGGCGGACATAAAGACAATTACATGCAACGGATGTTATGCCATGAGCGCCATCACGTCTCTTACCGCACAGTGCACGACTGGAGTTTCATCAATAATGGATGTAAATCCTGATTTTCTTTACGATGAGCTTAAAACAACTGTCACAGACATAATGCCGGATGCATGCAAGATTGGAATGGTGTCGTCAAGAAATCTTATTGATGTAATTGCCTCTTCTATAACTGAATTTAACCTTAAAAATATTGTCCTTGATCCCGTCATGGTTTCAACAAGCGGTTCACGTCTTATTACAACTGATGCTGTCGAGGTTCTTGAAAAAAAACTGATGCCTCTTTCATCGCTTGTGACTCCGAACATTCCTGAATCAGAAATCCTTTCTGGAATGAAAATAAAATCTCCTCTTGATATGGAAAAAAGTGCCTCCGTGATATTCGAAAAATACGGATGTGCGGTTCTTGTAAAGGGCGGGCATTCTTTGAATGATGCGAATGATTTTCTTTTTGACGGGAAAAAAGCATTTTGGTTTAATGGGCACCGCATAAAAAATCCCAATACTCACGGAACGGGATGTACGCTTTCTTCCGCAATTGCATGTGGGCTTGCAAAGGGACATAATATGGAAGATTCTGTGAAAAATGCAAAAAAATATCTTTCGGATGCTCTTGAAGCCGGTCTTGACCTCGGAAAAGGTTCCGGGCCTGTGATGCACAATTTCATGATAGGCGAAAGGTAAAAAAAGGTAAAAAATATGAGGCTTGCTTTGATTTGGTTCGGGGCCGGAGTTTCTGTTGCTGAAATAATAACTGGAACTTACTTTGCTCCGCTTGGATTTTTAAGGGGAATCAGTGCAATCTTAATCGGTCATGCAATAGGATGCGTAATTCTTTTTTTTGCAGGATATATTGGTGCGCTTTCAGGAAAAAGCTCCATGGAAGCCGCAAAATATTCTTTCGGCATAACTGGAAGCAAGATGTTTGCAGTCCTGAATGTGGTTCAGCTTGCAGGATGGACTGGAATTATGATTTATGACGGTTCGCTTGCAGCATCAAAACTCTTTTTCCCGGAACAAAAAATTTGGGCAATTGCAATCGGTTTTTTGATAATTTTATGGCTGTTTCTGGATCTTAAAAAACTGTCGAAGGTAAATGTTGCCGCTATGTCAGCTCTGTTTATGCTTACCGTAATCCTTTGTTTTGTCATTTCTTCTGAAGGCAAGCTTAAATTCATGTCCCAAGATGGCTCAATGTCATTTGGCCAGTCTGTGGAACTTGCTGTTGCCATGCCGTTGTCGTGGCTTCCCCTTATAAGCGACTATACAAGAAATTCCAGAAAACCTTTGCGTGACACAATCATAAGCTCAGTGTCCTATTGTGTCACAAGCACATGGATGTACGTTATCGGAATGGTCTCTTCCATTTATGCAGGAGAAAGTGACTTTTACGTCATCATGCTTAAATCAGGTCCTGGAAGTCTTGCTCTTGCAATCATCGTGCTTTCTACCGTAACCACAACATGTCTTGATTCATACAGTGCAGGAATTTCATTTTGTACGATATCAAGTCGTGCAGATGAAAGAAAAACCGGAATTGCAGTTACCGTCATTGGTATCCTGGGAGCCATGTTTTTCCGCATGGACGACATGACATCGTTTTTATATTTTATTGGTTCCGTATTTTCTCCAATGATAGCCATTTTGCTTGCAGATTTTTTTGTATTGAAAACGGATTCGTCTGAAAAGAAAATTGACGTTGCAAAAATCGCTCTTTGGGCAATAGGTTTCGTTCTTTACAGATTTTCTCTTTCTTTTGATTTTGTTTTGGGCAATACGATACCTGTCATGGCATGTACTTTTGTTTTGACAGTCATGCTTGAATTTGCTTGCCGGCATTTGAAAAAAAAGAACAGATTTCGGGGCTGAAATTTTTGCCTGCAAATATGGTCATGCATTTGTGAATGATTTTGAAAGTGTGTTGCAAAAATATCAATATAAACTTGTTGATATTTCACTTTACGCAATAATATTTTTAATATAGAATGTGCACAAGAAGGAACTTCGCAATACTTTTCTAGAAAGTTCCTCATTACCGGAGGTATTAAGATGGGTGAAAATTATTTCAATTCAATTCCTTGGAGAAAGGCTCGCATGCAGCTTGGACATTGCCGTTCAATGGCCAGAGAAGAATTTGCTGATGGCGTAAACGCACTTAAAGGCAAAAAGATTGTCATTGTAGGATGTGGTGCACAGGGATTGAATCAGGGTATGTGTCTTCGTGATTCAGGTCTTGATGTTTCTTATGCTCTTCGTGAATCTGCAATTGCAGAAAAGCGCCAGTCATGGAAAAATGCAACTGAAAACGGTTTTAAGGTTGGCACTTATGATGAGCTTATTCCTACAGCAGACCTTGTTGGAAACCTTACTCCAGACAAGCAGCATACACCGGTAATTAATGAAGTACAGAAAAGAATGAAGAAAGGTGCTGCCCTTTGGTATTCTCATGGATTCAACATGATTGAAGAAGGAATGCAGATTCGTAAGGACATTACTGTAATTATGTGTGCTCCAAAAGGACCAGGTACTGAAGTTTGGCATGAATTCCAGCGTGGTTTTGGAGTACCGGATCTTATTGCTGTTCATCCTGAAAATGATCCTGAAGGAAAAGGATGGGCATATGCAAAGGCACTTGCTGTAGGAATGGGAGGAGCAAAGGCTGGTGTTCTTGAATCAGACTTCGTTGCAGAAGTAAAGTCTGACCTTATGGGCGAGCAGACAATTCTTTGTGGAATGCTCCAGACAGGCACAATCCTTTCTTATGAAAAAATGGTAAGTGATGGAATGGATCCTAAATATGTTACAAAATTCCTTATGCACGGCTGGAATGTAATTACAGAAGCCCTCAAATGGGGTGGAATCACAAACATGATGGATCGTCTTTCAAATCCTGCAAAAATCCGCGCAAACGAACTTTCAAAGGAAATCAAGAAAATCTGCGCTCCTCTTTATCAGAAGCACATGGATGACATCATTTCTGGAGAATTCTCTTCTACAATGATGAAGGACTGGGCAAACAAGGATGCTAACCTCTTAAAGTGGCGTGAAGAAACTGGAAAACTCGATTTTGAGAAAATGGAAGAATCTTCTGAAGAAATTACAGAACAGGAATATTTCGACAAGGGAATTCTCATGGTTGCGATGGTAAAGGCTGGATGTGAGCTTGCATTCGAGACAATGGTAGATGCTGGAATCAAGGAAGAAAGCGCATACTATGAATCACTTCATGAAGTTCCTCTTATCGCAAACCTCATCGACAGAAAGCGCCTTTATGAAATGAATCGCGTTATTTCTGACACTGCAGAATATGGATGCTATCTCTTTGCAAATGCAGCTGTACCTCTTCTAAAAGATTTCATGAGTACAATCAAAACTGATGTTATTGGTAAGGGGCTCAGTCTTAAAGACAATTCTGTATCTAACAGTCAGCTTGTTGAAGCAAATGCAGAAATTCGAAACCATCCAATTGAGGTTGTTGGTCGTAAGCTCAGGGCATATATGACTGCAATGAAAGCTTTGATATAATGAGCCTTTCAACAAAGAAGGTCATATTAGAATCTAGAAAGCCTGTAAATTGATTTTATGGCTTATTCTATTAAAATGCCGGTATCGAAATTGTGCCGGCATTTTTTTTCGGGTGTAGAAAAGCTACAGTTTTCCTGACTGCACTAAAAAAAAGATATTACAGACTTTGAAATGGACATGTCGTATAAATATTTTGTCTAGTATATCTTGTGCACTTTTAAAGGATACTTTTGTAAGATAAACGTACTGAATTGTTTTGAAAGTCTATGATTTTTATCATAAATTTTATAATGATGATTATTTTATACTGGAAAAAGTGCAACTTCATGTTATAATTTTAAAAGGTTCTTTTACGGGGGAAAAATGAAAAAAACAATCATAGTTTTTAGCTGGTTTCTATTGTTTTTTAGCATGTTTTTTTTCTCATGCTCTAAAAAAACTATCGAATCAACATCTACAATGCATGTAATATTTGCCGGAACTGAAGCTGCAACGACAGGTCAAAGCCGCATGATGCAATCAGCCGCAGATAAACTTAATGCCAGTGGTCGTTTTACAGCTACTGTCATGACAGCAGGATCTTTATCAGGCGATACGGATGCTCTGACAAAGCAGGCTAAACAAGGTTATAATCTTGTAGTTCCAAGTGATCCAGGCCGCGTTGCAGCAGAGTTTGATATACCAGATCTTAATATTCTCATGGCTCCTTACATCCTTACAGATTCTTCATTACTCGACAAACTTCCAGACACAAAACTTTTTAAAGAATGGCAGTCGCAGCTTGAAAAACAGGGAATTATTTATATAACAAATATGTATAACGGGTTTCGAAGTTTTTACACCACAACTCCTGTAACACATGTTGATGATCTTAAAAATCTTCGTATCCGGGGCTTTGGTAATGCAATAGGTAACAATCTTGCAAAATATCTTGGTTTTGAAAACATTGGTATTTCGTGGGGCGCAGTTTACCCGGAACTTCATCAGAACAATCTTGACGGTTGTGAAGTTCAAGTTGCAACAGCCGACGGTTCCCGTCTATATGAAGTTACAAAATATCTTGCTATGACAAAACATTATATGCTTCAGTCTGCATTTATCTGTTCCGCAAATTTTTATAACAGTCTTTCTAAAGAAGATCGTGAGTTCTTTGTAAAAACAATCCGCGAATGTGCCGTTGAATATGGAAAGCTTATCGAAAAAGAAGAAGTCGGTTATTATGATAACATGAAAAAGAATGGTGTAAAAATCAGTGAAGTAGATATAAATGAATTCAAAAATGCAATTGAACCAATGTATACATCTAACGCATTAAATTTTACACCAGGTCTTAAAGAAAGGTTATTTAAAGAACTTGAATGCAATTAATGTGTATTTTTAGGGCTTCCTGTAAGTTTTAAGTCGCTAGGGTAAAATCGTATTTTCAAAGAGAAGCTCTAAAATTGCAGTTTTTAGAGTTTCTCTAAACCCTAAACTGATCTATCTGTTCACCAATGTTACAAATTGAATCATCAAGTCCTTTTGATAGATCAGAAAGGGTATCACCATTTTCCTTAATATCATTAGTACTTGATTCCATTTCTTTAATTCCGTATTTCATACTTTCAGTAGAATCCTGCAATCTGTTTGCCTGTTCCAAAATAAGTTTATTACCTTTTGCCATTTCAGATGAAGCAATTCCTACTTCAGTTGTACAATTATTTACAACATCAAGAACAGACTTTAATTGTTCAGAAGCATTACTCTGTTTCTCCATAGCTTCTGTAATTTCCATTACAATTGAGTCAGTATCATCAATCGTTTTTGAAACTTCATCAAATGCACTCTCTGCATCTTTTGAAACAGTTACAATTGCCGAAATTCCATTTGTAATTTTTTGAAGTTGATTACCAATTGTTTTTGACTGTTCTCCGGCAGTTTCTGAAAGTTTACGAATTTCATCAGCAACAACACTAAAACCTTTTCCTGCTTCACCAGCATGAGCAGCTTCAATTGCGGCATTCATAGCAAGAAGATTTGTCTGTTCTGCAATACTAGAAATTACTCCATTTGCTTCCTGCAATACAATTGAATCCTCTTCAATTACCATAATGCGATTATTTACATCTTTCTGTTTTTCTACACCATTTTTGGCCTTTTCTCGTAAATTATTAAAAGATTCAACCATGCTAGAAACCGAACTACCAACAGAAGTAATATTGTTTACTAATGTATCAACAGAATTTGAAGCATTTGATACACTTTCCGTCTGCTCCATAATCATTTTATCAAGAGATTGAATATTTGTAGCAATTTCATTTACAGAACTTACAGTACTTTCAACACCCTCAATCTGAATATTTATACCTTTCTGGAAATTCTGAATATTAGCAACAATCTTTGAAATTGATTCACCAGTATCTTTTGTAGATTTTGAAATATTATCACCAGCATCAATAAGATCATCTTTTGAATCCTTTATTGAAGAAACAATTGTTTGCATTTTTTCTGTAAATGCATTTACTCCTTTTACAAGAACACCAATTTCATCTTTTGAATTTCCTTTTTGAGGAATACGTTTTGTTAAATCTGCTTTACCTGTGGCAATATCAGTAATAGCAGAATTAACATGCTTCAATGGATTTATTGCTGATGTAATTACTCCAATCAAAATTATTAAAGAAATTGCAAGCGTAACAATCAGTGTAATTATCATAAACCTAACCATCTGATCGAGACCTGAGAAGAACTCATCATAAGTTACAGTTGTATAAATTCCCCATCTGACTGAAGCTATCGGAGAATAAACACCTATCATTTTTTTATTTTTTAATGCATCTGTAAAATATCCGATTCCAGAGTATCCTACGCTGCTGTTTTTTATGGATTTCTTCTCTTCGTCAGAAACTGTTTTGTATATATTTTCTGAGTTAGA
>JAZQMW010000010.1:0-35420 GCA_045627025.1 Treponema sp. | reverse complement strand
CACTCCAAACGAGAACTTGCTCGTATTCGCAGCAATCCCATATGGCAACAACACTAAGGAACTTGCTGATACATACAAGGGATCACAGGCTGGTTTCGCATACAATATCGAAGGTGTAGGTAAACTCAAGGCACAGTTCATCGGTAACGCAACTATAGATAAAGATGCTGGTGCTATAAGTGGTGCTTGGAAAGATGCAAACGGAGACGTTGTTGATTTCGATGCTCAAAAAGCTGGAGAAGGTGACATTACTTGGGATGCAAGCTATGTATCACCAAAAGAGGACGGACGTTTCGACAAGGCAATCGAAGCTGCATTTGACCGCACATCTGTAGAAAACCTCTATGTAGGTGTTGGATTCAGAATGGACATGCTTGACAGTGATTTGGCAGCAAAAGATGCTCAGAAGATGAAGATTGCTCTTGCAGCATCTTACAAGTGCAGCGAACAGCTCAAGCTTTCTTTGAGCGGTGCATACTTCACATTCCAGAAGGGAAAGAGTGACGGTGGACAGGGTGATTCTTCACTCGACGGATATGAAGACAAGCTCTCTTGGGCAATCCCAGTTAGCATGAGCGTTTGGTTCTAATCCAAGCTTAAAAGCATTAAAAATAATTTCATAAAGTTAGACCCCGGGCCTCAGGTTTCGGGGTCAATCTATTTTAAACCGCAAATCATCAAGCCGTCATTCCGCACTTGATGCAGAATCTCAATCGCGACAAGATTGCATATAAAAAAACTGCAAAATCTGGCAAATTGCATCATATAATAGTAAGAAAAAAGTTGAGGCAAAAATTCGCATTTTGGATAAGAAAATTTATTTCAGTTCATTAAGGAAGTTGTTTCATAAATCTTGAAATCTTGCATTCGTGTGTTTTGTCTTTTTCATCGTAATTGATTCCGACAAAAATAATTTCACCGTAATAGTCTTTGAGGGAATCGAAATACTGCTTGTTCATGATTTGGTTCAAGGCAGAATCAGTTGATTTGTTGTGCTTCAATTCAATGACCAGGGCAGGATCTTCTTTTTTTATTGGAACATAGACTATATCCGCCACGCCCTTCCCTGCCGGCATTTCCCGGATAATGTTGTATTTGTTCAAAGCGAAAATGTACGACAGATAAATTGCACACTGCAGGCCGTCTTTGTTGTTGTAAGAACGGTTTGTTGTTGCGTGAATGTGGGATTCGTCGAGAGACTTTGCGACAAGTACTTCGTTTCCGTTTATTGTCTCGTTCAAAAGATTTTCTGAGGCTTTTATGATTTTGTTTGTCTGGGCATAATCGGAATTATCTTCAATAGCACTCTTCCATTCTTGATAAATTTCACGATTTGGAATGTAGCATTTTTTGCAATCAGAATCATACGCAAGATAACCAAGATGAATCAGGAATGTGAAAACATCATCCTTTGAAGAAAAATCTGTCATCGTATTTCGATATTTTAAAACATTAACAGAAATTTTTTCCCCTCCAAGCATTGAAATCACGTCATCACGGGTTCCTTCAAAATTCATCTTGATTTTTTCTGCAACGACATCATAAGTTGAAGTTTCGCTCCAATAAGATTTGAATTTGCTTTTTGGTACAGCTTTTATAATTGCCTGAGGATTGTAAATTTCAAACTCGCCTAATCTGTATCCGTCATACCAGCTTTTACATTCATCAAAATTACAATCATGTTTTTTGCAAAGTTCCTGAACTTCTTCACTTGTAAATCCTACAAATTCCGAAAAATCATCAGCATCAACCATTGTAAATTCACTGAATGTGTTCAATTTCGACTGAATCTTGTCCCTGATAATCGGCAAAATTCCTGTTATGTACGCAAGAGAAATCGCAGGCTTTAATTCTGCATTCTTGAAAAGTGACATTAAAAACAAAAGATATTGCTGAAATTCCACCTCGGGAACTTCTTCTCGAACAAGACAATCATATTCATCTATTATGATTATGAATGTCTGATTTTTTTCCGCATGGACTTTTTGAATGCAAGAAGAAATTGAATTCAATTCTCCAAAATCGATGTCTGAAAATTCTTTTCTGAATTCATCACAAATCAATTTCGTAATATAGAAAATCACATTTTCAGGTTTTTCATCACTATTTGGAGTAGATTTCCAAGTTGCATTCATTCCATTCAAATCAATTTTTATTACATTGAATTTATTCAGATTCTTTTCAAAATTTTCGGTCTTTGCAATTTTATAATTCGAGAACAATTCACGGGAATCTGCTCCTTTTGAATAATACGCAACGAGCATGTCTTCTGCAATTGATTTTCCAAAACGGCGCGGACGACTTATGCAAACGAATTTTTTAGATGGTTTATCCAAAAAATCATTTGTTACATCTATGAGCATTGTTTTATCAATATAGCATTCATTTGCTGTTTCGCTGAAATTTGCGTTGTTCGGATTAAGATGAATTCCCATAATCAAATTATAATCGAATTTCCTTTTTATTTCCATATCTCAAAAATCTTCAAAAGAAAATCGCCAGGGAACAAAGCATTTTCCAAAAAAAATCAGGCCCCAAAGCCTGACTTTAACTTATCGTTATTTTGCAGAACCTACAAGGCACATCCATTCAGCCTGTGCACAAAGAGTTTCTCCAACATAAGCTTTTCCAGATTGCACTATCATCTTGGGACTTACGCGCTTGTTTTCAATTTCCATGCGGACTGTATCACCCGGGCGAACCTGGTTCTTGAACTTTACGTTGTTTACAGTGGCAAGAAAGAACAAACTTCCTTCCTCGAATTTTTTCTGATAGCTCAATGCAGCTCCACCTGCCTGTGCCATTGTTTCAATTAAAATTACACCTGGAACTACAGGATATTCAGGAAAATGACCTTTAAAAAAGAAATCGTTTTCCGTAAATTTTCTAAGGGAAACAGATCCGTTTTCATCAGCACTTTCAATCGAATCAACAAACAAAAAAGGACTTCTGTGAGGTAAAAGCGATTCTATATCATTTGTCAAAGACATGTTTTTCTCCATTTTATTACTGCAAGCTTTTTAAACTTTTTATTTTATCAGGATTTTACTGTAAAACTCAATAAAACAAAATCTGATAAATTCCAATCATCTTAAAATTTATCAGATTATTAAGTTGCATTTTAATATTTTACTGCTAAAATTGCGGCAAAATTTACTTTACTTTCTTGAATACGACAATTCCGTTATGACCACCGAAACCGAAGTTTCCGCTCATGGCAACGTCAACAGGCATTTCAATACCCTTGTTTGGAGTATAGTCAAGGTCACATCCGCCTTCTACATCCGGCTCATCAAGATTGATTGTAGGAGGAATGAAACTGTCTTCAATTGCCTTGCAGCAAATCATTGCCTCAAGTGCGCCTGCATTTCCAAGACAATGGCCGTGCATGCTTTTTGTTGAAGAAACGTGCAGTTTTTTTGCATACTCGCCAAAAGCCTGATGAAGCATTGCAGTCTCTCCAGAATCGTTAAGGTGTGTAGATGTTCCGTGTGCATTGTAATATGTGACGTCTGAAGGATTTATGCCTGCGTCTTTCATGGCAAGTGTCATGGCACGCGCACCAAGCTTTCCGTCTGGATTTGGAGCCGTGAGATGGTAACCGTCATTTGTTCCGCCGTATCCTGCAAGTTCGCAGTATATTTTTGCACCACGCTTTTTTGCATGTTCATACTCTTCAAGGATGAGGATTGTAGCACCCTCGCCCATTATGAATCCATCCCTCTGCTTGTCAAAAGGACGGCATGCTTTTTCAGGGCAGTCTGACCATTTTGTGGAAAGTGCCTGAAGTACATTGAATCCAATGTTTGCAAATCCGCACTGTGTAGATTCGGCACCACCTGCAAGAACGACATCGCTTCGTCCGCACCTGATGTTGTCAAGGGCATCTCCGATGGCATCGCTTCCAGATGCACAAGCTGTTGCAACAGTATGGGCAACACCGTGAATTCCAAATGCAATGGAAATGTTTGCGGCAGCTTCATTCGGGATAAGTTCAGGGATTGTCATAGGCGGCTCACGCTTGAATCCCGTGTCAAAGCAGCTTTTCATGCTGTTCTGCGTAACTTCAAGTCCGCCGATTCCGACACCGAGAAATATCGATGCACTGTCAAGAACTTCACTGTTTCCTGTAAGAGATGAATCATCAAGTGCCATTTTTGCGGCAGCAACTGCAAATTTGGAAAAAAGAGCCATCTTTCTGGCAGCTTTCGGATCCATGTATTTGTCTGCTTCAAAATTCTTTACTTCAGCCGCATAGCTTGTCTTAAACGGAGCATAATCATATCTCGTGATTGTCGCAATTCCGCTTTTTCCAGCCCTTATTGCACTCCAAGTTTCATCAACACTGTTTCCAAGAGGTGAAACACAACCAAGCCCCGTAACAACAACTCTTCGCATATTTTTCTCCTATAGTAATTCCGCATTGGAATTTCCGCAAAAAAGTGCGGTAAAATCTTTTACAGCAAGATGCACGATGCATGCTTACACAAAATCAATTTTTTTTCTAGCAGCCCATGCCGCCGTCAACACCAAGAACCTGTCCCGTAATATAGGTGCTCAAGTCTGATGCAAGGAAAAGACATGCATTCGCAACTTCCCTAACATCGCCTGCCCTTCTCATCGGAATTGTCTTGCACCACTCAGCCCTTATTTCTTCTTTTACGGCACGAGTCATGTCTGTATCGATAAATCCTGGAGCAACCGCATTCACGCGAACGCCACGACTTCCGACTTCCTTTGAAAGGGCCTTAGTATAACCTATCAAGCCGGCCTTGGATGCAGAATAGTTTACCTGTCCGCCTTCTCCATGAACGCCTGAAATACTTGACATGTTGATGATTGAACCACATTTTTTTCGTATCATGTCGCTTGAAACAATCTGCGTAATGGCAAATACGGCGGTAAGATTCACGTCAATCACTTTTTTCCAGTCTTCCATCTTCATCCTGAAAGAAAGTCCATCTTTCGTAATGCCTGCATTATTTACCAAAACGTCAAATCCGCCTGAAGAGGCAAGCACATCTTTTATGGCAGCAGTAAGATTTTCCACATCCGCACAATCTGCGTAAAACTCATGGAATTTCGTACCGTTTTCTTCCGCAATTTTTTCAAGCTCAGCTTTTGATGCAGATTCTTTTGTACACATTCCCCAAACTTCACATCCGTTTTTAAGAAACAGTTCAGCAATTCCCTTGCCAATTCCACGTGAAGATCCTGTAATCAAGGCTTTTTTATTTTTCAGCATATTTCTTTCCTAATTTTTCAAAAACAGGGCATATCCAAAAATACTTTTTAGAACTTCACCACAGTCTTTAAGCTTTCCGTTTATTTCCAAAATTCAATCTTAAATAAGTCCGACACTCTCGCAGTCATTTGCAGGATTGCATGCAATGCTTGCACCCACTTCTGTCTGTGACCAAAGCCCCGAAAGCACTTTTCCTGGACCTGCTTCAATCAAATTCCAAGAATCAAATCCGCCTTCAACGCTCATGACATTTGCAAGAACTGCTTCCTCGCTTGTCCAAAGAACAGGATGCGTCAAATGAAGAACGGCAGATTTTTTTGCCTCATCTCCGCTTGAAACTTCCTTTCCCGTAACATTTGAGAAGAGATGCATTTTCGGATCATTGAATGCAACATCAGACAAAACCTTTTCAAATTCAACTGCGGCATCATTCATCAAAGGTGAATGGAAAGGACCTGCAACCTTGAGCCTCAACGCACGTCTTGCACCTGCTTCCTTTGCCTTTGATTCAACTTCCGTAAGGGCATCAAATGTGCCAGAAACTACAGTCTGCTTCACGCTATTCATGTTTGCGCAATACGCATCTTTTATTCCATGCACAATCTCCTGCACTTTTTCAGGTGAAAGACCCAGAACAGCCGTCATTCCTGGAGCATGGCCGCAATTTTTTTCAGCTATTTCATCGCAAACCTTTTGCATTATGAGTCCGCGTTTTCTTACGACTTTTACGGTATCTTCAAAACTCAGCACTCCGCTTGCACAAAGGGCTGGAAATTCACCAAGTGAAAATCCCATTGCACAAGAAGGCTCAATTCCCTTTTCCTTGAGAACAGCCATCACGGCAAGGGAAACCGTCATGATTGCAATCTGGCTGTTGTCACTTCTGTTGAGATTATCCTGTGTTTCATCCCATAAAAGTTTTTTCATATCAACATTAATGATGGAAGAAACATCTTCAATGACTTTCATTGCTGCAGGAAAGTTTTCCGCAAGATCTTTTGCCATTCCGACAGTCTGTGCACCCTGTCCAGGGAATAAAAATGCATATTTCTTTGACATGATTACCTCTTTTTATAAATTGGTGTAAAACGCAAATTCCAAAGCTTTTGGCACGCAAAACCATGCATGTTCACCAAAACACTTTTCAATGATTTGGTGATGACATAAAGCTTACAATCATTATGACAAAAAATATAATTTTGTCAAGTAGTAAAAAAAAGGTTATCAAACCGCAAAGTGAAAAAAAGCATAAATGTACATTTTTTTATTTAAGTCCTATTGAGACGCACCACTTTTTGTCTGTATTAGCACCGCCTCCAAGCACAATGTTTCCGACAGGTGTCCTTAATGCAAGATAAAGGGCTGCACCGAACGTACCTGAATAATCACCGCTGTTGAAATCAAAATCATTGTCAACGGGAGAATCTGACGTCATGCAGACATCGTAATCAAGGCTATACGCATATTTTGACTGAAAAACCAAATACAAAGGCATGCCGACAACATTTCCAAGCTTTTGCCTTGCAGAAATTCCTGCCATTGCAAAATCACGCTTGTAAGATGAGTATGAATAGCCGCACATTCCTTCTATGCCGCCAAAATCAAAATATCCTGAATTAAGTTCATAAGGATATCTGTTGTATCCGGCGCCAAAATCAATTCCAAAGGAATTCCAGTTTTTCATGAACATGAACCGTTTTTCAAATCCAAATCTGCCCATGTAGATTTTTTTGTCATCAAGATTGTTTTCTTCAAGAAGAAGTCCGTTATGAAAGGAAAGTTCAATCTGAGCCCCCTTCAAGTCTGTAAAATCATTTTGAAGGGTTGTATAAATCATGTCGACACAGTTTGCCAAAATCCTGTAGCTTTCAGAAGTTGATTTTATCCAGTTCCAGTCATAGGTAATTCCTGCCTGGAGTGAAAAAATGTCCGAATAAACAAACCTTACGGCTCCATGTGCATCTGCTCCCCTGTCACGGCTTATGTTTCGCTCATAGTAAACCTTGTTTGACCGAGGCTCAAGACTTCCGTATTTTGCACGGGCACCAACATCAAGTCCAAATTTCAATTCATCAATCTTGACGATTTTCGGAAAAATGCATACGGATGCATCAGAAGTATTTGCGTACGTTGCTGAAATAACGGTCTCAACAGGTGTAAAAAGACGGACTCCGGCTATAGCATTAGGATACAAAGATGGTTTTGACTTGTATTTGTCATTGTTTACTGAAATGCATGCGTTTCCACCCAAGAAGAATGTATTCATTTTCTGGTCATAATGATTTGCAAGAAGCTCGAGCCTGCAGTAGCCCGGTTTGGAACCTTTTCTCAAGTTATATGAAAATGATGAAAACCTGTAGTTTTTCCTATATGCATAAAGAGTGTCAGAAAGACGTTCCTTGAGCTTTGAATCAAATTTTTTGCCTACAAAGTCCTTGAAATGCCTTACATGAGGAACATCGGACTTTATGAATGAAATATCCTTCACCGTTATAGATTCAATTATGGGATCTTCCAGAATGAGGTATATGCCTTCCCTGTCATACTTTGGAAAATAAAGATCCACGCCCTGTTTTTTAAGTTTCTCCGCTATGTGCCGAATTTTATCGATGTTTTCATCAACGCATTTTTGTCCGCATGCATAGATTTCTTTCGGATGCAGAAAGTCGACAGTGGAATACTTGTGAAGGTCAGGAATGAGCATTACGTCTGCAAGATCATGCTGTTCCACCGCATTATACGAGATTATGAGGTTGAATATCTGGGCCGCAACGGAACCGAAATCAGAAAGGGTCGTAGGATCAGTATCCACAACGCTTGCGACATCCATGGCTATAACAATGTCTGCTCCAAGTTCCCTTGCAAGGCGGGCCGGCATGTTGTTCCTGATGCCACCGTCCATGGCATACACATTGTCTGATATTCTTACAGGCGTAAAGACACCCGGCAAAGATATGCTTGCCCTTATGGCATTTACTATGGATCCTCCAGAAAACACTATTTCCTCACCAGTCTGCACGTTTGTGGCTATGGCCCTGAAAGGTATCGGAAGCTCATCAAAATCATCTATGTGCATTACGCGTGAAAGAAAGCCGTCAAGTTCCATGAGAAGATTCTGGTCACCTACAATTCCTGGAGCGGAACCTATCTTTCCTTTTGTGAAAGAAAGGGTCACGAGGTCTTTTCTGCAGGAAAAAGGTTCAGGAATAAGCTTTTCGTTTTGTGCAGGCTGAACATTGAGCATTTCAAGATAGTCTGTTGAAAGAAGTATGTTCTTTATCTGTTTAGGCGTATATCCGGATGCATAAAGTCCACCGATAAGCGAACCCATGCTTGTTCCAAGCACCATGTCAACTTTTATGCCCTCGTTTTCTATGGCCTCAAGAAGAGGAAGCTCAGCAAAACCCTTTGCACCTCCACCGGAAAGAACCAAAAACACCTTTGGCTTTTTTTCCTGGCAAAAGGCATTGAAAGAAAGCAAAAAGACAACAAAAAGCGAACATAATCTTGAAAACAGTTTACACATACCATAAGACTATCAGATATGTGTATGTTATGCAAGAATTCCTGAGGCATCACCATGCAGCAAGAATACAAATCGACTTTGATTTAAGGAACTTCAATTTCAAGCTTAAGAATTTCAAGTTCTTTAACATCTTTTTTTGAATTTTCCCCAAAAAAATCATCTTGCGGCATTTTTGAGCATTTCTATTTCTTTTTTGTAACCGTCAATTTCATTTGGAGTTTCAAGAATAAACGGCAAATCTTTAAGGGCATCATGATTTATGACTTTGGAAAGGATTTCAAACCCGATTTTTCCCATGCCTATTTTTTCATGCCTGTCTTTTTTGGCACCAAGCTCATTCATGCTGTCGTTTAAATGAACCGCACACAAGGTCCCAAGTCCTACGACATCATCAAATTCCTTCATTACAGAATCAATGTCGGAAAGGTCATATCCACCATCCCATACATGGCACGTGTCAAGGCACACTCCCACAAGCTCATCAAAAGGCATGGCTCCCGGAACTGATGATGACGACTTCAGATAAAGTTCATTTGCATCATCAAGGATTTCTTTTACTTCCTGAAAATTTCTTCCGATTTCAGAACCTTTTCCAGCCATGGTCTCCACCAAAAGCTTTGTCTTTGTACCAGTTTTTTCACTGAAAGATTTATTTTCAATGATTCCCTGCTCTGCAAGAATTACCCTGGAAATGAAATCTGCGGTAAGTTTTATTCCTTCATCGGCTCCCTGGCTTACATGACTTCCCGGATGAAAATTGTATAAATTTCCCGGAATGTTAGAAAGCCTCAGCAAGTCATCAACCATGACATCAAAAGCGTAAGAACGAAGCTCTGGTTTTGCGGCGCACGGATTCAGCGTATAAGGCGCATGTGCGACAAGTTTTGCAAACTTATTTGCAGAAAGGAAGTCGCAAAGTTTTCCGACATCAGCCAAATCAAGCGGTTTGGCGGCTCCACCCCGAGGATTTCTCGTAAAAAAAGCAAATGTATCGGCACCAATGGAAAGTGCCTCCAACCCCATATTATAATAGCCTTTTGAGCATGACAAATGACATCCTATATGCAACATGGCTTAAGTATAATAAAGATAAAAAAAAATATCAATTTCAACCGTTTTTCATGACCTTTTAAATTTTTTTTTAAAACAATATATATAGACAGTTTTTTAAGACGCTTCTTTCGGCTGATTTTTAGATTGTCGTTTATCTTGGTGGCTCTGAAAATTGCAATTTTGGAACCAGCATGCAAGGTTATGAAACGTGCACGTTTTAAATACCGCATCATTGTTAAAAACATCCCAGGGAAAGGAAAAGGGATGCATAAAATTTGGAGGATATTTCATGAATGCGTTGAATCAGGTGATTATTGAAGGTAATGTTGTAAGACAGCCGGAAAAAAGTACAAACAAAAACGGAACTGCATACAGCATCATATCAATAGGCGTAAACAGAAAGTATAAAAACAAAAAAGGAGATTTTGTAGACGACGTGTCTTTTTTTGACATACTCGCATACGGGGCAACGGCAACTGCCTGCGAAAAATGGTGTCTCAAAGGCCGCGGGATTCGTGTTGTGGGAAGACTCAAGCAAAGCATCTGGCAAAATGAAAGCGGAAAAAAACAAAGCAAAATCCAGATTCTTGCGGAACACATAGAATTCAAGCCGATGTTCAAGAAAAATTCGAATGAAAAAGATGAAGAACCAAGCGATGAAACAGATGAATCAAAAAAGAAAAAAATTAAAATGCTTGCCGAAGCCGCACAGGCAACACAAAGCGACTTGGATAACGAAGATGATGAAGAGGAGGTTGTATTCTAAAAAAAACATTTAAAAAAATTGCATGACTTTAGGTGACACAGAAAACCATGTTCTCCATGTCAAAAAAAATCATGCATCTGCCTTGAAACTGCAAATCCGCCATTGCATTTTCAAGGTTTTTATGTTGCGGACATGAATTCAAGCCCATAAAAATATTGGCTTTTAATGCTGCCTACTTTCTTTTTTTGCCACCCCTGCTTTTGGAAGGAGATTTCTTTCCGTATCTCTCTTCCTGGGCTTCACGTTCAGCCTTAGCCTTGAAAGCCTCTATCTTTTCAGGATTATAAAAACCATCTTTCCAGTTGAATCTTGAAGAGCCGGTAATGAATTCATGCTTCTGCATTATTCCCAAAAGACCTTTCATGTCGCTTTTAAGAACCCTGGTCTTTGAAAAATCAACAAGCTGCCTCTTCCAGCCCTTGTGCTTTAAAGTTTCCATCTTGTCAATCAGACTGCATGGATATTCAGGCATTACAAACGAACCGTCATCAGAAGACGCCACTTTAAATCCCATTCTCTCCTTGTCAAAGAAATACGTAAAGTCATAATCTTCAGGAAGCTTGAACCTCATGCGGAAAAGTGCAGGATATGAGAATACGCTTAAAAGGACACGGCTTCTTTCTGCCTGGGTTTCAAACGTCTCCTCAAGATTTTTCTCAGAATTCTCAAGAGGAGTCTGCAATGCCATGACATTCTGGTTTTCAAGGAAACTTACGGCCCATTTGTTGAACGTATAGAGATAAGGACCTGCTATCATGTTGACTTTCTTTCCATGCAAAAGCTTTATGTGTGAAAGATTGTTTACGATGAATGTAGAATATCCCTTCTCAATGAGTGCATCAAGTTTTTCAGAAAGCTCACCGAGAGTTCCCTCAGGAACAAAAGGATCAAGAGAAATGATGACCATCTTTTTACTATACGGAAGAATAGGTTTATCACCATTGTCTTTTTTTATGAGGTCATATGAAGTCTCACTGTTAAGCTCGATTATTACGCGAACAGGATGCGCAATATTTACGACATGTGCGTCAGAAACCGTGCTGACTTGTATGTAAAGTCCCTCTGGAAACCAAGAAAGCTCATTTTTGCCAAGCTGAGTAAGATCAAGAATGGGAAGCTTTTCAGGTCCCGGCTGCTTTCTGAACATCGAAATGTCATTCGGAAGAACTTTTCTGTATCTTTTTGACATAGACTTTGTCTGCAAAAGATATACGGAATCACCCTTTGAAAAACCAAGAGGAATGTCTATGAACCTGTTACCCTTTTCATCTGCGGAAACGACACGAACCTTGTGGCTCTCGCGTCCAGTATCATCTTTTTTATGAAGCCTTATGCTGTCGCCAGGATCCGGGTCATAATCCCCTCCTGAAAGAAGTGCCATCTGGATTTTCTTTTCCTCATCAAACTTTGCCTCAAGTTTTCTTTCTTCGAGAGTCGATTCTCGGGTAACTGCAATTTTTCCAAGATAAATTCCCGTACCGCCTGCCTGCTTTGGATTGAGGATTTTTGCGCCTGCATTGTCTACACCATCAGGAACATTTTTGAATCCATACCAGTAATTTGTCTTTGCACGGGCAAAATCAGTACTCAGTATGCGTTTGCCTTCTGCAACAGCACCCTTTCTGTCTTCCTTATAATGATCCATGACATATCTGTATGCGGCTGTAACGGCACCTACGTATTCGGCACTCTTCATTCGTCCCTCAATCTTGAAGCTGTCAACTCCAATGTCCATGAGTTCCGGTATCTGGTCAATGAGCTGAAGGTCACACGGACTGAAATAGTATCCCTGCTCAAGGCTTCCCGGTATCTCTGCCGTATAAAGACGTCTGCATGCCTGCGTACACATTCCGCGGTTTGCGGACTTTCCGCCAAGATAGCTTGAAAAAAGGCACAATCCGCTTTCTGACACGCAAAGTGCGCCATGAACGAACATTTCAAGTTCAGCATTCGTATTTGCCTTTATGGCCTTTATCTCTTCAAGACCAAGTTCCCTTGCAACGACAACCCGCTTGAATCCTTCCCGACTCAAAAGGTTTGCGGCAGCACTGGACTCCACGTTCATCTGCGTTGATGCATGAAGCTCAAGTTTCGGAAAAAATTCCTGACACATTCTGGCAACGCCATAATCCTGCACGATTATTCCGTCAGGTCCAATTTTATTGAGATAATTAAGAAATCTGTAAAGACGTTCTGTCTCATTTTCCTCACAGACCGTGTTTACCGTAATGTAAATTTTTTTTCCAAGCTTATGCACACTCTGCACAGCGGCCTCAGCCTGGTTCCATGCGAAATTTGATGAGCGAAGACGTGCATTGAAGCTCTTCAATCCCATGTATACGGCATCAGCACCTTCTCCAAGAGCTGCGTCAAGCGCCTCAATGTTTCCTGCAGGAGCCAAAAGTTCTGTCATGTGTACCTCACAAAAAAAAGCATCATCAGGGCATCTCCAAAAATTGAAATTTTAGAAGTTCCCGTTAAAATATCAAATCACCCCTAAAAAAATACTCTTTCGAGATGACTGCAAATTTTTCGCCTTGAAATTACAAAGCCAAAATCAATGTACATCACTTAAAACAAGTGACGCAATTTTTACCATTATATCAATTTTCAAAAAAAAAATAAATACAGGGCATCTCTAAAAACCTATTTTTAGAGTTGCCTCCGAGTTCCAAGCCTTGAAATTACAATGCTCGGAACGTCGTAATTTCAGAGAAACCTCCAAAAACTGAAGTTTTTAGAGGTCGCCTACAGGGTACAAAATGCCATCCGCAGGCAAATGACACGAAATGAATGATGCCAAATCAAAATTCTTTTCCAAATCAGCTTTATTCCATGGAATTCATGCATTTTCACCCAAAATTTCAATAATTGAATTTATTTGATTTCTGATATACAATGTTAATTTATGGAAAACTACAATGTTGGAATAATTGGAGCAGGTGCATGGGGAACAGCCCTTGGAACTGCAATAGCCCGGGGTGGTCACAATGTGGAACTTTGGGCAATGGAAGATGATGTCGTGTCTTCCATTAACAATGAAAATGAAAACAAACGCTATCTTCCAGGGTTCAAGCTTGAAAAAACACTGAAAGCATGCGGTGACATAAAGAAAGTTGCATCCGGAAAGGATTTTCTCATAATGGGAAGCCCATCACTTTATCTTGCTTCCACAATAAGGCAATTTGTTGACATAAAGTCGATTCAGGACGGTTCAACCATCATTGGCTCTCTTACAAAAGGATTTGTTCCCGTAAAGGAAGGCGAAAATGACGGTCTGCCTAAATTTGTACTTGAGACAATGGAAGAAGCTCTTCCTCCATGCTACAAAAATTCAACCGTATACATTGCAGGCCCAAGCCATGCGGAAGAAGTTGCCATGGGAAAGATTACGGGGCTGATAGCCGCAAGCAATCATCACAGGAATGCGGTAAAAATGAGAAATCTACTTAGGTCTGCAAAGGGCATCATGTCTTATGCTTCATTCGATCCAATTGGAGTGCAGATTTGTGCAGCCGCCAAAAACGTAGTGGCCGTGGTATACGGAGCACTCGACGCACTTTCAGAGACAAGTGACATTTTCGGAGACAACACGGAAAGCCTTCTTATGGCAGCAGGACTCAATGAAATCCAGACACTTGGATTTGCAATGGGTTCAACACACCCAGAAACATTCACTTCAATAAGCGGCGTCGGTGACCTTGACGTAACATGCAAGAGCAAATATGGCAGAAACAGGAAATTCGGACAGGACATAATCAAGACAGACATGCTGTCAAAATTCAAGGATCTTGACGATCTCATCGCAAACGTAAAGAAAGTCGGTTACCTTCCGGAAGGAGCAATCGCATGCAAGTACGTTCACCAGATTGCCAAGGCAAAGAATCTGAAACTTCCAATCTGTGAGCTTCTCTACAGGGTTTTGAACAAGGAAAAAACAACGGAAGAATGCCTGAGGGAACTTGTGAGGCTTTAAAAACAGAAAAAAACAAAAGACTTAATAAGTTTTGAAAAAGGGATAGTTCAATGATTGACGGTTCAAGATTCAAAACTCAAAAAAGGTTCCAAGAGTAATTTCAGGAACACCCATTACAAGGATAAAAAAATGCTTGAGAAAATAACAAATACTTTCAGCGGAATTGTAAAGACCATAAGCGGTCAGTCAAAAATCACGGAAAAAAACATCGAGGATACGGTTGAGCAGATAAAAATGGCTCTTCTCGAAGCCGATGTCAACCTCAGGGTCGTAAGGCGATTTGTAAACTCAACCATAGAGGAAGCAAAGGGAGAAAAAGTCCTCAAGGCCGTAAATCCAGGACAGCAGTTTGTAAAAATCATCAATGACAAGATAATAGCCCTTCTTGGCGATGAAAAAAAGGATCTCCAGCTCAAAGGCCCTGACACGCAGTCTGTAATTTTGCTTCTCGGATTAAACGGTGCAGGTAAAACAACAGCCGCACACAAGCTTGCCGCAAAACTGAGGAAAGACGGCAGAAATCCTCTTCTCGTTGCATGTGACCTTGTAAGACCTGCAGCAATCGAACAACTTTCGGTTCTTGCAGACAAAATAGGAGTTCCAATATACAAGGACACGTCAAAAGTCGGAAACGCAAAGGCAGGCGATGCAGTAAAAGTTGCCCTTGACGGTATTGACTACGCAAAGAAAAACGGACTTGATGTCGTGATTCTCGATACGGCAGGTCGATTGCAGATTGATGAAGATATGATGGAAGAACTTTCCCTCATCAAAAAGAAGTGCAATCCATGCGAAACAGTTCTTGTAGCTGATTCCATGACAGGACAGAATGCAGTTGACATTGCAAAAACATTTGACGAAAAGCTTGGACTTACAGGAGTGATCCTTACAAAATTCGATTCAGACGCTCGTGGCGGTGCGGCACTTTCTCTCAAGTCGATAACACAGAAACCTATCCTTTTCATCGGTACCGGTGAAAAAACAGAAGACTTTGAAGTTTTCCATCCAGACAGAATTGCATCAAGAATTCTTGGAATGGGTGATATTGTCTCACTTGTTGAAAAAGCTCAGGAAACGGTAGACCAGGAAGAAGCCATCCGCATGCAGAAAAAAATGATGCGGAATGAGTTTACGCTGCAGGACATGCTTGAACAGTTTGAGCAAGTTGAAAAGATGGGAAGCATGAGCAAGATTCTTGACATGATGCCGGGTCTTGCGGGGCAGATAAGCGATGCCCAGTTGAGCCAGTCAAAGGATGCAATCAAAAAGCAAAAGGCAATAATTTTAAGCATGACATACAAGGAAAGGCTCAATCACCTCATAATCGGGCCTTCAAGAAGAAAGCGAATTGCAAAAGGAAGCGGAACGTCTGTACAGGAAGTAAACAAGCTCATAAAGCAGTTTGAAAAAACAAAGCTTACCATGAAAAAACTTACAAGAAACAGAGGTTCACAGGCACGAATGATGAATCAGATGATGAGCAAAATGAGTGCGGGGGGCAAAGGAATGCCGGATCTTGGAAACATGGGTCTTCCAGGCGGCATGAAATTTCCATTCTAGACCGACAGTCAAAGGGCTGATGATTAAAAATCATCGGCTTTTTTTTATGCTGCTGTCTTTTTATAAAAAAAGGGACCTGGCTTAAATATCACAAAACCAAGTCCCTTCCATCACGGTTAAAACCAAACGTTAAGTTTTTATCTTCAAAAGTCCAACGAGTTCCATGCCTTGAAATTACAAGTCATGAAACATCACTTTTTAAAGCTCCCCTAAACATTGCAAGTTTTAGAGGTTTTCAAAACTATCTTATTGTGGAAATGTTTTTTCCGAACCACTTTGTTGATATTTCCTCAACAGTTCCGTCTTTTTCCATTTCCATGAGTATTTTCTGAACCTTGTCACGAAGCTCCGTATCATTCTTCCTGAATGCAATTCCATAATCTTCAGAAATAAGGGCATCACCAAGAATGCGGAAATCTTTTCCAGAAGACTTTATGTCATATTCTGCAACAACAAAATCCATAACGACACCGTCAATGTTTCCAAATTCAAGATCATTGAGAGCCGTTACGTTTTCCTTGAACTCAACAATGGAACCAAGTGAACTTTCGAAATCAGGAGTTGAGTCAATTGCATCCTGTGCGCTTGAGCCAGCCTGAACACCTATTTTTGCACCGGCAAAATCAGCAAGAGTCTTTCTAGGACTTTCGCTTTTTACAACTATGACCTGAGCATTTGAAAGATATGGTTCCGTAAAGCTCATTGTATCAAGACGTTCCTGGGTAATGGTAAAACCGTTCCATATGCAGTCGATGTTGCCGTTATTAAGCTCCACTTCCTTCGTAGCCCAGTCGATTGGCTGGCACACAAGTTCCTTTCCCATGCGCTTTGCAACTTCCCTTGCAAGGTCAATATCATATCCTACAATCTCATTGTTTTCATCTCTGAAACCAAGAGGAGGAAAAGAATCGTCAAGTCCAAGAACGAACTTTGATCTGTCAGCCTTTTTTGAGCACGAAATGCATGAAAATGCCATAACAAGTGCACAAACAAACATCAAATTTTTTTTCATAAAAACTCCTAAAAACTTCGCATGACACATGACTGCCAATGCAAATAAATCAGAACATCCTTAAAAAAAATCAAGGACATCCCGTTATTTTATCTTTTTCTCAGCCTTTTTGCAAAAAGCTTCTATTTTCTCAATCTGAACTTTTGTTGTTCCCGGAGCACCTGTCGTAAGACGGTTCATTGCACAAGCTCTCGGAGAAAGTTTTTCGAAAACATCATCCGAGATAAGCTCAGAACAAGATTTAAGTTCTTCAAGAGAAAGATCTTCTATTTTTGAAAGACCTTTTTCAATTGCCTTTCGAACGGCACTTGCAGATACGGTATGGGCAGTTCTAAAAGGAAGTCCTTTCCTTACAAGATATTCTGCAAGATCTGTTGCATTTGCAAATCCACCCTCGCAGCTTTTTTCCATGTTCTCAGTATTCCACCTGCAAGAAGAAATCATCGCAATCATCACCTTGAGGTTTGCTTCCACGGTGTCAAGAGCCTCAAACAAAGGTTCCTTGTCTTCCTGCATGTCGCGGTCATATGCAAGAGGAAGTCCCTTTACCATTGTAAGGAGGTTCATGAGCGCCCCGTAAACTTTTCCGGTTCTTCCCCTTATAAGCTCGGCAAAGTCTGGATTTTTCTTCTGAGGCATGATTGAAGATCCCGTAGACCATTTTTCACTCATCTCCACAAAAGAAAATTCTGTAGTGCTCCAAAGTACAAGTTCCTCACTCATTCGGCTCAAATGGCTTTGGAGAATCGCAAAATCATTTGTAAATTCTATGCAGTAATCCCTGTCAGACACTGTATCGAGGGAATTTTCCGTAACACCGTCAAACCCAAGTTTTTCGGCAACACTTTCCCTGTCCAAAGGAAGAGTGCTTCCCTGGAGTGCACCACTTCCAAGCGGTGACTTGGAAATTCTTTTCAGAGAATCTTCAAGACGCTCCCAGTCGCGAGTAAGCATGAATGCCCAAGCAAGAAGATGCTGAGCAAGAGTTCCAGGCTGAGCATGCTGCATGTGCGTATATCCGGTAAGAAGAGTATTTTCGTGCTTTGAGGCAATTTCTGAAAGCGTTTTTGCAAGAGTCACTATTTCATTCTGGAGGCAAGGAATTATCCTTTTAAGATAAAGACGCTCATCAAGCGCAATCTGGTCGTTTCGGCTTCTTCCGGTATGAACTTTTTTTCCAGGTTCACCGATTCTGTCCGTAAGAGTTGCCTCGACAAACGAATGGATGTCTTCCGCACTGTAATCGATTTTAAGAGAGCCGTTTTCAAGATCCCTTTCAATTGATTTAAGCCCATCAACAATCTTTGCACTTTCATCCTTTGAAATGATGCCTGTCTCGCCAAGCATCATGGCATGTGCAATAGAACCGTGAATATCATCAAGAGCCATTCTCTCATCAACATAAATTGACGTCTCAAACTCAACTGCAGCGGCATCAGGACCTTCTGCAAATCTTCCAGACCACAAAGCCTTATGGTTGTCATCTGTATGCGTACCATGCGTATTATTCTGCATCTTCATAGCAAATCCCGTATAAAAAAAATAGAGGTCAAAAAAAATCATTCAAGGCAAGATTCGCATTTTATGCAAAATCCACACTGCCCCAAAACATATTTTAAAGACCACTTATTCTATAACAAATAGCTTTTTTATTCAACGTTGGCAAGGCTTGCACTCAAAAACATGAAGAAAAATCCCCTCATGGAAAAAGCATTTTTCACAATCGGCTCTAAAAAATGCAACTTATCGCAAACAAATTGAAATTAGATTTAAAATGTGTTAGAATTTGCTGGTAAACTGATGAAGATTCTAAAACAGGGTTTTAGGGCCAGAAACGAAGACGCATTTATTTACAAGTGAGGAAACATTATGACAGAAGCTGAAATTTTAACTGCTGCACAGAAATATATTGCAGAAGAAAAGGATGAAGCATTCCGCAAGCAGGTTGAAGAACTTGTTGCAAAGAAAGACATGAAAGAACTTGAAGACAGGTTCTACCAGTCGCTCGAATTCGGAACAGGCGGACTTCGAGGAGTCATGGGTGGCGGAACAAACCGCATGAACACACTCAACATCTCAAAAGCTACACAAGGTCTTGCAAACTACATAATCAAGGCATTCCCAGAAGAAGCAAAAAAAGGAACACTCAGCGCATGTATCGCATATGACAGCCGCAACAATCATGAAAAATTTTCAGACATCACGGCTCGCGTATTTGCAGCAAACGGAATAAAGGCATATCTTTTCACGGGAATGAGGCCTACACCAGAACTTTCTTTCGCAATACGCACACTCGGATGCAAGACAGGTGTTGTTGTAACGGCAAGCCACAACCCTCCACAGTACAACGGATACAAGGCATACTGGGATGACGGTGCACAGGTTGTAGAACCTCATGACAAGGGAATCATTGACGAAGTAAACGCCGTAAAGGAAGTAAAGCTCATCGACAAGGATGAAGCCGTAAAAAGCGGAAAAATCGTACTCATTGACAGGGAAATCGACGACAAATTCCAGGCAATGATAAAGTCAAACCTTTACCGTCCTGAACTCATCAAGGAAAAGGCATCTAGCGTAAAAGTCGTATACACACCTCTTCACGGAACAGGCGCAATGCACGTGGAAAAAGTATTGGGAGACCTTGGACTCAATGTCATAACAGTACCAGAGCAGCGTGAAGGCAACGGAAACTTCCCTACTGTAGAAAAGCCAAATCCAGAGGAAGCTCCAGCACTCAAGATGGCCGTAGAACTTGCAAAGAAAGAAAAGGCAGACGTCGTAATGGCAACAGATCCTGACGCAGACCGTTTCGGAACAGCATTCCCAGACAAAGACGGAAACTATGTTCTTGTTTCAGGAAACCAGATGGGTGCGCTTCTTGCAGATTATGTCCTCCTTTCAAAAAAAGAATTCGGCAAGATGCCAAAAAATCCGGTACTCATCCGTTCAATAGTAACATCTCCTTTTGTTGACTACATTGCAAAGAATTATGACGTAAAGCTCAAGGAATGCCTCACGGGATTCAAGTGGATTGCATTTGATGAAGGCGAAATGGAAAAGAAAGGCATTGAGCACTATGCATTCGGACTTGAAGAAAGCTACGGATACCTTGTAGAGACAGAAGTACGCGACAAAGATGGCGTATCGGCAGCAGCAATGTGTGCAGAAATGACACTTTACTGGGCAAGCAAGGGAAAATCACTTCTTGAAAGGCTTAACGACATGTACAAGCAGTACGGTCTTTTCGAGGACAGAGCAATAAGCAAATATTTCCCTGGAATCGAGGGACCTGGAATCATGGGCCGCATCATGACAAAGCTCCGAACGGACGGACTCAAGACTCTTGGCGGAAAGAAAGTGACAAAAATTCGCGACGTTCAGCAGTCTGTTGAATTCGATCCTGCAAATCCTGCAGCAAAGACACCTTATGGTCTTCCAAAGAGCAACGTACTCCAGTTCTTCCTTGAAGGCGGCACAATTGTAAGCGCACGACCTTCCGGAACAGAGCCAAAAATCAAGTTCTACATCAACTCAGTAACTCCAGTTTCAGGAGGAAATGATGAAGGTCTTGAAAAGGCAAGAAAAGAGGCAGGAACTCTTTGTGAAAACATTTCCAAGGAAATAATGAGCATCCTCGACAATGCAAAATAATCCATAATATGGAATAAAGAAATCGGGAAACGCTTGAAAAGTGCAAAACAAGGCTCCAGGATTTGCAAATTTCTTGGCCTTGTACAAAGCACTCTGTAAAGCTTTCCCTATGATTTTGGCTTTTGATTGTCCCTAAAGAAACAGCATGACAAAAGTCTGAATCATAAAATCGTACAGTTAAGCCATTCTTCATGAAAATTCCCCAGATCAAAAAAGATGGAAGATATCGTTCAACAAAAAATACATGAAATCAAAAGAAAACTGCCCTCACACGAATACAAAACCTGGCAAGATTTGCACGATGACATTATTTTCATGCAAAAATACGGAAACGATGATGAAACATCAGCTTTAATTCCATCTGCATGCAGAAAATGCTTTGAACTTGGACTAAACATTGTGGGGGAACGGGAAAAATATCTTGAAATCCTCAAAATCCGCATTGATTTTTTAATGAATCAGGGTGACTACTTAAAGCCTAAGGTAGAACTTCTTTCAGAGGAATCGAAAAACACAAACCTTCCGCTATGGTGCCATGAAAAACTTCTTGAATGCAAGGTTCATGACCCAAACGACATAATTTTCATCCTCAAATGTCCGAGCATCTTCATAAATGAATTTCCAATTTGCGAAAACGAAGATGCATCATCAATTGAAAAATGCATAAACATCCTTCTTGATTTCTTCGCAAACGCAGTTTCCATAATTAAGTCGGAAAAAAATTTTGACATTTCAATCATCCAAAGGGAAGAATTTCTTGAACTTGCAAAATATTACGGCATAGAAAATTCATTTCAGTTTTCAGCTTTTTATTTACTTTCAGACGTCACAAAACTTTCAGATGAAACTGTCAGCAAGAAAATTTCAAATGCATCCGCCGAAAATTTTAAGAAAATCATGGATAACCAAAACAAGATTTCAAAAAAACTTCTGGAGCTTTCATCAATGACAAATTCTTCAAAACACGATTTGCTTGAGAAAATCTATGATGCGGGAAAAAAAGATGATGCAAGAAAAATCGCAGACACATGCAAAAAACTTTCATTCATGCCTGACTGCCTCATGTCAGACCTTTACGCAAAAAAAATCATGTCGATGATTGACGAACTTCTGAAAAAACATTAAAGATTTTCAATTCACGGAAACAAAGAACTGTCCAAATTCTTAAGGAAGCGCTGATTAATTGAGGTGAAATAAACCATCGCTTCCTTGGAAAATCGTACAAAGCTCTGGTTTTCACGATTCGAAGACATCAAAGTTAACACAAATTTACTTCCTATAGAATAAATCAGTGTTTCCTAAAAAAGATTGAAAAAGGATGCAGAATAATCTATACTGAAAAAATGCAGAAAACAGCAAATGCAAATGCTTCAGAAAAAGCAAAAAATCTTCTTGCCTATCTTGAAAATATTTCCGGCAAAAAAATAATCACTGGACAGCACACTCAGACAAATCCCATGGAAGAAATTTCATACATCAGGGAAAATACCGGACACACGCCAAAACTCATCGGCTTTGAACTTCTTTCATATTCGCCAAACATAAATTATGATGACGCAACAAAAGAATGCATCAAAGAAGTAGAAGAAAACAAGGGAACGCTCAAGACAGCCTTAAAGGTTGCGAAAGAAAAAGATGCCATACTTACATTTTCTTTTCACTGGTTTTCACCGACAGGCGGCAGGGACAAGAGTTTTTATGCAAAAAACACAGATTTTGACCCGACACGCATATTGACTGAAGGAACGGAAGAAAGAAATGCATTTTACAGGGACATGGATTCAATTGCCGAAGAACTTGAGGTTTTCAAAAAAGAAGACATTCCGATTTTATGGAGACCTTTTCACGAAAGCGACGGAAAATGGTTCTGGTGGGGTTCAAGAGGATGTTCCGTTGCAAGGGAACTTTACAAACTCATGTTCAACTATTTTGTAAACGTAAAAAAACTGGACAATCTTCTCTGGATATGGAACTGCAGGTTTCGAGAAGGATACCCCGGTGATGAATATGTGGACGTAATTTCAGTCGACATATATCTTGACAGATTCAAAAAAACGGACTACAGGGAAGAATACAAAAAACTTACGGCAGAAACTTCAACGAACAAGGTTACATCTCTTGCGGAATTGGGATATCTTCCTGACGTTGCAATGCTCTCGAAATCAAACATTCCATGGGCATATTTCATGACATGGTCAAAAGAGTTCATAATGGGGGAAAAGTATAATTCTCTTGATTCACTAAAATCAATGTATTCAAGCGATTATTCGATAAAACTTTAAGATGGCATATTTTTCAAATTACAAGCGGCTTGCGGACGAATTTTATTCAGGAAGGACATTTGTAGCATTTGATACGGAAACAACAGGTCTCAAGGCATCTGACGATTATGTAATAGAACTTGGAGCAGTCAAATTCAACTGCGAAGGACTCATAGGGGAACCGTTCAACGTGCTGATAAAGCCTCCTGTGTCGATTCCGCCATTCATTACGGAGCTTACGCACATATCGGATTTCATGGTAAAGGATGCACCTTCAATGAAAGATGTCATACCGGACTTTCTTAAATATGTATGCACAAAACAGACATGTCTTGTGGCGCACAATGCACCGTTTGACGTAAAATTCATGAATTCGGAACTTGTTCGCGCAGGATATCCGGAACTTACAAACCTTACGTTTGATACGCTGAAACTTGCACGATGGGCATATCCTGAACTTGCCACAATGGGAGAAACAGGTCCCTACAAGCTGCAAAACCTTGCATCCAGATTCAAGATTGACGTAAAATCGGCACATAGGGCATCAGACGACGCACGGGTCTGCATGGAGCTTTTTAAGAAAATAGTTTTGTCAGTACAGTAAATTTTCACACAAGCCCTTGATTCGTAAAAAACATCCAATCTGACTTGCAGGCGTTTTTTGCAATCGTGTTGGGGGCTACGAATTTGTCGTAAGAGTATGCATCATCATGCTTTTTGGGGTGAAATTTGCAACTTAAAAGGTTTTAATTGCAGCTTTGCGTGAAGCCATGCATCGGTTTGCTTTTGCGGCGGCCGTTTGCGATTGGAAGGGTTTTGAGTGCGGTTTTGTCGTAAGAATAAATATCGGCATCCTTTTTTGGGGGAATTTGCGGTCGGATTGGTCTTGATTGCACCTTTGCTTGAAGATAAACATCGGCATGCGTTTGGGGCGCCCCTTGCGGCGGTCTGCATCAAAATTCAAAGCAAGCATACAAGGCTTCACAGTCTCGGAAAACGACTTACTGCCGCCCCGTTTGACGGTTTGCATCAAGATTCACAGTTTCCAAACAGGGCATCAGTTTGCGACAAAATACTTTGGGCCCCCTTGCGGGCGGTTTGCATTTCAATCCACAGTCGCCCTCTTTTGACAGTTTGCATGCCGACTCACAGTTTGCGTTAACTCAGTCGGTTTGCATGCAGATTCACGGGCAGCCCCTTTATGACGGTTAGGAAACTGATATACGATTTGAGTTCCATGCGACAGTTTGGAAACAGACACACAGCAAGCCCATTCTGACAGTCTGCATCCAGATTCACGGTTTCCCCAAAAAGTATCTGTTTGCATGCAGATTCACAGTCAGCGTTCACTCAATCAGTTTGCATGCCAATCCACGGTTTGGAAACAAGCTATAATTAAATAAAGTTTTCTTTTAAAATATTTTTTATATGAGAATCTATCAATTCTTTATTATCTTCCAAGTAATCAGGTGCAGCACAGAGCCTGATTGATTCCATAGAAGTACAATTTTTCCAAATCTCAGGCACAATAATCGAACAATGAGAATATGAATGACAATTACTACACCAAACCCATAAACCGCCTTTTCTTGATTTTGCATTATGAATGTTCATGTAAAAATGACCATTTTCCGTATTGCAAACAGGACATAAGCGCTCAAATTCATAAAAATCAATAAAATTTTTGTATAAATTTAGTATTCTATCATCATCTTTCCACATTATATTTCACACGATTCTCTTGTTCTGCCACCTTTTGCTTTTCCATCTCAAGAGCATGACAATTCCTCTTGTAGTCTCATCCGTACCTGTAGCAATCCATATGCCGGTAAGACCGAGTCCAAGTTTAAGCCCCAGCAAATAACTTCCCAAAACCATTATTCCCCACATTGAACATATGCCGTAAAGAACAGGAAACCGTACATCTCCGGAGCCTTTGAGTCCGCCTATGGATATGAGATTCAAGGACCTTCCAAATTCAATATAGATTGACCACAGCAAAATATGCTCGACAATCTTTGAAATTTCAATCTTATCCGTAAAGAGGGCAATTATCGGAGTCTTGATGAAATTAAGCGTCACGACAAGAGAAACTGAAATTGCAGTTCCAATGGCCTGATACCTGTAAAGCTTTCTGTAAGCTTCATCACTTTTGCCGGCCCCCACATAATGGCCAGTCTTTATCTGAGTGGCAGTTCCCAATGCAATCGCAAACACATACGTAAAGCGAACGATTGTCTGGGTATAGGCTTGTGCTGCCATGGCATTCGTGCCGATTGTAGTAATCATGGCCATTATCACAATCTGTGCCGTATTATAGGCAATGCTTTCACCTGCGGTAGGAATACCGATGCTCAATATTTTTCCATAAAAAACTTTTGGAACATGCCTTATGTCCTCCGTATTGAACACGACATCTTTTCTGTGCCTTATAATCCAGCGGTATATGATGCATGACACAACCTGTGACAAAACAGATGACAATGCAACTCCCTTGACACCAAACACAGGAAGTCCGAAAAATCCATAAAGGGAAAGAGAATTTCCTATCACATTTATGACGTTTGCAATGACAGAAACGACAAGAATTTCCTTTGTATAACCGTAGCACCTAAGTATTGCGGCCTGCATGGCGCTAAATGCCGAAAAAATGGCCCCTGCCCCGCCGAAAATAATGAAATAGTCCCTTGCAAAGCCCCTAACTTCTGGTTCAAGAGCATAACATGACAAAAGCGGATCCGTACACGTGAACACGACGACAGTTACAACAACCGCAAACTGCACTATCATGATAAAACTTGCCTGTGCAATCCTGTTCAAATCACCTCTGGATTTCTCAGCACCGATATACTGGGCAAGAACAACAGAAGTTCCCGTGCAGATTACGGAAAAAAGAAGAGACAGAAAAAAAAGATATTGGGTTGTCATTCCGACAGCGGCAACAGCTTTGTCAGAATAAGAAGAAAGCATGTATGTGTCTATTGAAGACACAAGAACCCTGAAAAACTGCTCAAATACTATTGGCAGGGTAAGCGACAACATTGGGAGATTTCCTCGAGAAGACTTTGCATTGCTCATGGAACCAAGTGTAGCATCTTTCATTTAAAAATCAATAATTTTTTTTATGTTTATGTCATTTTTTTCCGATAACTTTTTGTTAGGGGATTACTAAAATTTCAGCACCATCTTTTAGAAAATGAGGTATCACAATGAGTATCATTCAATCCGTTCTGCTTGGAATTCTCCAGGGTATTGCGGAATTTCTTCCAATTTCTTCAAGCGGTCACCTTCAGGTTTGCCAAAACATTTTCGGTCTTGAAGACATTCCTCTTTTATATGATGTCTTCCTACACCTTTCCACACTTCTTGCAGTAATTGTTTTTTTCAGGAAAAAAATCTTGAATCTCATCTGCACGTTCGGAAAGCTTTTCGTAAAAAAAAGCCCTTCACTTGAACCAAATGAAATCGAAGAAAGAAAATACATACTGGCAATCATACTGACAACATTCGTAACAGCATGCATAGGCCTTGTCACATCAAAAATGATAAAGGACATTCCGATAAAAATCACATGCGCAGGTTTCATCATTACGGCATTGCTTCTCACAATATCATCACGCATCGAAAAAAAACGCGCATGCAATGAAAAAGACAACACCGACGAAGAAAAATCACCTTCAATAAAGCAATCGCTCATAATAGGAATTGCACAGGGTATCGGAACACTTCCTGGAATCTCCAGAAGCGGTTCCACCATATCAGGCGCACTTCTTTGCGGCGTAAAGAGAAATGTTGCAGGAGAATTCTCATTCATCGCTTCCCTTCCCGCAATTCTTGGCGCTTTCATACTTGAATTCAAGGACATGGACAAAATTTCCGAAAACATCGGAACAATCCAGCTTTTGTCAGGATGTGCATCATCATTTGTAGCAGGATACCTTTCACTCGTGCTTTTAATGAAACTCATAAAAAAGGGAAACCTCAAATGGTTTGCGCTATATCTTATTCCAGCAGGAATTCTTGGAATTATTTTCCTAAAGTAAGGCAACCTCTGTGAAATGCAAATTTCAGGATTCCAAGAACATTGGATTTTGGATCTTTTGCGAAAATGAAAAAAAGGTTTTCACATACGCAAAAAGCATATAATGACATGAAAATTCTAAAAACATAAGTTTCAGGTGTTTTCTTTACATTAGTTAATTTTATAGGTATAATTAAACCATGGCTACAACTTCAAATATTTTGACATTAATAAAGTATTGCTGCGGCAAGCAGAATGTTTCAATGCTTGAGTATGATGAATTTGCAAGTTTTCTGCACCAATATGCACAGCATCATGTTGATGAAAACCAAGAACTTCTTCCTTTCAGCGGTTTTTCCTTTAAGGAAGCTCTTGCAGATGAGATAAAAAAGCTTTGCGATGAAAGAATGGTCTTCCTGAACGCAATACGAGGCAAGGACTATATTTACGCAGTTCCGGTTTTTGTAGAAAAATATGCAAACATATACGCACAAATCGAGAAAAACACAACCGTTCCGTTTCCAAACATAAGCGAACTTCACAAATCTGTTCCAAGCGAAATATTCGCCAAAAGAGAAGCAGACAGCATAATCTATGAATTTCTTGAAAAGCAGGGACTTTCGGACAAGATACTTTACGCAATATATTTTTCAAAATCTCTTCCTGCCCTCATTCTGCCAGGCAATGTCACAATGTCAGACATGCTCACGTTCTCACTTCGAAAAATTCAGTCAGTGCTGAAAAAAAGCGAATCGCATGATTATTTTCAGAGAAAGCTCACGATTTCAAATCCTGGTAAAGAACTGTCAATAAAAAACTTTTTCAATGCATTTGTCTCAAATCCACAGACATGTCTTGAAAACCTTAAGGAAAACGGTGAAAACTTCTATTATTGGAGCCAGCTCTGCTATTTCGTAAAGCAGGATTACTCAAAGCTAAAAGACCTTACTCCAGAAGACACGACAATTCTGCAGTCCATAGCCATAATCGAAATCGCAACATCTTTCTACAAGGCAAAGGCTGCAAAGAGAATGCAAAAAGAAGCGGCATTTGAAACGCTTGCAGCTCTTCTTGAAAATCCTCCTTACTACTATTCGCTTGACGACATCATCAAGATGAAAGATAAAAACGGAGTACCTCTTCTCGGCCAGTATTCAGACAAAGATCTTGACGAATACCTGAAAAGAAAAACAACGGAATCGCCGGACAGTCAGCTTCCAGAACTTCTTGTATTCAAGACTGAAAATCAGAAAAGCTTCTACATATACAAGAAAAAGGTAATGCCGCTTGCAATGCGACTCACAAATGACGTGCGCGTGCTTGTGCGAGAAAGCCTCATAAAGGCATGGTACCAATACATGCTTGAATATGAAGTTCTTCCTGAAATGAAAGACAACATGTCTTTTGAAAAATGCCTCGAACGTGAAATAAGCGCTCTCGATCCAATATTATACGCTCTGCTTTCTTCACCTTTTTTGGGCATGATAGACATTGAAGACAAAACTGTAGGCCGCATGAATTTTTTCAGAGGCTCAGATTTGATTCCTTACAGCGAAATTCTCCTGCTTTCAAGGCATGAACTTCTTGCAGATGCAAAACTGAAACTTCCATTCTGGTATACGATACCGATTCTTTCATTGATTCTTCAATTCATCTTCAAGAAAAGCCATGAAAAAATCCAAAAAGATTCAGAAAGGGCCGTTTCCCTCGAACATTTGCAAGAAAAGAAAGACAAGGAAATGGACTCTTTCAAGAAAAAAGACGCGGAAGACAGCATTGACAAAAACAAACACAAGAGAAGGATGCTCAGAAAAGCCGCAATGGAACTTGAAAGCCAGTTTGTTCCTGAAAACAGTACGCTTGACATTGAACTCAACGGCTATCTTCACGAATGGAATGACAGAATCGGAACAGAGGTGTTCGACAACCTTACGGAAGACGTCAATGTCCTCATAAGGGATTATTTCAGGAAAACACTGAAAACCATAAAGACTGAAAGCTTCACGAAAGAAAGGATTGAACATCTTGCAGACGCATTGGTTGAAGCACCAGCCCTCTTAAAGATTAAAAATCATCCGGCATTAAAGCACTACATAGAGCTTTACATACTTCAGACAGTAAAAAACATGCCGAGCCGCTAATCGCAAAAACACAGGGCACATTGTTTTTTGTAAAACCGGCAGTCTTTAAACGAAAAATTCCGACAGTTCCATCGGGATTTTTCACCAAAACGTTTTTTTAGGAGGCTTCTTATGATTACATATTGGCAGCAGGTGAACGGCAAGCTTGTAGACATGTCAAGAGAAGAATTGGATTCTGAAAAAAACACATGGGTAGATGCAAGATGCGTTACAAGAGACGACATAAAGGAACTCCAGGAAGAATATGGAATTGAGCAGGAAAACATCCTTGACTTTCTTGACCCGGATGAACTTTCCCGACTCGAAAAAAACGACGAAACAGGATACACGGTAACGATTCTGCGACTTCCCGTATTTTCACCGAGTGATGACGTAAGCTATTTTACGGCACCACTTGGCATCATTACGCTGAAAAAGTTTTTCATAACAATATGCTGGACAGATTGTGAAGTTCTCAAAGACTTTGCCGCAAACAGAATAAGGGAGCTTTCATTAAATGACTTTCCGGCATTCACAATCAGATTCATGGCCCGTGCAGACATAATGTTCCTCCGATACCTCAAGGAACTAAACAGGCGTGCCACGACGATACAAAACGAAATGCTAAGGTCTGTCCAAAACCATGAGCTTGTGCAGCTTTTAAACATACAGAAATCTCTCGTATATTTTTCCACATCACTCAAGACAAACCAGATGCTTCTTGAAAAATACCGAAAGACAAAGATAATAAAGCTTGATGAAGAAGACCAGGACTGGATTGATGACGTTGAAATCGACAACAGGCAGGCTCTTGAAATGGCCGACACATACACGAACATCATGGCGCAGATGAACGATGCGAGCGCATCCCTGATATCAAACAACTTGAGCATAGTCATGAAAAGAATGACATTGATATCACTTGTAATTGCAATACCGACATTCATAACAAGCTTCTTCGGCATGAACATTCCCCTACCGTTTGCATCATCGGGATGGAACGGAATAATTGCAATAACATTGCTATGCATACTCTCCTCAACATTCGGATGGTGGATAATATTCAAGACATCAAAATATGCGCAGCCTGTATACCAAAGAAGGCGCAAATCCATGTCCCAATACAGGGCTGAGAAAAAACAGAAACGCATAATAAAAAAACAGGAAAAAACTCTGGAGAAGACAAAATGAAAAAAAAGATTTCATGGCTGATTTTTTTGGCTTCAATAGGACTTGCAGTGCATTCTCAGACAAGAAAAATCAACGAACGATACGACGTACAGCGCACAAAAAATCCAGACACGAAAAAAGCTGCCAGATTCAATGAATTGAGCCTTGTAACATTCAAATTCAAGAAAGGATACACAAGATATACCATAGGGGAGCAGTCTCTTTCCGTAAATGCAGTCCGCACAGTGGAAAGCTTTAAAATCAACAGATACGAGACAACATACGCACTTTGGTACAAGGTAAGGACATGGGCAGAGCTAAACGGATACATGTTCTCAAACCCAGGTCAGGAAGGCTCAGAAGGACTCAGGGGAAAAGCACCCACGGAACTAAAAAAATACGAGCCAGTAACAAACATAAACTGGTACGATGCGGCAGTATGGTGCAATGCATTGAGCGAAATGACAGGATGCAAGCCATGCTATACATACAGGGGCGAAATTCTAAGGGATTCAACGGATACGGTTTCCATGGATCAATGCAAATGTGACTTCGATTGCAACGGATACAGGTTGCCTGCAGAAGCGGAATGGGAATATGCATCCAGGAAAACAAGAAAATCCCTGCAATCAAGCGCACTTGCAAGCGGCCAGGCAGATTCTGAAGGAAACGAAGATACCTCTGTTTCCACAGGAAGCGTATCGTGGTATTATGAAAATTCAAAGGGAACGCACACGGTCGGAACGGCAGGATTAAATCACGAAGAAAGCACAACTCCAAATCCAGGCTCCGGCAAAGCCAACGGAACGGGACTTTTCGACATGAGCGGCAACGTACTTGAATTCTGCTTTGACTGGCACTCTCCATACACAGACCAAAAGGAAAGGCAAAAAAAACTCTACACAGGTCCGGAACTTGGAAAGGAACGAGTCATGAGGGGCGGAAGCTTTAATGAATACACAATGTTCGTCACTTGCGGCGAAAGGTATTCATATGACCCTAACGAAGCTTATTCATATTTTGGCTTCAGAATTGCACAGAGTTACAGAGATGGATTTTAAAAAATATAAAGAATTGATACACCATCGTCTTGCCAGGGAATACGAATTCATAGATTCAGAAACACTTCAGGGCGATGAATATGACGAAGTTGCAGAAAGATCATACACAGAATCAATTTCTTTCGCACACAACATTGAGAACAGGGAAATTTGCGTAGTTTCCTACAATTGCACGGAAGATTTCATTCGGGAAAGAATTCACAAAATTCCAGAATATCTTTTATCTGGATGCAGAAGCATACTTCATGACAGAAGCACAATACTCACATGCGTTTTCGTAATGGAAAACATTCCGTTTGAACTCATCCAATATGTAAAATCGTTTGATTTCATAAAGACTGAACAAAAGCAACATAAATCCTACATGGAATCAAGAGTAATACTCATAGAAAAAAATTCATGGTCTTCTTTCACAAACAAGGCAGCCTCTGGGCACGACAGGCTTTTCAGAGTCATAAACCCGCCAGAACCGCTTGAAGGAACAATCGAGGAGACAGAAAACTAATTTTTTCCACAAAAGCATTTTGTCTTTAGGGAAGCGTACAAAGACCTGCTTTTCACGATTCGCAGACATCAGTGTTTCCTTAGGAAAAATCTGATTTGCAAAAAAAAAGCTCCTGCCTTAATGCAAGAGCTTCATGAATACAAGCCCAAACTATTCTGTCAAAATCTTGATTACTTCAGCTTTATCCTGAGTATTAAGAATTTGAGCACGCTTATCTGCAGACTTGAAAAGCAAGCTTACTTCTGCAAGAAACTGGAGATGAGGGCCAGTCTTATTTATTGGAGACAAAGTCATAATAAATATGCGACATGGTTCCTGGTCAAGGCTGTCAAAATCAACAGGATTATCTGATACGCCAATACATGCAACCAAATCTGAAACTGTATCTGTCTTACCGTGAGGAATGGCAATTTGATGCTTCATACCAGTAGACATCTTCTTTTCACGATCAAGTACACATTGTTTTGCTGCAGCTTTGTCTGTTACTTTACCAGCTTTTACGAGAATATCCAAGAGTTCGTCAATAATTTCTTCTTTTGTAGATCCTTTCAAATGAAGATCTACAGTGTCAGGTGTTAATACAGTTCTTAAGTCCATACTTATTATATTATGTTTACAGAGTGAATTTGTCAAGTTTATTAAGTGGAAAATGGATTTTTTTTATACTTTCCAACCTCAATAACACAAACATGCAACTTTTATTATAGACATTTTGGAGATTTAAACACATAAATCATGCAAGAAAATTCCTGAAATAAAACGCAAATCTCAAAAATCAAACGCAAACATTCAAAAAACTCACCATTTTGGCACAAATATATGAAATTTCTGCCATATTGTGCATAAAATCATTTTGCATTAAAATAGAAGCATGGACAGTATTCAGAAGCTATACGCAGACATAGCACGCATAAAAAAACATGAGCGTGCAGAAAAAGGCGACAGATACGATGCAGAACGTGTATGTCTTGACGTCAAAAATCTCTTTGTAAGAAACAATTCAAACATCCGATCCCTTGCAGAATCATTCACGGATTACTGGATGAATGAACACATAAGGACAAGCACAAATTTTAAGGAAGAGCCTACGGAAGAAAACATCCAAAAGCTTTTAGCCATGCAATCTCTCCTTGACGGTGATGAACAGTCACTTGAAAGCAACAGTTCGCTTACAGGCAAAGACTACAAGGAACTTTGCGAGCTTACGGGATTCGAGGCAGAAGACCTTCCTCTCGAGATGCTGAACGGACTCATGGGCATATTTCTTGACAAAGGCGCAGTCTGAAAACATGTACGAAAAATGCTTGCAATGCCCGAGAAAATGCGGCACAGACAGATTAAAATCCACAGGATTCTGCGGTGAAGGCGAAAAACTCAAGATGGCTCTTGCATGCCTGCATTTCGGTGAAGAACCCCTCATAACGGTAAAAGGCGGAAGCGGCACGATATTTCTCACAGGATGCACGCTCAGATGCTCATTCTGCCAAAATTACCAGATAAGCCAGCAGGGCATGGGCAAGGAAGTTTCAAAAAGCGAATTCACTTCAATATGCCTTGAACTTCAGGAAAAAGGAGCCGAAAACATAAATATCGTCACGGGCAGCCATCAAATTCCTGTCATTACAGAATACTTAAGGGATGCGAAGAATTCAGGACTTTCCATACCAATATGCTGGAATTCAAGTGCATACGAATCGGTGGAAACACTTGAACTTTTACGCGGCTTAGTTGACATTTATCTTCCGGATTTAAAGACACTCAACAAAGATGCATCAGAAAAACTTTTCAAGGCAAAAGACTATCCTGAAATTGCGACAAAGGCAATAAAATGGATGATGGAAAACGCGCCACTTAAAATCACAGGTGAAAATTCAAAATATCCCAAGATGACAAGCGGAGTCATAATAAGGCACCTTGTAATGCCTGGAAAGATAGACGATTCAATCATCACTCTTGAATGGCTTAAAGAAAATGCAGACAAAAAAGCCATAATATCGCTGATGAGCCAATACACTCCTGTTCCTTTCAAAGGCACGGAAGAAGAACTTTTCTGGAGGAAAAAATCACTTTCTTTCATAGAAAACAGATTGATGAACGAAGAAGAAGACGACACAATCAGAGATGTGATAGAAGCATATGATTTTGATTATCTTTTCTACCAGGATTTAAGTGACGATACAAGCTGGCTTCCTGATTTTTCCAGACACCAGCCGTTTTCAAACGCACTTTCAAAAACAATCTGGCACTGGAAAGGATGAAAAAAACAAGAAGAAATCGACAGATGACTTTTTTAAGTTACTTGATTTTTTACAGCCAAATTTGATATAATCGAAAAAATTTCGCTGGCTTTTTAACCAGCAAGGAAAGATCATGAAACGTACAGACATCAACAAGGTAATGATTATTGGTTCGGGCCCAATCGTAATTGGTCAGGCTTGTGAATTTGATTATTCTGGTACCCAGGCTTGTAAGGCTTTGCGTGAACAGGGATACAAAATTGTTCTGGTAAACTCAAATCCAGCAACAATCATGACTGACCCTGTAATGGCAGATGCAACTTATATTGAACCTTTGAACGTTGAACGACTCAGTCAGATTATTGAAAAAGAACGTCCTGATGCACTTCTTCCAAATCTTGGTGGTCAGACTGGTTTGAACATGGCCATGGAATTGAACAAGGCTGGTGTTCTTGACAAATACGGCGTAAAAGTTATCGGTGTTGATCTTGATGCTATCGAACGTGGAGAAGACCGTGAAATCTTTAAGGAAACAATGAAAGAACTTGGCATTGAATGTGCACGTTCTGGAATTTGCCACACAGTAGAAGGCGCTGAAAAGATAGCAAGCGAAATCGGATTCCCACTTGTAGTTCGTCCAGCTTACACAATGGGCGGTCAGGGAGGAGGTTTCTGCTACAATATTGAAGAACTCCGCACAATCGTTGCTAACGGTTTGGATCTTTCCATGACACATCAGTGTTTGATTGAAGAGTCTATTCTTGGTTGGGAAGAACTTGAAGTTGAAGTTGTTCGCGACTCAAAGAATCAGATGATTGCAATCTGTTTCATTGAAAACATTGATGCTGTTGGTGTTCACACTGGTGACTCTTTCTGTTCAGCTCCATTCATGACAATCGATAAAAAATTGGAAGAACGTCTCAAGAAGATGGCATTCCAGATTGTAGAAAAGATTGGCGTAATTGGTGGTACAAACGTTCAGTTTGCTTACAATCCAAAAACTGACCGCGTTGTTATTATCGAAATCAACCCTCGTACAAGCCGATCTTCAGCTTTGGCTTCTAAAGCTACAGGTTTCCCAATCGCTTTAATTTCTGCAAAACTTGCCGCAGGCCTTACTTTGGATGAACTTCCTTACTGGCGCGATGGCAGCCTTGAAAAATATACTCCAGGCGGAGCACCGGACGGAGATTACATCGTTCTTAAGTTTGCTCGCTGGGCATTCGAAAAATTCCGTGGTGTAGAAGATTCTCTTG
>JAZQMW010000009.1:0-3486 GCA_045627025.1 Treponema sp. | reverse complement strand
TCGGTCAATTCTGAAATCCTTGATTGTCATTAGCGATTCTTTCAATGTCATTTTTCACCACCAGAAAGAATTCTAATGTTTTTTGAAGTTTTTAAATACTATACATTTTAAAAGTCTTTAAAATGCGTTTGCCCTGGAGTGAAGATACAATCAAAGACAATCTGGTTATAATAGGCAACAACCTTCTTGCACTTCATTCTTTGAAAAAGGAATTTGGTGTCAGTTCAGGAAAAACGAAGGTTTGGGAGCGAGGGGAAGACTTTCCCCATCCATATTTTTCAAGTGTATATTTTCTCTTAACATCAATTTCTGTAAACCTCTTTTTTTTTAAATATATTATAGTAAAAGTATGTTTGATTATTTTACAAGGATTCATTTTGGTAATGCTTCAAAGTACAGTTACAAGTCTTGAAGTTTTTTTCCTTACGCTTATTTTTTCAATTCCACTTGCACTTATCATATGCCTTGGAAGAATGTCAAAGATAAAACTTCTTTCTTCTGCTACAAGTTTTTTTCTTCTTATAATAAGAGGAACGCCTTTGATGCTACAGCTTATCATCGTGTATTTTGCACCTCAATATATTTTTAATGCTGGTTTTGACAGATTTACTGCAGCAATTGTCGCTATGGTCATAAACTATGCTTCATATTTTGCAGAAATTTACAGAGGTGGCTTACAGTCAATTTCCAAAGGGCAATATGAAGCTTCCAGAATACTTGGTTTTTCTCAAGGACAGACTTTTTTCAGAATTATTGTTCCCCAGGTTTTTAAGAATATACTTCCAAGCATGGGAAACGAAGTAATAACGCTCGTAAAAGATACAGCACTAGTTCAGGTTCTTGGAGTTGCAGAACTTTTTCATGTAGCACAAACTCAAGGAGGACGACTTGCAAGTGTAATGCCTCTTTTTATTGCAGGCTTTATATATTTCATTTTGAATTACATTGTCGTCGGATTTTTCAGTATTACAGAAAAAAAATTAAGCTATTATAAGTAGGTCCTTTATGGAAGAAATCATAAAAATTAAGAATTTATGCAAAAAATTTGATAGATTAGAAGTTTTAAAAGATATAAATTTTTCACTGCATAAAAGCAAAGTCCTTGGCATAATTGGTCCTAGTGGAAGCGGAAAATCTACCCTTCTACGCTGTATCTGCCAGCTTGAAAAAGTTGATGGAGGGACGGTGGAGATTTCTGGCAAGACACTTGTAAAAGACGGAATCTATTCTGACAAAAAAACACTGCATGATATCAATCTTGACATCGGTCTTGTTTTTCAGAATTTTAATCTTTTTCCTCACTTTTCTGTTCTTCGAAATATTACGGAGGCTATGCGAATTGTTCTAAAAAAATCAAAAGAAGAAAGTGAAGAAACTGCATTTGAACTTTTAAAGAAGATGAATCTTGAAAACAAGGCTTATTCGTATCCCTTTGAGCTTTCAGGCGGACAGATGCAGAGAGTAAGTATTGCACGTGCACTTGCATTGAAACCAAAGGTTCTTTTCTTTGATGAGACAACCTCTGCCCTTGATCCTGAACTTACGGGAGAAATTCTTAACGTAATAAGGGATCTTGCTGCTGAAAAAATGACCATGGTTGTTGTAACTCATGAAATGGCATTTGCACGTGACACAAGCGACTATCTTGTGTTCATGGATGGAGGTGTCATTGTAGAGGAAGAAAAACCTTATGATGTCATCAATAATCCGCAGGAAGAACGAACAAAAGCTTTTTTGAAAAGATTCAACGCAAACTGATTTCAAGAAAAAAAGCCGCAATGGGCTTGAAGCGAACATGTAGAAATTGCAAGACAAATGTGCTAACCTTGATTTTGAACGAACGATTAAAAAAGATTTTTGTCAGGCAATGATAAAAAAGGAGTGTTCATGAAAAAAAACTGCATGCTTTTCATTGCAATTCTTACGGCATCATGTTGTCTTGCAAAGGATTTTCAAAAAGGAGGATATGCGTACGTGGATGCTCCGACAGGTCTTCGGGTGCGATCAGGCTCAAGCTTAAAAGCAAGGAAAATCTGCTTCGTGCAGGACAGGATGAAAGCAAAGATTCTTGAAACAGGCCCAAAAGCAACGATAGACGGAATATCATCAAACTGGATAAGGATTCTTTTGCCGATTGACTCTTACATGAACCAGGAAGAAAAAAGCGGATGGGTTTTCGGAGGATACCTTACAAACAACCTGAAACCATTTTCTACAGCCGGATGGACGGACCAGAATTTGATTTTATACCTTTCAAGATTTACCTGGATTTATAACGATTTCCGATTCATGCACTTTTCTTCAGACGGAAAGTACAGATTCGGACTTATGGAAACATCTCTCAGTGCCGAAGGTACATATCATGCATCAATGAAAGACAGGAAAATCACGGTATCTGCAAGCTATGGAGATGATTCTGACGAATGGACCAGCGTCAAAGTCGAAGAATATAAAATCATTTCCATTTCAGAGGATAAGCTGATTCTTGATTCTGGCGAAGAACAGCTTGAACTTTCACCGGCACTTTTTTCAAACGGAACTTTTTTTTCAATTACTTTGCATAAATCCCATGATTACATGGACATTTCTTTTTATCATGATTCCATGTACGCGTTGCTTTACAGCTGGAGTGCAGATTATTTAAAGAAAAAACTGAATGATTATGAAAATTACACAGGGGATTTTTATGAGAACATGAAACTGATGGGAATTGAGCTTAAAGAGGACTAGATTCGAGTTTTCATTTTGCAGTTTCAAAACATTAAAAAAAACGACTCTTGCAGCAGGACAATTCAAATCAAAACGAAAAAAAATGCAAACATTGCAGGAGTCTTAAAACTTCACTTGTAAAACCTCAGGAAATTCATTATATTTATGGAATAAACTGTACTTTTTTAAGGGGCAACTTCCCCCGCATGGAGAATAAATTATGGCAGACACAATGCATGCTTTGGAAAAAAATCCAAATTGGAAAGGACGCCGCGGACCAGTTGTTTTGGTTATTATGGACGGTGTTGGTTATGGTAAATATGAAGAAGGTGATGCAGTAAAGGCTTCAAAAATGAAGTACTTGGACTGGTTCACAGCCAACTGTCCACACACACAGCTTAAGGCTCACGGAACTGCTGTTGGTCTTCCTTCTGATGATGATATGGGTAACTCTGAAGTTGGTCACAATGCTATTGGTTGTGGTCGTGTATTTGCTCAGGGTGCCAAACTTGTTGGTGAATCTATCACTTCCGGCACAATGTTTGAAGGCGCAACTTGGAAGAAACTTGTAAAAAATGTTCAGGATAAAAACTCTACATTCCACTTGATGGGTCTTGTTTCTGACGGTAACGTTCACTCTCACATTGATCATCTTAAGGCTATGATTGCTCAGGCTCACAAAGAAGGCGTTAAGACTTTGCGCGTTCATGCTTTACTTGATGGTCGTGATGTTCCTCCAACTTCTGCTCTTGAATATTTTGAACCACTTGAAAAATA
>JAZQMW010000008.1:0-6343 GCA_045627025.1 Treponema sp. | reverse complement strand
CTTCCAAAGGACAAGTCTCCAAAGGGCGAAGAATTCGCACATCCAAACGCACGCTTCACAGCACCAGCAGGACAGTGTCCATGTATCGCAAAAGAATGGGAAGATCCAAAAGGAGTACCTATTTCTGCAATCCTCTTCGGTGGACGCCGCCCATCAACAGTACCTCTCGTACACCAGTCACGCAACTGGGCACACGGTGTATTCCTCGGATCAATCGTTGGTTCAGAGATTACAGCAGCTTCTACAATCAATGCAGCTGAAGTTGGAAAGATCCGCCGCGACCCATTCGCAATTCTCCCATTCTGTGGATACAACATGGGTGACTACTTCCAGCACTGGATTAATGTTGGAAATGCCGCAAAAGATCAGGACAAGCTTCCTAAGATCTTCTACGTTAACTGGTTCCGCAAGGACGAGAACAACGCAGAACTTCCAGGTGGATTCATGTGGCCAGGATACGGTGACAACTCACGCGTTCTCGCATGGATTTTCGACCGCTGTGACGGAAAAGACAATGCTGTTGACACACCAATCGGACTTATGCCAAAAGATGGTGCAATCAATGCAGAAGGACTTGCAGACTACTACAAGAAGACTCTTCCAGAAATCCTCAAGGTTGACGTTGAAGGATGGAAGAAAGAAATCAAGGATGTTCGCGAAAACCACTATCCAAAGTTCGGCAAGCATCTTCCAAAAGAACTTGCAGCATGTCTCGATGACCTTGAAGCACGCTTGAACAAATAGTTTTTCAGAGCCGACAAGTCTGCGACTTGCGGTCTAAAAACATTCCATATGGGGATTGCTTTCGCAACCCCCATAAACCAGTTTCGACATGACTTTGCATGTCAAACCATTGCTCCCGCTGGATTGATTTCTGGCGGGATTTTTTTCATTTTGTGCGTGAAGTCTAAAAACATTTCATACAGGGATTGCATCCGCAACCCCATAAACCAGTTTCGACATGACTTTGCATGACAAACCATTCCCTGCCGGTGTTTTTCTGGCGAGGATTTTTTTTACCTTGCGTGAAGTTATGCATCTGCATGCATTTGATGGCAGTTTTGCAATTGAGTGTGTTTCGATTGCTTCTTGCTTGGAAATGAGGCCTCTGCAAGCATTTGGGGCACCCCTGCTGACGTTTTGCGTCATCACTCACGGTTTCAGAGCATCGGTATGCATAAAAATGTTTTGCGCACCCCGTTTGGCGGTCTGCATGCCGACTCACAGTCTGCCTTCAATTCATCGGTTATTCCTATTTTTTTTAATTTCCACACATGCATAAATAGCTATAACTTTGACTTATAGCCATTTATTGATTATACTAAAAAAAAGAGCCAATATGAATGCAATTCCAGTACACGGGGCAAAAAACAGACTTTCCTATTATTTGCATCTTACTGACGAACAGGGACCTGTTTTCATAACAAACCACGGAAAGGTAAGCTATGTGATTCAGAACCTGAAAGACTACCAGAAAACTGATAAGTTACTGGCAAAGAATTCCTTTACTGAAAGAATTCCTTTACTGAAAGAATTCAGAGAAGCCGAGCTGATTACGGATTGGAAGATGATGATTTTAACTATTCTGAATATTACGAAAGCATCCGCGAAGAACAACCCATGGTAAGAGAATTTGAAGACACCTTGTTCAACGAGGAAAAATTATGAAAAAAACTTTTCTTCTTGATACCAATATTATTTCCGAAGCATTTTATAGAACACCAAATTTAAAAGTTATCAATAGTATAAATGAAAACGAAAATCATTCTGCAATTTCATCAATAACATGGAATGAACTGCTGTATGGCACAATGATAATGCCGGAAAGCAAAAGAAAGGATTGGTTATATTCCCGTCTCATCGATGAAGTTCAGAAAACTTTTCCCATAATGAACTTTGATGAACACTGTGCATGGATTCTTGGAGATTTACGGAGTCGCCTTAAAAAATCAGGATTAATGGTTGACTATGCAAATCTGCAGATAGCATCCATTGCAATTGCAAACCAGATGATTTTAGTAACAAGAAACGTCAAGCATTTTAAAACCATTCAGAATGTAACTGGAAACCTTGTCATTGAAAACTGGTTTGAGTAAGATACTCCCTACGCATTTTATGCTATACTGTGCGCAAATGTTCATTGCAAACTATCATTGCAGGTGAAAAAATGATATAATAAAAAAATATCAAAAGTCTATGTTTTCCGGGAGATCCAAAACGCATGAAAAGGACAACTCTTTTTTTATCATTGGCATTAGGCTCATTATTTTGCTCAAAAATATTTTCTGAAGAAAATGCATACATTTCATCCAAAAGGATTTACGAAGAAGTACTTGAAGTAAGTGCAGAAAATTTCTATTTGTTTTCGGACAACGACTACATAAAAGAAGTACCGGTAAAGCTTTACGGAAACATAACAAAAACAGAAGCCCTTGAAAAATACAGGGAAATCGCAGAAAAATCGACAGATCCTGCCGTATTATGCACATATGCGCAAATTGCAGAAAAATACAGGCCGTACTTTCCTTCCCTTTTCACGGATGACTACATTCTTTCATATTATCAAAAAGCCGCAGACATGAATTTTGCACCGGCATGGAATGCAATCGGCATCTTTTATGAAAATCTTTGCGCAAGAAAAAACACTTCAAGCCAGGAAAAAGATTTATGCAAATACAAGGCATCAGAAAATTTCTCCAAGGCAATGCAAAAAAAATATCCACATGCATTTCTGAATCTTGCAAAACTTTCATATCCTGCAGATGAAAAAAAGAAAAAAGAAAACCTCAAGCTTTTTAACGAAGCACTTGCAAGTTCATTGAACATGGAGACAATTTCGGATGAAATAAAACTTTCCTTTTCAAAAGAACTCATAAAGGGTGAAATTCTAAAAAAAGACACAAAGCTTGCAAAAAAATATCTTCTGGAACTTTCAGAAAAAGAGAATCTTGAAGCCATGCATATAATTTCAAGCATGCAGGAAATTGAAAATTCCAAGAAAAATGAATTCAAGCGAAAATGCATGGAACTTGAAGCAAATGATACGAAACGGAAATTTGAAAAATCAAGGGAACTTTTGCCATTCTGGGAAAAACATGCAGAAAAAAACGATGTTTTTGCACTTGAAAATCTTTTTGAATACTACAAGGGTGACATTTTCTGGGGAGCCGGAGAACCTTTCGCAAAAGAACATATCAGATATCTCAAAAAGGCAAAAGAAAACGGAAGCATAAAATCATGCATGGAAATTGCAGGTCTATACCAAAAAGGTGCACTTGGATTTCCATACGACATTGAAAAAGCATTTGAATGCTGGAACAAAGTTTACGAAGCAGAATGCAGTGAATCAAGATGGGCCTTAAATCAGCTTGTAGAAATATCAGTCAACTCAATTCCCGGAGCATGGAATTATCTTTCAGACATAGAAAGCAAAATATCCAAGACAAAAATTTTCTTTCTGATTGAAAAGAATTATGATTTGGATGCAAAAAAAGCTTTTGGATTTTTAAAAAAATGTGCAGACGGCGAATCAACTGATTCTTATTTGAAAACAATTTCAAGGTATGCAGTTTCATTTTGCTGTCACGAAGGAATTGGAACGGAAAAAAATGAAATTCTTGCCACGGAATATGATTATGTGCAATGTCCAAAATCAGAATTAAAAAAAGCAAACGATTACCAAACCGATGTCTTGTGGCTTGCAAAAGTAAAAAAAATGGCAGAAAAAAACGATTCTGTCGCACTTTGCGCACTTGGAAAGTATTTCATGGAAAAATATGACGGACAGGAATTCAATCCGCTCATTCCACAGGAAGATTTTATCGGTTATCTCGAAAAATCGGCATCATTCGGATATCCAAATGCATTTTACTACCTTGGAAGCGCATACATGAAAGGATATGGCAAAAACAAGGATGATTTCAAAAAAACGGTTCCGACGCTCTTAAAGGGTGCGGCTCTTGGAAACAAAATGTGCTCGCTTACACTTTCAGACATTTATGCAAAAGGAATAATTGTTCCTTTCAGCAAAGATCTTGCGCTTTATTTCAGTTTCTTGAACTTTAACAATGAAACAAGCGAAACGCAAATGCTTCTTGACGGCGAGGATTACAAGGCGGCAACAGATTCCTACATGAAAAATTTTGGTGCGGCCGACAAAGTTCCTGAAATTTACGGCATGGAAATTGTTGAAGAAGACATTAAAACAAAAGATGATGAGAAAAATACTTTAAATAGTGATACCAAAGGCAACAAAGATATTTCTGCAAATGAAAACACTGTTGATGAAAATGCTGGTGCAAATGCAAGTGAAATCGAAAATACGGCAAACGAAATTGCATTCAATGAAACTCCTGGCATCATGAAAAAATACAGGACGCTTGAAAGCATCAGAAACATGATGAAAGAAGAAGAAAAAGCCAAGAGTGAAAAAAAGAATGAAAAAACGGAACTTGATTTTCAAAAAAATGAAGTGCAGGAAGATACACTTGAGACAGACGGAATAAGCGATGAATGTGAAGTGTTATATGATACGAGCATGTATTCTGAAAATACGGAAAATGCAGAGCCTGCAAATTCTTTTGAATATGATTTTTTCTATGATGAAAATGATGAGAAAAGAGGACTTGCAGAAAAGGCTCTCAAACGTTCTATTTTCTACACTTTTGAAGATGGAGAAAACCCAGATGATGCATTGGGAAAGCCGACTGTCATAACAAATGAAAACCATCTGTATTATTACAATGAAAATGCAGCTTCGTTCAGCACAATGGAAGAAGCAATATCATGCTGCTTTTCAAGGATAACCACAAAACTGTTCCTGAACTCGGACGATTCCATACTTGAATGCTTTTATGACGCAAAGTGTTTTGACAAGACAGCCGCAACGTCATGCTTTCTGGAAATGTGCACCTTTAGCGACATGATAACAAAGACCGACAAATTCAAAATAAAATTCTACCCAAAATTCATGCACGAATCACTTTATGCAAAAGAATTTTATTTTACGCCATTTTACATAATGACAGAAAAAGACGGAATTGAATTCATCTCTGAAGTAAATGAAATTCTTGTTCACCATGATTTGTCATCAAACACTTACAAGGTTGTGTACGTTCCGAATGTGCTTGAACAAAAAAAGTGAAGACCTTGCAAAACAAGGCATCTCTAAAAATTGCAAATCATAAGGTAACTTCAAAAAAAAATCGATATAACAAGCCCCTGAACGGCGAGACTGCTGAAAAAGCCGAAATCGCGGTGGTTATTGACATTTCTACAGCTCAATGACCACATCATTTTTCTAAAATTAGGACTTTTTCAGTGACTTTTAAAAAATTCTCAGTGAGTTTTTAAAAATTCTCAGTGAGTTTTTCAGGCATTTGCAATACGGACAAAATTAAAGCCAATTAAGAAAGATTATGTCCAAGGAAAGCGGTGGTTGAGCTATGTCGAAACTACCGCATGTGTTTTTAGGCTTCTTGATTTCGACACTCTCAATCGACGAAGCGATACTATTTCCGTACGCTTACAGCCAAGATGCAACCAAAACCTTTACAATTGCAAAAAAATCCCCCTTAAAGCATTCACTTAAAGGGGGATTTGCCACAACCGTCCGACTGCATGCAAACAGACTAAAACAGGCTATTTAATTGCTGCCGCCTACACGAGCAAAGCCGTTTTCTTCAGTCAGGAAACTTCGGTTAGTTTCAACTGAAAAATCAAACCCTGTAATAATGTCAAACGCACGGTTTAGTACTCCTTCCTCGTCGCACTCAAAAACTTTATTCTTCTCTTGATCATATTTAAAGTACATTGGAGGTTGCTCATCATCATCTCCAACTCCATTGTATTTAACTTCATAAAAATTATCATTCCTTTTTTCTATTCCACACACCGCATCTTCCAATTTCAGATAGCATACACCTCCTTCAAGGCTGCTGGAATAAGCATAGTAAAGTTCTATATTTCCATCTTCTTCTTCAAGATAGTATCCCGTATAAGCATTATAATTCATACCTGTTTCTGCATTATTTTTGCAATCCAATCCGGAACTCAGTAATGCCTTGTTGAGGAAAGGAATGTCGTTGTTGTTGCCGCCACCGTTTGGACGAGGTTCGAAGCCGTTTTCTTGCGTCATGAAAGAGTTATTCCATACCTCACCATCTACAGTAGCAGACATCTTGTAAATATATTTCCCAAAACCATCAGTCAAGCTTTCTGTACCATCTTCATTGGCATAAGCAAAGGTAATAAAATCAGTTCCGTCTTTGCGTATATAAAACGTACCGGCATCAAACGTAATTTCAATCTTACCTTCTATAAGCTCAGACGGCCAAAAATGATC
>JAZQMW010000007.1:0-8475 GCA_045627025.1 Treponema sp. | reverse complement strand
GCCTTGGCATTTACGCTGGAAGGAGCTTCAAGGTACATCTGGCTTTCTGCAATCCAGAGTGCCGTTTTTGCAACGCTTACGGCAAAATCATTTATCTCAATTCCGTAGAACTGCTGGATGGAAACCTTTATGTAGTCGTCAATAAAAAGTCCGTCCTGCTCAAGCTCCGAAAGTATTCTGTTTTCAAGCCGCCTCAATGAAAGATAGCTTTCAGTCAAAAAGTTTCCGCTTCCACACGCTGGGTCAAAAATCTTTATTGAAGCAATTTTATCCTGCAGTTCTTCAAACTCTTTTTTCTTTTGGTTTGCAGATTTTTGACTCGATTTTATATTTTCAAATTCCTCTTTCAAATCATTCAAAAAAAGCGGGTCGATTACTTTGTGGATGTTTTCGATAGAAGTGTAATGCATTCCGCCGTCGTGACGAGTTTCAGGATTCAAAGTCGATTCAAAAACCGCACCGAAAATTGTCGGAGAAATGTCCTTCCAGTTGAAATTGCCTTTTTCCAAAAGAAGGTTTTTGATTTCTTCCGTAAAACGGGGAATAAGATTGTCAGTTTCAGAAAAAAGATTTCCGTTCACATAAGGAAACTGAGAAAACTTTTCATCCAAATCAAAAAAGACATCAGCCCTGTCTTCTTCTTTTACATTCAAAACTGCAAAAAGTTGTTTTATTCCATCAGCAAGATTTTCTGCATTGTAACTTTCCACAAATTTATGAAACATTCCTTTTTCGCCAAAAAGTTCAGAATCATCAGCATACAAAAGGAAAATCAGACGAACACAAAGCATATTCAAGCTTCGCTGATGTTCCGGAGACGAATTGTATTTTTTAGAAAGATATTCATAAAGCTCATCGACAATTTTTCCAGCTTCCACAGAAAGAGCCATTTCTTCAATGATTTCTTTCTTTCCCGTATCGTGAATCATCGAAAGATTGTGAAGTTCGTTCGGCAAATCTTTTAACTGAATCACATAGGGCTGGGAATCCATTTTGTCCATGTCATGGATTTCAAATGAAATGAAATTAGAAACAATAATCCAGCGAGGCCTGTCTGAATAATTCTGGTTTGTTCCGTATCTTTTTGCCTGCTGGTAAGGAGTCAAAAATTGTCCGTCCGACTGTTTTTCGCCTTTCGACAAATCGATTTTAGACGCTTTCTGTTCAATCAAGACTTTTGTCGCAGGAATATAGCCGTCAATAAAATTCTTTCCAGAACTAAATTCTTTTGGAACCGGACGCTCAAAATCTATAAACTCCGCCACATTTTCAATACCAAAAACTTCTGATAAAAGCGTAATCCAAAAAGACTGGCAGAATTGTCTTTCATTGCTTTTGTTTGTTTCAGTTTCTGCGATTTTTTTTGTCCAAGTTTCTGCAAACTGTTTTGCCTTCTGTTTCTGTTCCTTTGCCATCATGCGCATTCCCCTTTTTGATTCCCCACATTCTAGCATAAAAGGCATGAATTGACAAACATCCGCCGTTTTAAAAAAAGCCGAGCCGTTAAAAAAAATGTGCAATTTCAAAAAAAGCCAAGCTGTTTTTTAAGAAAATGGACAATTTCAAAAAAAGCCAAGCTGTTTTTTAAGAAAATGGACAATTTCAAAAAAAGCCGAGCTGTTTTTTAAGAAAATGGGCAATTTCAAAAAAAGCCGAGCTGTTTTTTAAGAAAATGGACAATTTCAAAAAAAGCCGAGCTGTTTTTCAAGAAAATGAACAATTTCAAAAAAAGCCAAGCTGTTTTTTAAGAAAATGAACAATTTCAAAAAAAGCCGAGCTGTTTTTTTCAGGTGGGCTTTTTCAAAAAAATACAGTCAATTTCTTTTGGAAAGGTTCATTTTATTTTTTTCTTTACGATTTGAATTTTTTAATATATCCTTAAAGAAGCATTCATAAAAGTTAAGGAGGAATGTTTTATGAAAAAATTAAAAAATACAATCCGCAACACGGAAATCGACGCGCTTTCAGACACTGTTCTCCGTCTGTACAAAGATGACGATTCTGTACAGAAAGAAGAGTTTCTTGCAGGCGTAATGGCAGATCTTGAAAAGCTCAGCGCAAAGATTACGAGCGCAATCCTGCAGGACAAGATTCATTCAGATCTTGAAAAAGCCGACGAAAAAAGGGACGAGGCGCTGAAGACGCTTGGAAAGCTTCTGGATGCCTATTCTGTTTTTCCGATTGCTTCCAAAAAGGAACTTGCGCTTCCACTCGATGAAATCTTTGAAAAGTATGCAAAATCAGGCATCGTAAGCGCAAACTATGCAAGCGAATCTTCAATGATTGAAAGCCTTCTTGATGACTTGAAGGCAGAAGGTATTGAAGAAAACATCAAGGCTCTTGAGGGTGTTCCGGAAGCAATCCTTATGGTCCGTGCTTCGGAAGATGCATTCAAATCTTCGTATGACACATATCTCAAGGCAAATGCAGACAAAGGCGCATCGGCTACAAGCTTCAAAAAGAGTCTTCTTTCCCTTGTAAACGACACCCTCGTGCCTTATCTGAACGCAATGCAGATTTCTGGCACCGAAAACTGCAGGGAATTTGCAAAGAATGTCGAATCTGAAATAAACCGCATGAACGATACCGTTTCAAGGCGCGCGGGCAAAAAAGAGGTGGAAAACGATTAAGGGATGAAAGGACTTGCAGAAAGAAAATCAAATGACATGCAAGGCCTTTTGGTGCCGCACTTTATGTGCGGCATTTTTTTATGTTTTTTACCACAAGTCTTTTTCCATCGTATCAAGAAAGCTTTTTACTGCGGCTGCCGTTTTCTTTATTTCAAGGGGAATTTGTCCTGCAAGGACGTTTTCAAACTCATTCAGCATCTGCAAAAGTTTCTGCCTGTCATCACCCGTAAGTTCCGTATATAGCCTTTTTCCCTTCTCAAGGATGAGGCGGTTTTCTTCCTGTTCCCAGGGAAGTATTTTAAGGGATTCCATGTTTTTCAGGGTCTGCTTCATTTCCTGTTCTGACATCCGGGAGCTTGTGTTGTTAAGCAGAAGGGTGTGCTTTTCTTTGCTTGAATCTGTTTCTTCAACTTCAAGGAGGCCGTTTATGTCATATGTAAAGCGTATGTCAAGGCTTTCAGGTTCATCATTTACTGTCGGAATCGGAACTTCAAGTTTTCCGAGAAAAACATCATCAGAAATTTTTTTGGATTCGCCCTGGTAGACGTTTATTTCAACGCTATTCTGTCCGGGATATGATGCCCAGTACCGCTTCACGATGCTTATGGGGATTGGAGTGTTTCGTTCAATAATCGGGCTGAATTCTGTCTTGCCTTCAAAAAAATCGCTTAGAACTTCCACACCCAGTGAAAACGGACAGATGTCTGTCAAAACGGTTTCCTTAAGTTCAACGTTGTTTTCTTTCATGGCGGCAAGGATTCCGGCACCCAATGCAACAGTTTCATCAGGATTCCAGCTTGAGACAACCTTGTCTTCACCAAAGATTGACTTTACGAAATCAACGACGACTTTCATTCTCGTGGAGCCGCCCATCATGATTACCATGTCGATTTCATCAAGAGTGTTTCCTGAATCTTTCAATACTTTTTTTACGGGTGGCAAAAGTCTTTGGAGCAAATCTGCCGTAATTGCATTAAACGTATCCTGTGTAAGGACAGAACTGTATTTTCTGCCGTCAATTTCAATCGAAATCTGTGCTTCCTTAAAAGAATCAGAAGATGTTACGGCGCGTTTTGCAATTTCTGACTGCTTGAAGATTTTTGAAATGTCTTTTGGTGAAAGCTTTTCTGAATCAAGATTGTTCATGCCCAAAAACCATGCCGCTATTGTTTGCGTAAAATCCTCACCGCCCAGGTGGTTGTCTCCGCTTACGGCTTTTACGTCAACGACACCGTCAAACAGTTCAAGCAGGGAAACGTCGAAAGTTCCGCCACCAAGGTCAAATACCATTATCGTATTCATATCGCCCCGGTTCTGGACTCCATGGCATAATGCGGCGGCTGTCGGTTCGCTTACAAGACGCTCAACTTTCAATCCCGCCATGCAGGCTGCATCTTTTGTGGCCTTTCTCTGGTTCTGGTTGAAATATGCAGGCACACTTATGACCGCTTCGGTAATTTTTTCTCCAAGATATTGTTCCGCATACTGCCTGATGTTTTTCAAGACGAGGGAACTTAATTCCACCGAAGAAAAAATTTTTCCGTTCAGTTTGTAAAAAAAATCCTGCCCCATGGTTCTCTTGAAACAGGATGCGGTTGAATCCGGAAAAGTGATGATTCTTTCTTTTGCCGCATCTCCGACGATGACGATATTGTCTTCTGCGAGTGAAACTACCGACGGCGTAAGGTTGTTTCCGTTTGCATTCGGAATGATTTTCGCCTTTCCGTCTTTCCAGACTGAAGCAAGACTGTTTGTAGTTCCCAAATCTATTCCAATTACTGCCATGCTTTAATTCTCCTTTGGATTGTTTTTCAGGGATGCCTTGTTTTTCTTGTCAAAATATTCGGTGAAAACATTCAGAAGCTTTTCGTTGCCCTCTGGAATCTGCACTTCTTCAAGTGTCGTAACGCCCATCAAGAAATTAATGTCCGCATAAAGATTTTCTGAATTGAGGAATGTGATTTTCTTTATCGGCGCATGATAAAAAAGCAGATCTCCAAGTTTATGAATTCCTTCACCAAAAACAATTTCTTCCAGGGAAGATTCGCTAAAGGCACCATATTCAACAGCGTTGACATTTCCTGGAATTTCAACATTCTTTATTTTTGTTCCCTTGAAAGCTTCCTCTCCGATTTTCAAAACCCCGGAACCTATTTTCACATTTTCCAAATCTGAACGTAAAAACAAGTATTTTTCAATTTCAGTTACGGAGTCAGGGATGACGATTGACTTGATTTTCGTATCCTTGAATGCACCGCTTCCGATTCTTGAAACATTTTTGCCAATTTCAATTTTTTCCAATTCCGTACCTGCAAATGCAAAGCTTCCAATTTCAGTTGCAGAATCAGGGATGACGATTGACTTGATTTTCGTATTCTCAAATGCACGCCTTCCGATTCTTGAAACATTTTTGCCCATTTCAATTTCTTCCAATTCAGAGCCTTCAAATGCAAATTCCTTGATTTCAACTACCGAATCAGGGATGACGATTGATTTGATTTTTGCATCCTTGAAAAATCTCCAGTCAATGCTTGTAACCGTATCAGGCATGATGAATTCCGTGATTTTGGAATATTTTCCCATATAGCCGAATTCGTAATAGTCCTTTACATGCTTGTCTTTTGCCACTGATTCCGCACCAAGAAGATATTCAATTCCATCCGGAACTACAAATACCGGGAAAGGGCTGCTGATTTCTGCAATTGCCTTTTTGCCATATTTTTCCGTTATCTTGCAATAAGTCAACGGATCAAAAGCCTTGGCATCATCGGTAAATTCTATCTGCGTGTTTTCCGTGATTCCGCTTCCAAGATTTTCAGAATACAATTCGTAAAGTTTTTTTCCGATTGTAAGTTTTGAAATTCTGTCGCCGTCAAAAATGCCGGTTCCCAGTTTGTAAACTGACGGAGGTATTTCAATTTCCTTGACAAGAGGACAATTTTTGAAAGCAAAATCATTTATTTCACGAAGCCCATGATTCAACTGCACCTTGGAAAGTTTTTCGCAATTTGAAAATGCATAATCATCAATGTATTTTATTCCGCCCGTAATCTCAATTGATTTTATTTTTGAACCTGAGAATGCTTCCTTCGTCATCACTTCAGGAACATACCGGCCTTTCTTGTTTGCGACCGCCGATTTTGCAGTAATCGTGACATTTTTGGAAAGTCCCCGATATTTTTCAATCAAGTTGTAATATTTTCCATCGTAATTTGCGCTTGAATAATGCTCACTTGCAACAAAAGGTGTCCTTGAAACAAAATAGAGCATCATGGCTGCAATAATGACAAAAAAGATTGGCAGGATTTTTTTATTTTTCTTGAGGAAAATTTCATGATTTGCTTTTTTGGCTGCATTGTTTTTCTTTATGCATGCAAGTGTTTTTTCATCGAGTTTTTCCGCATAAGATTTCTTTCGGTCAATGCAGGTCTGGATTTCGTTTACGCCTATGGATGCAATTCCGTCTTTCATATGGACTTCGAACCGGGCATTTGTCATGGAACTAAGAGTGTTGCACAAGTCAAAGAATTCTTCCTGCGTAAATCTTGAAAGAAATGGTTTTCGTGAAAAGTTTGCCTTTTCAAAATCGTAATATACAAAATCTTCAAGCGTTGAAGATGGCGTGATTACCAATTCTGACAAACCGCCTTTTTCAATTACCAGGGGCTTTGCATATCTGTTGCCTTTTTCGTAAGTCACATCATTATTGTCCATCAAGACATAAATGAAGTCTTGGCCTGCAAGGATTTCCTTTAAATGGCGGCTTCGTCTTTCCCAGGATTCATCATATTGTTCCAGGGCGCAGACTGAAAAATCATTTGCAAAGTTTCGGCAACACAGGCCTACATTAAATTTACTTTTGATTTGATGGGTTTTTAAATATCCGTCATCAAAAAAAACTGCAATTTCGTAAAGGACAAATACATCATCTGCAATTTCTTCAATGCGCCATTCAAAAGCTTTTTTTGAGGAACTTGCAAGAAGATGGCACACTCCGTCAAAATTCTCATGCCCTGAATGCGTCAGATTTTCCACAACCGACATTGTCAAAAGGACTTCAGAATTCAAATATCTGAGCCATTTTGTAAAATCATCCAACACTTCTCCGCTTGCAGTCTTAAAGAAAACAAACTTATCCTCGAATTTTTCGTAAGGGAAAATGTCCTTGTCTTCAAGTTCCTTATAAGCTTTATAAATGTCATAAACAAAATCTGATAATTCTTCTTTTGTCATTTTCATGCTAGCACCTGCTTAATGCACTGATTAAAAACCAGAATAATACTACAAGCTTGACAACAAAACGTATTGTCCTTATGGTTGATTTGCCCGAGTCATCATACTTTCTTTCCATTTTGCTCTTTTCTTTGGCAATTTTTCGTTCATCATCAGAAAGAGCTATTCCCCGGAGGCAATATTTTTTGAGCAAATCATTGACTTTAAATGTATTTTGACTGAAAAGATTTTTCTTGATTGAATCGATTTTTTTTGCATCCACTTGTTGAAGTTCGCTTTGTCCTGCACTTTTTTGAATGGTATCCAAAACAGAACCAAAAACAGTTTCATCAGAATCATCTTGATTTTTAAATGCACTTTCGTTTCCAATTTCATCCGGATTGACAAAAACAGGACGCACTGTTTCTGAATTTTTAGAAAGATTTTCCAGGGCTTTTTCATAGGCCGTTCGTATCTTCTGATATTTTACAGGGTCTTTTTCAGGAGGATTTTCTTTTACGAGTTTTGCAAAAGCCTTTTTTATTTCTACTTTTGTTGCAGAAGAATCAATACCAAGAATTTCATATGGCGACATTTTTTTCTCCAAACTAATGGCAATGATAGCTTAAATTTCCATAAAATTCCAGTCCAAGTTTCATTTTGAGCAATGCATGGCAAACTGATGCACATAAATTTTACGAAGAGATTGGATTTGTTTTGGTTTCAAAAAAAGTCATTGTGCTCGGTGATGTAACAATCAGTGCGGAAATGATTCATAAATCTTCCATGGGTTGCCTCAAGACTTTTTTTGCAAATGTCATGACATCAGATGCGTTTTTTAATGCTTCCCAATGAAAATTTCTATGGATGGGCGTTCCCCGAAGATTTCTCTTCGGGTCAGGCTTTCCGCACTTCCGCCATACGCTCCATTCCTCCGCTTTGCTCCGGAACTGAAGGTGCTCCAATCCTTAACGCGGGGAAACAGCAAAACAAAATGGCCAAAAGTTTATCTGCACCAAGTTTGTTCTACTTATTCACTTTCCAGCCGACAATACCTTTCCCGTCACTTGAAAATGCGACTGCAACCTTTATCATGTTTTTTCCGCTTACTGCAAAACGGTCTGCATAACCTTTGTCGTCAATCTGAAAAAGTGCTTCTTCCAAAACGCTGTCAGTTTCCCGGCCTTTATCCATCTTGAGTTCAAATATGTAAACGCTGTCTCCTGTAGTCAAGATTACGTCACTTCTTCCGTTTATTGACTGAAGCTCAGAAACCACATTGAAGCCCATAAGACGGAATATTATGTGGGTTATCGACTCATAGTAGTTTTCGCACATGTCTTTTTTTACGACTGTCGGAAGGTCTGCAATTGAAGCCTGAATTATCTTCATCGCCTTGTCAACGTCATGAGCTTTAAGTGCATCCGTGATGTTGTCCACTGCAAACCCCATGTCGTCTTCAGGAAAATTTGCAAATTTCTTTACAAGAATCTTTAAAAAACCTTCTTCAACTTCCTGGTTCGGAAATCCCAGTATGAAGCGTCGAGGTGATTTTTCAAAGCTTTTTATCGTAAGGTATCCGCTCTGGTATACGACAGGGAGCATGTTCTTTGTTTCAGGGTCATAGTTTTTA
>JAZQMW010000006.1:0-5300 GCA_045627025.1 Treponema sp. | reverse complement strand
GAAGTGGCTCAAATCCCTTTCCAACGGCAAGGTATATGATGAGAAATCCGACAAGAATCATTATCACATACTGATATCCAGGAACCGGTTCGCTTTCTTCCGATTCAGAAGCCTTTTCTTCTGCAAGAACCTTTTCAGCCTGCAATTTTTCAGCTTCAATTTCTTCCGCAGTCTGCCTGTGAATCATTTTATAGATTCCGGTAGATTTTCCAATATTCACAAGGAACTCTGAAACAGAAATATCGTACTTTCCGTTCCAGTTTTCAGTGTTCTTTACAACATGCTCCATTCTTGACTTCTCAGAAACAGCACCATCCTGTGCAAATGCGGATTGTGCAAAAGAGAAGACGAATGCGCATGACATTATTGCAATCATCACGAAAGCAATCTTCTTATTCATTTCTTTTCTAGATACTGGCATAACAAATCCTTAGTTGATTTCTGCAACACACTGTCCGTTTGAAAGCTGACTTCCCACTGTTGCAAGGAAGTGAACCTTTCCGTCTACAGGAGCCTTGATTTCAAGTTCCATCTTCATTGACTCAACGATAACAATGTTGTCACCCTTTTTTACGGATGAACCTTCTGAAACAGCTGTTCTCAAAAATACTCCGGCAACAGGAGCATTTACCTTTGTTCCGCTTCCTGAAGAAACAGGAGCTGCCTGTACAGGAGAAGATGCTTGAGGAGCAGGAGAAACAACTTTTACGACACCGCCGATTGTTGCTATAACCTGTCCGTTCTGAATCTGGGTTCCTGCAGGAACTGCATAAGAAATCGTACCGTCTTCAGTAGCCTTTACCTCAAGCTCCATCTTCATTGACTCAATGATGATTACAGTCTGTCCCTTGGAAACCTTTGTTCCGTTTGCAAAACACTGCTTCAAGAGTGTTCCGGCAACAGGAGCCTTTATGTCAACTCCGCCTGTAGTTACAGCCTGTGCAGGAGAAGATGATTGAGCGCCTTCGGCAACAGACACATTGTATGGAGTACCGTTTACAGTAACAGAAGAACCGTTTGCAGAAACTGCATATGTAGAACCGTTAACCGTAATAGTATAATTTCCTGATGATTTTGCGGCAGAAACTTCTTTCTTTGCAAACTTTGAAGCAGCATCTACAGGACCGTCTTTACGAGTCTTGAAAAATTTTTCTGCAACCTGAGGGAACATTGCGTATGTCAAAACATCTTCATCTGAGCCGTTTCCACCGGCTTTCTTTGCTTCTTCCACCATCTTGTCCCATTCAGGCTCAATCTTGTCTGCAGGTCGACATGTCATGACGGCATCCATCTTGTTCTGGACAAGAGCCTGCTTTACGACATCTGCATTAGCATCTGTTGGAAGCTTTCCGAATTTTCCAGTTACAAGGTTTGCAAAGTCGGCAGTCATCTTTTCATAGCGTCCGAAAAGAACATTGAATACAGCCTGTGTACCTACAATCTGTGATGTAGGAGTTACGAGAGGAACATAACCTGCATCCTTGTGAACGTTAGGAAGCTCTGCAAGAACAGCATCCATCTTGTCTCCGGCACCCTGCTGCTTGAGCTGAGACTCGAGGTTTGAAAGCATTCCGCCCGGTACCTGTGAAAGGAGAATGCGTGTGTCAGCACCAAGGAATGCAGATTCAAGTGAAGAATTATGCTTTCTTACTTCACGGAAATATGCTGCAATCTCAAGAAGGAGCTTAGTGTCAAGTTCAGAATCATACTCAGTACCCTTGAGCATTTCAACGATTGTTTCTGTCGGTGAGTGTGATGTACCCATGGACATTGAAGAAATTGCAGTGTCAACGATGTCAGCACCGGCTTCAATGCTCTTTAAAAGAGAAGCAACAGAAAGTCCTGTAGTTGCGTGAGAGTGAATTTCAACAGGAAGATCACATGCATCCTTGATTTTCTTTACAAGGTCATATGCAACATATGGCTTCAAAAGTCCTGACATATCCTTGATACAGATTGAATCGGCACCAAATTCCGCATATTTTTTTGCAAGTTCCGCATATTTTTCATTTGTATGAAATGGAGTTACGGCATAAGAAATTGCCATCTGAACATCAACACCTGATTTTTTTGCGGCCTTTGTAGCTCTTTCCATGTTTCGAGGGTCATTGCAGGCATCGAAAATTCTGAAACATCCGATACCGTTCTTTGCTGCTGTCTCAACAAACTTGTCAACAACATCATCTGCATAATGCTTGTAGCCGAGAAGGTTCTGTGCACGGAGAAGCATCATGATCTTGTTGTTTGGAAGTGCTGCATGAAGCTTTCTGAGGCGCTCCCAAGGATCTTCGTTAAGGAAGCGGATGCACGAATCATAAGTTGCTCCACCCCAGCCTTCAATGTATTTATATCCTACTTTATCAAGCTTGTCGCAGATTGGAAGCATATCTGCAGTAGTCATACGTGTTGCGTGAAGACTCTGATGAGCATCACGGATAGCAAGTTCTGTAATTCCGATTTTCTTAGACATATTATATTCCTTATAGCTAGCTTAAATTTTATTTCCAGATTTCAAGGCACCGACAATTGCGGCAACCACAGCCTTTTCATCAACAGACGGAGACGAAGCCGCCTGAGGCACATTCTTTTCTTCAGTATCCTTATCAAGATGAAGCGCCTGGATTGCCATGCGCAACAGATTCATGCAAAGAATCATGATGATAAGGAAGCTAAATACAACACCCATTCCCAGCAAAGTAAGAATACCACTTTGACCAAGCATTTCTGAGATAGTCATAAATCCTCCAAATACTATTCTACAGTCCTAAAAACACATAATTTTTTTCAACAAAAAATCACTTTAAATATAACATCTTTTAATAATTTTTTCAATTGACAGAATCACAAATAATGTCGATGGATTAAAATTAAAAACACGGGAAATTTGAGTTTTGTCAAGATTTTCAATCATCCAGGCGTTTTACATTTTTGTTTTTTTAATGTAGAATGCTCATATGGTTAACGTAAATTCTTTAGTAATATATAAAGGTACTCTTGCAATCGTGACTGAAATGCAGGATAACGGCAAATTCACTGTAAAATACTGCTCTGTTCCCCAGACCGCGACAAAAAAAGCCCAGTTTTCAACACAGAACGTAAGGATGAAAGATGTAACTTTGCTTGCAGAAGGAAAATGTTCCCTTGAAAAATCACTTGAAATTGCCTTAAATCAATCATGCAAGGCAGAAGACATGTATAATCTTGCCTCAACAAATCCGATTTCACTCCAGATAAAAGAAACTTATGAATTGCTTGAAAGTGATGATGAGACAAAAAATGCAAGCTATGATTTTGCAGAACTTGCAGATTTCATAAAAAGCGGATATGAAAAAGACGAATCATACATGATCTACCAATCCCTGAAAAACACCGTATATTTCAACCAGAGACTAAAAGACCAGATGGATGGAAAAATTACATTCACGCTTCGCTCCCGTGACGAAATGGAAACGCTCGTAAAAAAAGCTGATGAAAAGGGAAAGGAAGCTGAACTTCGATCAGGATTCATTGAAAGGCTCAAGCAAAAATCTCTTCTCCCGGAAGACTCAAAATTCATGACGGACGTAGAATCTCTTGCACTTGGAAAAACAGACAAGTCGAGGACAATGCATGACGCAGGATTCAAGGAAACACCGGAAAAAGCCCACAAACTGCTTCTTGACACCGGCATATGGCAGATAACGAGGAACCCTCACCCTCTCCGATGGGGACTTTCCACAAAATCATCGAACCTTGGGCTTCCGTCACCAAAAAACGAAGACAGATTTGAAGTTGCAGGCACGGCATATGCAATCGATTCAGAATATTCCACAGATCCGGATGATGCAGTCGGTTTCGACGGAAAATACCTCTGGGTACATATTGCAGATCCGGCAAGCACTGTTCAAAACGGAGATGAAATAGACAAAAATGCGAGGGGGCGCGGGGCAACGCTCTACATACCGGAAGGAGCTGCCAGAATGCTTTCGGAAACATGTCTCGAAGATTACGCGCTTGGACTCAAGGAAAAAAGCAGGGCTTTGAGTTTCCGCATTCTTCTTGACGACAACGCAAACATACTTGAATGTGAAGTAATGAAGACATGCGTAAATGTGCAAAGGCTGTCATACAAAAAGGCTGATGAACTGAAAGACAGTGCGGAACTGAAACCTCTTTTTGACATTGCGGAAAAAAACGTGGAAAAGAGAAAGAAAAACGGTGCAGTTTTCATGTCATTTCCAGAAGTCCACATCACATTTGATCCTGAAAGCAAAAAAGTAAGCATAGAAAATTATGAAAAATTTGAAAGCAACGACATGATCCGAGAGATGATGCTTCTAGCAGGAGAAGGAGCTGCAGGTTTTGCATTCAAGAACGGAATACCGTTTCCGTATGTGACGCAGGAAGAGCCTTCAATTCCGCAAGAGCTTCCAGACGGAATTGCGAGGGACTACAAGCTCAGGAGATGCATGAGGAAAAGAAACGTAGGTCTTACTCCGGGAAAGCACTTCGGACTTGGACTTTCAATGTACACTCAGGTCACAAGCCCATTGAGGCGGTACAGCGACCTTTTGTGCCATGAGCAGCTCAGGGCTTTCATTGACGGAAAAAAACTCATAGACAAGGACACGATGCTCGAAAATCTTGCGGAAGGAGATGCAGGTGCAATGGCCGCACACAAGGCAGAAAGAAAAAGCAACAGTCACTGGACACTTGTTTACCTTTTGCAGAATCCAGGTTGGACGGGAGAGGCAATATGCGTGGACAAAAGCCAAAAACTTCCGCAGTTCAGCATTCCGTCACTGGCAATGGAATCTTACGTACCGGTACAAGGCGAAATAGAATTAAACCAGAAGATTACCATAAAAGTCTCAAAAATAGACCTTCCGGAACTTACAGTGGAATTCTGCCAGGTTCAGGGGTAAAAAAAACACCCGTCTAACGGGTGTTCTGAAATCTGCTATAAAGCTTGGCCTTATGCAGGAATCGAAGTCAATTTTACCAAAACGAAATGCACAAAAATGAAACGACAACGACATAAGCATGGCAGTCTCTTAAATCCATAATCGCCTTCGGGCATTTTCTTATGTATATAATCTTAGGTTGCTCTACAAACTGGGATTTATTGCTGTTAAGTCTTTAGCCGTTCCAAACAAATCGCGAGCCTTCTTCACCGTTTGTCCCGGTGAGGATAAATCCCGCTTTTTCAAGCACTCTCTGAGATGCAATATTTCCCGGTTCTGTTTCCGCTTCAATTCGTTTTACACCGGGCTGTTTCAGTGCAAGTCGGAGGCCAAGCGGTCTTAGGAAGACAAATCCTT
>JAZQMW010000005.1:0-30478 GCA_045627025.1 Treponema sp. | reverse complement strand
CTTGGAAAAAATAGTCTGCAACAATCTTGGTAGTGATGAATTTTTCATCAACAAAGCTATCGGCTGGAGTCTAAGAGATTATTCAAAGGTAAATCCTGAATGGGTAAAATCTTTTTTGGACAGGCACAAAGATAAAATGAGCAAACTAAGCATAAAAGAGGCTGGAAAATATCTCTGAGAAAAGCTGATTAAATCAATATGAAACAGATTCTCAATTCTGCGTGATTCTCAATATGCGGCTGGTACTTCGGCCTTTGTCGTCAATTACGGTCAAATCATATGTACCAGATTGAGGTCTCCATTCAAATTTTTCACCAGGTTTCGTTCTTGCAATAAAAGATGCGTCATGAAACCAGAACAATTCTTTTGTACTTGCATCAGCATTTGCACTCAAGACAATCACGTTTCTCGAAGGTTTTTCCGGATTAAAAACATATTCCGTGTCATTTAGCGGTGAAGTTATTTCAGGAGGAAAACCTGACTGTCTGGAAATATTTTCTTTTTCAGGAGGATAATCTGGCGGAACCAATCTTGGAAGGCCTGCCTGTTTATACAATTCCATCAAATCAGACGGCCAGTATTCTCTTACAACAGATTTTACATAAGGTTTGTCTGATTCGTCCGTTCTGTAACCGGTACGCGTGTCGACATTTATTCTGCGATGAATTTTGCATTTTGTAATCGGCGAAACTCCAGGAATAAAATATGTTTCTTCCTTGTACGGACAGTCATCATTGCAGATGTCGCCAGAAACTTTGCAGACTTTTATTTTTGCAACACCTTTAGGCATTTTGTTGAAAAAATATTTTGCATATCCCCGGTCAACAATTCCATCAACAATATTAAAAAACAAAGGACCTGCAGCAGTTCTTCCCAAAAAAGAATTGTTTCCGACTCCGTCAAAATTTCCAATCCACACGCAAAGCACATACTGACTGAAAACCCCAACAGACCAGCAGTCCCTAAAACCTATTGAAGTTCCAGTTTTATAGCCGACTTCAAATCCTTCCATGTCTTTTGCACGACCTTCAATCGGACTTGGATTTTTAAAAAGCATCTGCTTTACGATATATGAAGCTTCCTTCGTCAAAAGATTTCTGCCGCTGTCTGGATACTTTTGCTTTATGGGATATGTTTTATTTATTTCATACTGCACGCCCTCATTGTCAAAAATCGAATAAAGAGAGCAAAGTTCAAGGGCACTTACGTCGGCACTGCCCAAAACAATTGAAAGTCCATATGTCTCTTTTTCTTTTAATTCTGAAATGCCTGCATTCTGTAAAAAATCATATAAATCAGGATCATGTATTCTCTGGGCAAGATTTACCGCAGGAATGTTTCTGCTTTGAACCAATGCACTCCAGGCTTTTACAGGGCCTTTAAATGTGTTGCCGTAATTGTCTGGCGTATATTCGTTAAAACTTGAAGGTGTGTCTTTAAGCATTGTGTCATAATGAATAAGTCCCTGGTCTATGGCCATGCCATAAATAAACGGCTTTAATGTTGAACCTGGCGAACGTTTCGAAATGACTCCGTCTACCTGACCTAAAATGCTGTCGTTAAAAAAGCCTGCCGAACCTACATAAGCTTTTACTGTCATGTCATCTGTATCAACAAGGACTGCACTTGCGTTAAAAATGCCAATCTGCTTGTTTTTGTTTACATAAAGTTCTATCTGATTTCTCACAAAATCCTGAATGGATGAATCAAGAGTTGTTTTTACGGCTTTTGCATTTCCAAAAAAACTTGCGTCCAAACGAGAAAGTTCAAGTGCACGCGTAAAGTGCGGTGCAATTTGAGGAAACGAACAGATGACATATGGCACATGTTTCATGAATTCAAACAACTCTTTGTCTTCCGGATGATTTTCCGTCCAGTTTTCAAACAATCGCATTCTTGCGCTTATTAAGTCGTCCGGTATTTTTTTAGGAGCCGGACACCGCTTGTTTGGATTTTGCGGCAACACGCAGAGCATGAGCATTTCTGAAAGTTCAAGATGCTTTACGCTTTTGTTAAAAAAATATTGGCTTGCAGTTTCAAACCCTTCAATATTTCTGCCGCATGGTGCAAGATTTACGTAAGCATCCAAAATATCCTGTTTTGAATAAAGCAATTCCAGTCTCAATGCAAGAAAAATCTGGCATAGCTTTCCACATAAGTTTTTTGTGTAAAGTTTATATTTGAGTTTTGCAACCTGCATTGTAATGGTGCTTCCACCAAAACGCCTTGTTTTTTTCACATATGTATCAACAAAGGACCGCAACAATGACGGTATGTTGATTCCGTTATGAAGATAAAAACGCTTGTCTTCCTGCAGAAGCAGAGCCTCAATAAAATGCGGAGGATATTCTGTTACGCTTTTATAAATTCTGAATGTTTCATCAGGAGTAAGGTAGAGTCCCATAAGGTTGTCATTGCAATCTGCATAAGCACCGGAAAATCGGATGTTATTTAAAATTCCTTTTTTCCGGTTTATGGAAACGTCAACCGTAACTGCAATAAGCATCAATAGAAAAAATCCGCCTATTACAGTTATAATTTTCTTTTTACTTAGATGAAGCTTTCTTAATTTCAATCTTGTCATATGGCTTTATGGCTTTTACCTTGTTTTCATACATTGCCTGTGCAAACAATGGAGGAACAATGTATTTGCCGTTAGCAACAGCTTTTGCCTTATATGTAAATGACTTGGCATCAGTTGAAGCAGTTCCATAGAAAATCACACGGTCATCGCGAATGTCAACGTAATCTATTTTCCACTCACTGTCATTTTCCCTGATTGAATTAATGTCCGCTTCAAATCCGCTTGGAAGCATATCAACCAATGCAACATCATAGATTGCAGATTTCTTTGTGCTTCTTATTCTTACAGTAACATAAACTTCATCACCCAAGGCAAATGAATTTGCAGCTTTGCCTTTTGCATCTGTGCTGTAAACTCTTGTAACTTCAAGTCCGTTATCACGTGTTTCAGATTCCGGAATTGTTTTCATGAAACCTGCCTGAGTTACCTGGTAATAAAGATTTGTTTTTTCATTATTTACAAGCAGAAGTTTTTTTGCGTTTTCTTCAAAATGTCCGGTAAACACTTTGTCGCCATCAAACGTCAAAGGTTTTGCTTCAACGTCTTTTCCAAAGTCCTCAGTAACAACAAACTTACCCGTTGAAGCTGTCGGAACAGCTTTAAGATAACTTTGAATTGCCATCAATGTCATTGCGCTCGACAATGTGTTGTATTCCCTGCCGATGATATCGTTTTGGATATCTGTCAAAAGTTCATCGCTTATAAAGCTCAGACATTCAGGGAAATACTCTGAAATGAGGAAAAGGAAACTTGAATTATAGTAAAGTTTGCTTTCAAATCTATAGACAGTAAAATCCTTGTCCATGCCTTTCTTTACTTTCTTCATAATCTTTGAAGCTTCGCTGTCCATATGAAGAAGTTTGTAGCTTGCTGCCATATAAATTCCCGTCAAGCTCATCTTTTCATACTTCGTCGTATCTTTTGCAAGACGCTCAAGATAAGTTGTCGTAACAATTTCGTTTCGCGTAAGCACATAAATTGCAAATGATGCTGCATATCCTCCACTTTCATTTGCATGGTTCTTCAATGCACCAAGAAGTCTTTGGAACATTCTTTCAGGAACGTAATAACCTTTTTCTTTTGCAACAGTCAGGAACAATGCACAGTATGCGTCCAGAGTGTCATAAGAATCAGATTTTTGCGTCCAATAACCAATCGTACCGTCGCTTTTTTGCCTTGACTGCAAAATGTCAATTACGTTTTCAATTGCAGAACGAGCGTCCTTTTCAGCTTTTCCGCATTCCTTAAGCAAATCAGGGAACAGATATGGGAATGCGGCACTTGTCACCTGCTCACTGCAGCCGTATGGATAATTATCAAGGTAGAAGTTCAATCCTTTTGCAAATCCCAATGGAAGATATGAAAGGTTTACTTCTCTTGTTGCAAATTCTGAATACAGGTCTCTGTCTACGTTTACAGAATCTTTTTTGTTTTCTCCCTTTCGAACCATACCGGATTCAAGCCAGACTTGATATGGCATGGAAGGTCGTACGCTTAAAGACGATGTAATCTTTGACGATTTTTCGTTTCCCTGTGCCTTAAATACAATGTCAGAATTTCCAAGCACATCATTTGCCTTGAATTTATAGATGTAAGTTGCATCCCTTCCTTCTGAAATTGTAAGGTCAACAGACTTTTCGCCCACAACTGAAAGACCGCTGTCTGTCACTGCACTAAGCTTTACTTTTGCATTTTCGCCTGTTCCGGCATCGTTGTTTGTAACTGTTACAGATACTTCAAATTCATCGCCCGGAGCCGTAAAATTTGGACAGTTCGGCATGATGATGTAAGTGTCCCTTACGTCCGTGGATGCTTCTGCAACACCAAGGGTATCGCCTGCAACTGCAACAGCCATTACACGAAGTTTTCCGTTAAAATAAGACGGAATATGATATTTGACGATGTGTTCGCTTTCATCAGTATCAATAATTCCAGACCAATAAGCAACCGGTGCATTTTGTTTTTTCTTAAACGGATTAAGATTGTGGCTTAAATAGTCGTCATAACCTGCACCACCACCAGCTGCCGTAAGTGTTTTAAGAATATTGTATTCCGGCATAATCAAATCAAGCGTCTGATAAGATGAAACTTCAAGCGCACGTTTCTTAAAGAAGAATGGCAGAGGATCTGGAGTTGAGTAGCCTGCAACCTGAAGGATTCCCTCATCAATTGCCATGATTACGATTTTTGCCTTTTTATCAGAAGAGAATTTGATTTCGTAATCTGTGTCTGGTTTTACAATATCAGGAACATCGAGCTTGATTTTATTGTTTCTGTCATCAAGACTTACGGAGAATGGAACTGCCGCATAACAGAACGGACTCATGTACACTTCTTCGCTGCCATACGCACGTTTGAACATGACCGTAATGTATCCGTTTCCTTCAATGTTTGCAGGAATTGTTACATGCTGAACGGAAGTCGGTTCTGTTGCAGTAAACCATTTGTATGTATAAAGCTTGTCTCTTTCAATACAGATAATTCCAGAACCGGCATAAGGAGCCTTAATCAAAAGCTCAGCATCCTCACCTTTCTTGAAATCTGTCTTTGACATCTTCACTTCAATTTCTGCCGTACGAGAAAGACTTCGCTGCACATTCTTTGCACCAATAATCGAAAAGTCCGTGGAATTGAATTTGTTGCCTTTTGAATCAAAAAGCTGAAGTACAAAATCACCTTCTGAATCAACAGGAAGATAATATTCCATGCCGTCTTTTGGAATGGAAATTTCTTTTTCAAGAACAGGATATTCTTTTTTTACCGACTGATATTTGTAAATGCCGTTCGGCTGTCTTACAAGTACAGAAACATAACGGTTTTCTGTAATTACAAGCTTAACGCCTTCAACTTTCATGCTTTCAAGATCAGGTCCAACAGCAATGAATTTCAGCATACGCTTGCTGTTTTTATTTATGTAATTCAGCGCACCGTCAGCTTTTACACCAATGAGATAATCAAGTGGAGAAACATAAAGTGAAGAACTTGTCGTTACGCTTCTGCCGCTTTCCTTTTCAAATCCGTCTGCCGTAAAAAGCAGCTTATAGCTTGCAGGTGCAAAACGATCCATGTCAATGTCAAATCTTGCATAGCCTTCTTCATCAGTTACTGTGTCTTCAAGACGCTCAGAAAAGCTTTCTTTTGAAACATATGGGTCGCTGAATTTGTAGTCCCTGTATTTATTGAATCTAAAATATCCAGGAACAAGCTGCATGTCTGCCTTTACTACATTTCCAACAGCATCAGAACCAAAGAGATTCTTAAGCTTTACAACTGCCTTTACATTCTGAGGATGAATCCATCCGTTTGCAGGAAGAGGGTCAAATGAAGAAGAAATCTGCAAAGTGTCCGGCATGAATTCCTCAACTTTTGCAGTCTGGCTTCCAATCAAGATTCTTTCGTAGCCATTGCTGTTTGCATATTTTTTCTTTAAATATACATATACAGTATACTGACCTGTAGGAGAATAATCTTTTGTTGAATATTTTATTTCTTCAAAACCGTCTGAATTGAGTGCAAACTCTTTTTCATAAATGTCATTTCCGTTTGGATCCGTAATGACATATGCCATCGGAGTTCCACCAATGTTTCGAGTCCAGTCTCCAGCTTTTACAATCATTCCGAATCTGATTTCATCACCCGGACGGTAAATGCCTCGGTCGTTGAAAATATATGCAGAAAGTTTGTCTGGATCTTGTGCGCCATAAAGGCCACCTACATCAAAACTTGAATAATCTATGGAGCGTCCATTTAAATTATACGGCACAAATGCAAAATCATTGCCTGACGTAGCAGTAATTGCAACAGGCCTGTTGGTGGAATCGGAAATTTTTGGAATAAAAGCATGACCGTTTCCATCTGTTGTCGTGGATGCAATAACATTTCCGTTTAATGCAAGCACCTTTACCGAAGTTGAAGCAATCGGATTTCCGCTTGAAATGGACTGGACAAACAAATCCATTTCATCACTGTTGCTTTTCTTTACAATCAATGCCTGGTCAGAAACCATGACAAGCTTGCTGATTGAGCTGCAATATCCGTTTGAAATGCACACAAAGAACAAACCGTAACGCAAATCTTTTGACGGAATGTTTTCAAGATAATTGTTAAAGTCAAAATCTATGTAAGAAATTGCTTTTGCACTTGCAGAATGTGTATTTAAAGTCTGGTCAACGATATATTCGCCTACATTGTACTGATTAAAATCGCTGTCATCAAATCTGAAATTTTTAAGGTTGCCGTTTGACTGTGAGACAATGTGGTTTATTTCATCAGGTTTCAATCTCCATATTTGGATTTTTACGTTTGACAATCCACGTGTCATGATTGGAATTTTTCGGCTTCCGTTTAGAGAAATAAGATTTCCTTCCGAAACAAAATTCAATTCTTTTGGATATTCTTTTGGAGTCGTAATTGTTTCATATTTTTCCGAAAGATAGTAATCGCCGTAGAATTTTGCACCATCTTTTATGGTTGCATAGACATAGCTTTTTTCAGGAACATCAATGTAAAAATTGTGAACGGTTTCGAATTCATTTTCAGTTTCATACGGTTTTATTGCAAGTTTTTTTGACAAGCTGATTACTTTTTCAGTTACATATTCCGTGCTGCCCCAATAAAATTGTGTTGATTTTTTTATGCCCGGTTCTTCAGGCCTATCTCTTGGAAGCTGATAGAACTGCAAATTTGAAACAAGTTCTTGAGTAGAAATCTTTGCAGACGTTTCAATCGTTATAATCTGGTCATATTCCTGGTCTTCATTCAAAAGAAGATCTGTAGAAAGACTTCTGATTCTTGCAAAATTATTAAAGCCTGGAATAGAAACTTGTGATAAACATCCATTTAAGGTTACGGAGTCGCCATTCAAGATTTTCAAACCTTTTTTAAGGGTAACATTAAAACAAACATCGCTTGCAGGAACACCCAAAACTTCAGACTTAACATATACATCTTTATGGTCGTCGCTGTATATAACATCAAATCCATATTCCCTGTTCTCAACACTGCCGTTTTTCGGATTCTTCATGTCTGGCTTTATGCTTATAAGTGATGAAAAATCCTGCTCTGCCATAGGGAAATTTGAAGAAATGGTAAACGTAATGTATTTTTTCTTGGGATCGACATCGTCAATTACAAATTCTGTTGAATAAATGGTTGCACTGAAATTTGCAGTCGTAAAACTTGTGTTTTTTTCATTTGTGTCAACATGCACATGTTTTGCAAATAAATTTTTTCCAAAAGAGAATGTATATTTCGTACCAAGATTCCAAGGTTCGTTTGGAGAAAATACAAGCTTATCGTCACCTCTCCATGTCCATACTCCTCTGATTTGCGGTGAAATGGAAACGTCGGTTGCAACTTGGTTTATGGAATCAAGAGGTGCTGCGGAACCATAAAAATCAATGGTTAAACAGTCTGTGCTTGAATAAAGGATATCAGGTGTGTTTACAGAATACGAAACAGTCATTTCAACGGGCTTTTTTGACTGAATGAACCCGTATAAAGCTATTCCGCCTACAAGCAGAATAATCAAGCCAACCAAAGATGCAAGAGAAATCAATGCAATCTTCCTGACTCTTTTTGCAATCCGTTTGAACTTATTTAATTTTTCGCTAGATTCAATTGTGGAAGTGATTTTTTTGAACCAATCAGGAGGCGTATAACTTCCAAAAATTTTTCTCATTGCACTCAAGAAATTATCTTTTTTTCCCATTTCTTAACTCCGCCTTTTTAGTTCCACTTTAAATTTGTTCCATGCAAAAACATAGTGTTCAATCAATTGCATTGCAACAAGAGATTTTAGAAGTTTTCATTATTCATAAACTCTGCAATGCTATTGACAATCTCAAATTCATATCTAAAGTTTCACCAAGATTTAATTTATCCTACTAAGAAATACAATAAAATTCCATGGAATTTTATAGCCAGCATGCATATGGAAAATTTCCAAAATACAGGGGACCTTTAAAAATTGCGATTTTCAAAGATGCCCCGCATTCTTCAAAACAATTATTTTTTCATTATCAGCTTGAAAAGCACATTTTCATCTGCCGTAAAAACAGTGGCCTTTTCACTTCCGTTTGCAAGATTCGTAAGAGGATTTTCTTTGCCCCCGTTTGCAAGAATCATTGGAATTCCCATCTTGGTTGTTTTTTCCGCAGCTTCTATTTTTGTTGCAATTCCGCCTGTTCCGAAAGAATTTGTAGAGCCAATCCTTATGTTCTTTTTAAGTTCATCAATATTCTCCACAACTTCAACAAGTTTGGCATCTCGATTCGTTTTTGGATTGTCCGTGTATATTCCATCTATGTCACTGAAAAGTATGAGCAAATCTGCACTCCACAAATTTGCCGTAAGTGCACTCAAATTGTCATTGTCACCGATGAAAAATTCATCCGTGGAAATTGCATCGTTTTCGTTTATGATTGGAATTACATTCTCATCAACAAGAGTAAACATCGTATTCCTTATGTTGAGCGTTCTGTGCTTGTCCTCAAAATCATCCTTTGTAAGAAGAAGCTGTGCAACGTGGATATTTTCCTTTTTAAAGGCACATCTCCACTTGTGCATGAGTTCAACTTGGCCTATAGACGCAAGAGCCTGCCTGTAATGGATGTCGCCCTTATGTGCCCAGCCTTGTATTGTGGAAAGTCCCGCAACCTGTGCTCCTGAAGAAACAAGAATTATCTGTTTTCCCATTTCAATAAGACTTGAACATTCTTTTGCAAATTGTTCCATGAATTCCACATTTATTGTTCCGTCAGATTTTGCAAGAGTATTGCTTCCGATTTTAATTACAATTTTTCGTGCCTTGCATATTGTTTCTTGTACTGTCATTTTTTCCTCTGTCATTTTTCACTCTACAGCGTTAACTTTTTCGATTCTCACGTGTGTTCTTTAATGCCATGCTTTCATCCTTTTTTTCGGGGACAAATGACCTGTATCTCACCCGGCATTCCACAAGAGCCACCAGTACGACAAGAATTGAGAAATAAAAGAAAAAACTTGTCATCCTGAATCCTGCGAAATAATTGTAGATTCCATGAAGGCATACGGAAAGCACGTAAGGATAAAGCCTTGTGCATTTGGTCTTTATGGAATAAACAAAAAGTCCTGCAAGCCCCGTACAGCATGCATGAATGATGACCGCAGTAAGAAGCCTAAGCTCAATGCTTTTCTGCACGCCTGAAATAAAATATATCAGCGTTTCAAAACATCCAAGGGAAATTCCTGAAAGAATCGAACATGCAAAAAATCCCTCAAGCGAAAGTTTTCTTGATGAAAGGAAAAATAAAAAAAGCATTTTTATCGTTTCTTCCACAAAACCGTTTATCAATATGTCCCGAAACATGATGGAAGGAAGACTTCTCGCCTCCATATGAAATGCCAATTCTATAAAAAACTGTATGGCTGCAATCGGAAGAACCGCAAAAAGTCCCAAAAGAAGAGAAATGATTCCGAATTTTATCTTGAAATCCCTTACAAGAAGCACAATGCATGCAAGCGACGCAATAGGAGGAATCACACAAATTACTATCGGAGACAGTAAATTCATATTTATCCCCTGAACTGCTCTACGGTAAAGTTTATCGTTGCCCTGGATGAGTCAAGATTTGTCTCACCGAGCATCGCCATGCGGAACATTGCATTTTCAAGTATTGTATAAAAAAGATCATTCAAATCTTTTACCGCGCAATTTTTGATTTCACCTTTTTTCTGCCCGCGAATTATCACGGTGCTCATAAGGTGCTGGATTCTGATTACCCGACGCAAAACCCTTTCCTTTACGTCATCACCGCTTTTTTCAAGCTGAAGAAGATAAAGGTGAAGGACTTTGAAAAACTGCGAATTTGATTCTGATATGTCAAGAATTTTTCCAAAAACCTGCTTAAGGCATTCTATGGCATTTATGTCTTCCTGCTTGATTATCGATATAAGCTCACGCTCAATGTCACCAGTCAGCTGCTTTATGCTGAAAAGAAAAATTTCCCTTTTGTTCTTGAAATAGATGTAAAGTGTAGTTCTTGTAATGCCACACCTGTCAGCAATTTTCTGGTAAGTTACATCCTCATAACCTTCTTCTATAAAAAGTTCCAAAGATTTTTGAAGAATTTCACGCTTTCTTTTTTCATGTTCTACAACTATTGCCATTTTTTATTCCTACCGCTTTATTGAAAACGATTATTCATCATTTTCCTTTTTTAGAATCACCTGCAAGACTGTTTTTGTACATATAAAGAATTGTATCTAGATTTCCAGCCTTGAGTGTCTTTGTCTTTGAAGCTTTTTTTCCTATGCAATCCTGAAAACTCTTTTGGCTCGTAATGACGCCTATATCCCAATTTTCAAAATCAGTAAATATCGTTTCCATTTCCCTGTAAAGAGCTTCTGCTTCCGAAACATCACCGATTCTTTCTCCATATGGAGGATTACACAAAAGAAGTCCTGTCTCAAAAGGAGAATGCAAATCCTTGAAATCACTTATGATGAAATCAGGACGTTCCACATGCATGTCACTTCCAATCATCTGGAGGGCACGACCTGCCATTACGCACGCATGTTCTGCATTCAGTTTTGCTCGTTCCACCTGAGATGGATCTATGTCGCTACCTGTGATTCGGCATTCCACATCAGTACGTATTTTTTCAGCCTCAAGCTTTTTAAGTTCCACGGCACGCATTTGATTGTATATGCCAAGATGTTCGTATGCAAAATGCCTGCCAAGCCCCGGAGCCACATTATGAGCATAAAGGCATGCCTCTATCGCAATAGTTCCGCTTCCGCAAAATGGATCGTGAAGAGGTGTCTTTCTTTTCCACATGAGTTCCTGGAGAAGAACCGCAGCAGTAGATTCCCTCAAAGGAGCAATGCCTCCGTCAGTTCTGTAACCACGCTTATGGAGAGCCTCTCCGCTTGTATCAAGAAGAATGCTTACCTTGTCCTGGTCAAGATATACTCGGATGTCAACAGAGTCTCCGGTCTCAGGAAGAGATGTCATGTGCCATACTGAACCAAGTTTCTTGTATATGGCTTTCTGAATCATTCCCTGTATCGTATGCTCAGAATTAAGCTTGCTTTTATAGACTCGAACCTTATCTACAATAACGCGCACATCCTTTCTGAAATAATCCTGCCAGTTTACCCTATAGCATCCGTCAAATAAATCATCAAAATCAAGGGCCTTGTAAAAAGCCATCTGAACATAAACCCTGTCACTCGTACGAAGGCAATAATTTGCCCTGTAAAGTGCATCTTCATCGCCTTTAAAAACAACACGACCTGGGGCATTTCCTTCCAGTGAATATCCCAAATGCTTTATTTCGTTTCCTAAAATCTTTTCAGCTCCCACTGCACAGAGAGCAACATAAGTAATCATAATGACATTTTAACAGATTCTGACATTTTTTTCAATTAACGGCATGTAAAACCTCTCAATAAATTAAGGCATACACTGGCATGCGTTTGCCGGCGGTTTTTGCGATTGAAAAGGTTCGACTGCAAATTTGTCGCAAGAGTATACATCGGCATGCCTTTCAATGCATCTGTTTGGAAACCGAGCATCAGTTAGCATCAAGACATTTTGCACTTAAAAAGACTTAAAAAAGAGTGTTGATTTTTTTAAATACTCAATTTATAATGGCAAAAGATGGTTTCAAAATTTCAGTTTTAAAGGCACTTTGGGAATAAAGTTCAAAAAAAGAATCCTCCAGGCAAACAGAAAAAAGATGTCTGGTGTTATTTTCCAAAGGTTTCTACAGTCCAAAAACACAGAGGCAATAATGAATAATCAGACAGAGATGATTGACAGCATAGATGCACAATCCGTAATCGAAAAAGAGAATACCGTTGTCATGGACAATCCATTTGGCATGGCCTCTGAAGATAATTCTGAAACAGAAAAAGTCAATGCAAATTACAGGCACTCGGCAAAACCCCATGAGGTTTTAATGAACTCGGGAGATGTCGTAAATGTTTCCGAATATCAGGAAAAAATAATATCTCCAACACAAGCCCTCATAGAATCATACAATACGGCACTTTTTGAAAACCAAACACGCCTTGAAAGAAACAAAGACAGCGACATAACGGGTGAAGCACCTTTGAGAATAGCATTTGCAGCATTCCTCTACAATTTTCACAAGCTGAATGTAAATCCTGCATTCATAGTTGTAGGGTCAAATCGCTCAAACATACTTTTCAAGCTTCTGCTTCTCGACAAATTCCAAAAACCTTCGAAAAAAAAGGGTCTTTTACAAAAAGTTGAAGACGACATAATGGAAAAAGGAGAAATAAAACCAGTTGTCGCCGTTTCAGAAAAATTACAGTCTCGAGTAATAGATGTTTTTGTCGCCGCAGGTTTTGAAGTTGTTCGCATAAAGACAGATTCGTACGGAATCAGCATTGATGAACTCAAAAAATCAAAAGCCACGGTTGCATTCCTCACAACAAGAGACACAGCACCTGGTGTTGATTCCACAAACCGCCAGAAAGAAATCATCGAATGGGCAAATGAAAAATCTTACCGATACATTTTTGACTATGACCTTTTAACAGACTTCAAGGATACAAAAAACATCTACAAAATGAGGACAAAAGACAACGTCATTTACTTGAACAGCCTTTCAAATCTCATTTCAAAAATCATAAACACAACGTTTATCGTTCTTCCTAAAAGTGTTCTTGAAGAATACAAGGAAAAATACAAGAGTTTTGGAAGTCCGCTTTCCATCCTAAACCAATGTGCAATCACAGATTTCTTAATTAAAGGAAAACTTACAAATTATCTAGAAAATCTTGATGAACTTTGATAAACTGTAAGAATGATAGAACTTACAAGCAAACAAAGGAAAATATTGGAAAAAGCCGCTCATTCTCTCGAACCGGTTGTAATAATCGGTCAGGGTGGCGTATCGGAAAATCTCGAAAAGCATATACAGAATGCTTTCAACACACATGAACTCATCAAGGTTAAATTCAATGAATATAAGGAAGACAAGCATCTGTATTCAAAAGACATTGAAGAAAAAACAGATTCTACTCTTGTCAGAATCATAGGAAATACAGCCATATTCTACAAGATGGCAGAAAATCCAGAAGACAGACAGTTTAAGTTTTAAATCTGCGTTATACTTTTGAAAGGCATCCATAGCATCATTAAAACAAGATTTGGAAAATCTCCAAAAAGTGATTACTGAGAAATTGTTTGATGTTATAAAATGCAATACCAAAGAAAAACGGAGATAAAATTATGGAAGAAACTTTAATTAAGGAATTGATTTCAAAAGCCATGGAAATGCTTGCATTTTCTTACGCACCTTACTCTGGATTCAAGGTAGGAGCCGCACTTCTTACCAAGGGAGGCGAGGTTTACACAGGATGCAACATAGAGAATGCCGCATATGGTCCAAGCAACTGTGCAGAACGAACAGCAATATTCAAGGCCATAAGCGAAGGAAGAAAATCTTTCAAGGCTATTGCCATAGTTGGAGGTCCTGATGGAAAAATTCAGGATTACTGCTACCCATGCGGAGTATGCCGACAGGTAATGACAGAATTCTGCAAGGACGATTTCAGGATAATAGTTGCCAAAAACCTTGAAGACTACAAAGTGGCAGCACTCAAGGAACTTCTTCCTGAAAGTTTTGGTCCAAAGAATCTTGCATAAGGACATCTCTAAAAATTGCAATTTTTAAAGGTTCCCATAAGGATGTTTTCCAAATTGATTTTGTGTACAAAACACAAATGAGATTTTAAGACTTTGCAAGCACAAGGTTCACGAAACTCCGATATCACGAAGAATTTCTTTCAAAATTTGAAATATGCCCAAGAGGATATATGAACGACAAATCAATGTTTTCCTTCGAAAAATACAAGGAAGACTCAATAAGAGCAATTGATGCACGCTTTGAAGCACAAAAAATCGCATTTGCACCGCTTACATTCCAGGCTGTACGTGCACTCTTAGAACTTGGAATGCTGAAGCTGATTGAAGACTCAGGTGATAACGGATTGTCTGCAGCACAACTTTCTGAAAAAACAGGAATTTCCCTTTATGGCGTAAATGTGCTGTGCGAAATGGCAATAGGCATGAATGTACTCAAATTCAAATCAGATGCAGAAGAAGAAAAATTCATTCTTGGAAAAACAGGATGGTTTCTTTTAAATGATGACCTTACGCGCGTAAACTTCAATTTTGCAAACGACATCTGCTACAAGGGTGCTTTTGACTTGAAGGATTCTGTCGTAAAAGGAAAACCCGTCGGACTCAAGACATTCGGTGACCAATGGACAACAATATATGAAGCCCTGTCATCACTTCCTGAAAGGGAAAAAAAGAGCTGGTTTGAATTCGACCACTTTTATTCAGACATAGCATTTCCGGAAGGACTTCCCGTAGTTTTCGGCAGGGAAAAGGTAAACACCATTGTTGACATAGGCGGAAATACGGCAAAATGGGCAATTGCATGCTGCAAATATGACAAAGACGTAAAAGTCAAAATCGTGGATTTGCCTGGACAAACAGCTGTTGCAGAAGAAAACGCAAAAAAGGCAGGATTTTCAGACAGAATTTCCACATTCTCAGGCAACGTGCTAAAAGAAGAAACAGTACTTCCAAAAGATGCAGACGTCTACTGGATGAGTCAGTTTTTAGATTGCTTCAGCTTGAAACAGGTAACAAAAATCCTTTCAAAAGTAAACAAGGCCGCATGTGCAAAATCAAAAATATACGTACTTGAACCTTTGTGGGACAAACAGCAATTTGAAGGCAACTCTTACTCTGTAATGGCAACTTCGCTTTATTTTACGTGCATGGCAAACGGAAACAGCAAAATGTACAGGTTTCGGGAGCTAAAAGATGCAGTGGAAAAAGCAGGTTTCAAGCTTGCGAACGAATATCACAACCTTGGCTCACAGGCATATTCTCTGCTTGAATTTGAAAAAAATGCATCTAAAACATGATGATAAAACACTGTGGACAAAATGTTACGAGGCTTGAGATTACAAAATATTTTTAAGGCGAATTCAGGACGTTTATGAACATATATGCATCAAGACCTTCAGTTTGGAAGGCAGGCGAAAATTACGAATCCTCACCAAAACTTGAATTTGTAAATCCACTTTTCAAAAGACGCTTGAGCCAGATTACAAAGATTACGATACAGGTGCTTCATGATTTGATAGAACGGTTTCCAGACTGCAGGAACTGCAAGGTTGTATTTGCATCCACTCACGGTGAAATTTCAAGGCAGTTAAAGATAAACCAAATGCTTATTGAAGACAAATCCGTAATGCCGGCTGCATTTTCACTTTCAGTTTTCAACACTCCGGTTGCGGCCGCATCAATCGTGCTTGGTCTTAAAAACGGATACTCAGTGGAATTTGCATCAAAAGGCAATTTCAAGGACACGCTGATTTCAGCCTCTGCACCAGTTCTTTCAGGCGATGAGGATAAAATCATTTTTGCATATGCCGATGAAAAAATTCCCGATGAATATGGAGTCCAAGGAAAAGAGCCTTTTGCATTTGCAACAGTCATTTCTTCTGCAGAAAATGAAAACGCAAAAAAAATCAACATTGAAAACGATTTCCAGCTGCCGGAAAACTTTCTTGCAGGTATTTTATGACAAAATATGATTCAACAAAAATACACGGATTAAAAAGCTTTTTTTTCTCAACAGGTGGAATTATCGCAAAACTTTTTTTCATTACGCTTATCGGAATAGGAAGTCTGCCGCTAGCTTTTGCAGTTTTCCCAATTCTAAGAATTTTTGTTCATCCCAAAAAGAAATTCAAGAAAATTTCACGATACATAATATCTTACTCATTCAGGCTGTGCATCTTTTTCATGAAAATGGCAGGCTATGTAAAAATTTTCTGTGATGATTTCAAGGTTCTTAAATCCATGAAAAACAAACTGATTGTCATGAACCATCCGTCAACACTTGATTATGTAATCCTTTCATCATTGATGCCTGGTGCGGACTGTGTCGTCGGCAAGCAATACCAAAAAAGCTTTGTCGGAGGAGTAATATCATCTTCACTGATTGTAAACGATCCAGACTTTGAGTCTCTGGAAGAAAAATGCATGGAAAGCATGAGTACAGGAACATGCCTTATGATTTTTCCTGAAGGCACAAGAACACCAAGAGAAGGACGAAATCCGTACAAAAAGGGAGCAGCCCGTGTCGCAAAATATTGCAACGTCGACATACAGCCGCTTTTAATTGCAGGAAGTGACAAATACGGACTTCAAAAACACAATCCGTTTTTTTCATTCAATACAATAGAGCCTCTCATTTATGACATAAAGATTCTTGACGAAATCCATATTGACGATTACAAAAATTTTTCAGATGCAGTTTCCGCAAAAAGACTCACAGACAAAATCAAGAAAGAAATATTTGAAGCTGCAGATGCATATAAGAAAAATCATCCGAGATGCATAACCTGCAACAACATATAGGGCATCTCCAAAAACTGAAGTTATTAGAGGTCCCCTATAAGTTTTCACAAATTCATTTTTCCCCAACAATTACAGGCTAAAAGTTTCGCTATAATTGAATAAAAACAGCAAAAAGTGTAATCTTGCATCGAGGTAATTTTCATGAACGATTTGACAAAAGGCAGGCCCATATCTGTTATTGTTAAGTTTGCAATTCCACTCTACATCGGACAACTTTTTCATCTTGCATATGGTCTCATAGACACAAGAATCATTGGCAGTCTGCTTGGCGAAAATTCTCTCGCATCTGTTTGTGCGGTAACTTCACTGTGCGACATGCTCATGCAATTCATCATCGGTTTCATAAACGGTTTTGGAATAATCATTGCGGTATGCTTCGGCGAAAAAAACATGGAAAAACTCAGAAAGGCAGCAGGAAACGCTTCTTCACTTACACTTGCCATAACACTAATCATCGTAAGCACTTGCATTGCATTTCTTTCGCAAATACTCAATGCCCTAAACGTTACAGGCGACCTGTTCAGGGAATCTTACGACTATGCATTCATAATAATACTTGGCCTTTTCGCAACAGCCGCATACAATTACTCAGCCACAGTGCTTCGTTCCGTCGGAGATTCTGTAACACCCCTCACATTTCTCATCATCTCAAACGTAATAAACGGAATGCTTGACTACATTCTCGTAAAGTACACAAACCTTGGCGTCAGAGGAGCTGGATATGCTACGGTAATCTCGGAATTTATTTCTGCGGCAGCATGCTTTATTTACATGAGGAAAAAATTTTCCATTCTTGTACTTTGTGCAAAAGACATTCTTCCAGACAAAAAAATCATTGGCAAACTTCTGCCATCAGGTCTTTCCATGTCGTTCATGATTTCGTTTGTCCTGATAGGTTCCGTTACCCTTCAGGTAGCCATAAACAGTTTTGGTGCAAATATAATTGTAGCCCACACGGGAGCAAGAAAAGTCGGTTCCATGTTCATGATGCCGTTCTCAGTATTCAGTTCTGCACTTGCAACTTACTGCGGCCAAAACATGGGTGCCGGTGAATACGGAAGAATCAAAAAGGGCATAAAAGATGCACTGCTTTTGCTCCTCGCATGGTGTGCCTTTTCAGCATTTGTTTTGTTTATTGCATCGCCAGTTCTTGTTCATGCGGTAACGGCAAGCTCTGAAAATGAAGTAATAGATACGGCAACTCTATATCTTCGCGTCAACTCAATTCTTTATTATGTTCCGGCCGTCATATGCGTCCTTAGATGCAGCATGCAGGGTTTTGGAGACAAGACGACACCAATAATTTCAAGTGCGATTGAGCTTTTGGGTAAAATTGTTTTTGCGTTTGTATTTGCCCCGAAAATCGGATACTGGGCAATAATCCTCTCAGAACCGGTAATATGGATTGTAATGGTTATTCCTCTTCTTGCAGGAATGAAAAAAGCCACAAGGCAATGGAAATGCTGAAAAAAGCGTTGATGACATGACCTCTCAAGACTTTGATTCAGCCATTTTTAAGTTTTTGCATTAAATCATAAATAAAAAAGGAGATGTTCTTTTCCTTAGAAACATCTCCAACCTTGGTTCAAAGCCTTCAATTATGCATTATTGCAGGCTACGATTTTTGATAATTTACACAAATAACTTACAGAAAACCACTTCCGCATAAAGCAGAACACATTTTCTGATTAAAAAGAACATTTTCGTCCTTCCCTTTTTATCATGTAACCGCCTTTCGCCATTAAAGCCTGAAAACATGGTGCTTAATCATCAAGGGTCCGGCATAATCAATGCCCATTTTCATTGCATCTGAATTTTTACAGTGCATTCCTCTTTTTCCCTGACACAGCAAATTCCCGAGCCATTTTTTCGTGACTTTACCCTGCATACAATCAAGTTTTTAAGTAGAAACCAAGCAGAAATTCCAGTGATACATTGACCGGTCTTAACGTCATCTGGATTTTCTGACATCTTCAGTAAGGAAATTTAATGGACAGCAAATATGCCTGTTTCAATATAAACCCGTTCGTCCATGAAATAAGGTTTCAAAACGCATAAAGCATTGTGCCAAAACAAACCGGCTTACCACGTCAGAATGCTTTTCCTTAAAATCCATCTACAAAAAAACTGTCTCTTTCCTGAACTGATGACCAATATCTTCCTTACTATTGCACTAAGCAAACTTCCGAAATGTCGGATAACATCAAGAACTGGTGTTTCAGTCAGTCTGCATTTTTTAGAGAACTCCATGCTCCTTTGAGCACTTCATTTCCCTAACCGGCAATCAGATTTGTACGTCCGTCGCAAAGAAGTCATAAAGAATCCTGTTTACCTAATAAAATCTAACAGTCAAATTCTTTATAAAGTACAAAACGTCCTTACTTTTATTATAAACACACATATTCCAAAATTCAAGTTTCATCTTTTTAAAACTAGCTTTTTTAGAAAAAAATAATTATCTTTAATCATATGAAGATTACGGAAAATCCAAACAGGGAAATTGCAGAAAAAATCAAGGAAGGTCTCAAAGCTAAAGACGGATATTGCCCGTGCAGGCTTGAAAAGAATGAAGACAACAAATGCATGTGCAAAGAGTTTCGGGAACAGATAAAAGATCCTGATTTTGAGGGATTCTGCCACTGCATGCTTTTCTACAAAACAAAGTGAGGTACAAGATGGAAGTTAAAATTACAAAAGATAATTTTGAAGAAGAAGTGCTTAAATCAGACAAGACAGTGCTTCTTGATTTTTGGGCAACTTGGTGCGGTCCATGCATGATGCTTTCTCCAATTCTCAAGGAAATTGCAGATGAAAACGAAAACATCAAGATTGGAAAAATAAATGTTGATGAAGAGGGCGAACTTGCAAAAGAATTCGGTGTCGTAAGCATTCCGATGCTTGTTCTTTTCAAGGATGGAAAACAGCAAAAATACACAGTAGGCTACATGCCAAAGGAAAAAGTTCTTGAATTCATAGGCTGCTGAAAACCTTTGCCAGACGAGGGCATTTTGACTCAAGGAACCAAGATTATGCTTGCATGTCGTGATTTCTGCATAAAAAGCAATTTTCCTGCATTCTTTGTAAAATGCCCGCATTGCATAAAAAGCGTCACAAAGATTGTGCATCAGGGTGTGATATGACAAAGAGTCAGTCTCCATTCTGAAAATTCTTAAATCACTCTTTAATCCTTATTCTTACGGTTTGAATTCTTCTCGTACTCTGGTCTTCCACAGTAAAATAGATGCCGTCTTTTTTATAGATTGAACCGATTGCCGGAAGCTCGTCAAATTTTTCAAGAAGCCATCCTCCAAGAGTGTCGAAATTATCACTTGAAAGGCTTATGTTAAGGACATCTTTCACTTCATCAAGCCTCATGTCGCCAGGAACAAGAAATTCATTTACATTCACGACGGTAACGCGCTTTTCGGGAGCAGTTTCGACATGCCCATGCTCATCTGTCATTCGGCCGAAAACTTCACGCAGTATGTCGTCAAGAGTAACAATTCCGGCAAGACTTCCGTATTCATTGACTACAACGGCAAAATTTATTTTCTCGTGCTTGAATTTCTTTAAAAGGTCAACGGCAGAAAGCGTTTCAGGCACAAAAAGAGGTGACTGCATGCAAATCCTTATAAAATCAGGGCTTTCGGTAACAGGTTTTTCTGCATACAGTATGGATTTATAATGGATGTATCCTACGATATTGTCTGGAGTGCCTTCGTACACAGGAATCCTTGAATACTTTGAAACCTCAAACATGTTCATGACATCATCAAGGGATGCGTCTATGCTCACGTATTTTACAAGCGAACGGTGACGCATTACATTGTGAAGCGTAAGGTCTGAAAATTCAAATATGCGCTCAAGCATCTTGTGTTCATTCTGTTCTATGGTGCCTTCATTTTCACCGACATCCAAAAGAGTCTTGAGTTCTTCTTCCGTTATGAGGGGCCGCTTGGTTTTAAAAAGAATACCCTCAAGAATTTCGATTACCTTCGTAAGCTTTGAAAAAATCCAGACAAGAATCCAGATTGCCTTTTGGATGAAATATATTATCGGTGCAGAATCCTGTGCCATTTTTTCAGTTCTGAACACTGCATACGTTTTTGGCACTATTTCCGCAAACACGAGAATCAAAAAAAGTATCACAAAAGTTGATGAAGAAACATATCTGTCACCAAACATCTTTATGGAAAAAGCCGTAGCCACTGAAGAATTCAGAGTATTGACGAAATTCGTACCGATGAGGGCCGTTGAAATCAGGGTATCGATATCATCTTTTATCTTCATGACAAGATTGGCATTTTTTTCCCTGTTTCGCACCATCTGGCGGACAGAAACCCTTGAAAGGCTTGTATACGCAGTTTCCGTTGCGGCGAAAAAAGCACCCCACAGCAAAAGAAAAATTATAGTCAATGCATTTAAGATTATATAAATCATTTTGATTCCTGAAGCCTTACTTTCTTTACCCTGTTATCTTCTACCTTCAATACGATGAACTTGTATCCATGCTCATGTATGCTGTCTCCAACAGACGGTATGCATCCGAGTTTTTCACAAATGTAACCGCCCAAAGTCTCGCAGTTTTTGGAAAAGAAATTTGTACCGAGCTGTTCATTTAAGTCTATCAATCTGGAAAGCCCCGAAAGCTCAGCGTTTTTTGAATTCTTTATCTGAACATCAACTTTATGGAAATATCTTGAATACTCATCAGTAATCGGACCAAAAAGTTCCCTTATGATGTCTTCCCGTGTAAGAAGTCCTTCCGTTCCAGAATATTCATCAATCACGATGGCCATGCTCTGCCTGTTTTCACGAAGCATCTGCTGAATTCCAGACATTTTTTTTGTTTCCAGAATGAAAAGCGGCGGTCTCATTGCCTTTTCTACAGTAAAATCTTCAATATTGGTCTTGAAGGCCATCATGTCCTTTAAATAAAGGATTCCGACAATATCATCAATGTCATTTTTATAGACCGGAAACCTTGAAAGCCTGAATTGTTCCGAAAGTTCTATGATTTTTACATATGAATCATTTAAGGAAACAGCCTTTATGCGTTTTCTTGGAATCATTATGTCTTTTGCGGCAAGATCAGAAAACTTAAAAACCCTGTTCATGAGATTTGTTTCAGACTTTTCAAGTACCCCCTGCTCTTTTCCGACGTCAAGGAATGTCTTTATTTCTTCCTGCGTATAGCTTACGTTTTTTTCAGATTTCTCAACTTTGAAAATCTTTAGCGAAATTCCAGAAATTTTCGTAAAAATGAAAACAAGAGGAGAAAGTACCACTTCAAGCACACATATAAATCCGCTGAAGAAAAATGCTATCGGCTCAGGATGATGGCACGCAATCGTCTTTGGAGATATTTCACCAAAAATGAGAAGAATTACGGTAACTGCAAAAGTGGCAATTCCAACGCCTGCAGAACCAAAAAGATCAACAGAAACAACTGTTATCAAAGATGAAAGAGCAATGTTCACGATGTTATTGCCGACAAGGAGCGTATTTATGAGCCTGTCCCTGTCTGAAAGAAGTTTCCACACACGCATTGCACGAGGATCTTTCTTTCCTTTCAAGAGCCTTACTCGAAGTTTGTTTATTGAAAGAAACGCACTTTCCGATGCAGAAAAAATCATGGAAAGAACAACCAGAACAAGTGCGACTATAAGTTTTCCTAAAATCGAATCAAACGCGGGACAATCCATTTATTCAGCTTCCTTTTGCATTTCTGCAAAACGTCTCATGGAATCAAGAAGAGCAAGGATTCTATCTGCATTGTCACCTGCAGGATTTATATCATATGCTTTTTCCAAAAGTTCCACTATCTTTTCTCCCTGCACATCCTTCATGTTTACGATTGAATATGCGGCCATGTAGTATGCTTCCTGCCTCTGCTCGGGAGAAAGATGCTCTTTTTCAGCAACCTCAACAAACGGAACCGAAGGATCTGAATGAGTCTGTATGGCCTCAAACGCAAGATGAAAAGCACCTGCAAGTTCATAATCACCAAGAAGCCCCGTCTCATTTTCAGGGTCAAGATAAGGATATTCCAAAACAAGGTCCTTGAAATACATGCTGTTCATGCCTCCGCACTTTTTTATGAGCGCATCAATGGCATTGGCTTTTTCAAGATATTTTGACTGCCTTACTTTCTTTATAAGTTCTTTTTTTTCTGCAACATCATCATTTTGCAAACGGATTTTTTCAATATACTCCTGCACGGTCTTTTCCACATCGGATTCATCAAAATCAATCTGTGAGAGAAGATATCCTTCCGCACTTATGATGTATACCGCAGGCCATTTTTTTATATTGTATATCTTGGAAAAATATTCCTTTTTCTCATATTCCAATTTAAGGATTCTGGCATTTTCCTTGTCTTCTTCAAGTGCAGTTTCAGGAAGATCTATTTTTGCATAATCAGTCTGTGAAAAATCAAGATTTACGAAAATAAATTCATCTTCAAAGGTCTTTAAAAATTCATCCTTGTACAAAATATTTTCCTTGAACGGAAGACTTGTAGAAACCCAGTCATCACCTGAAAAAACAAGAAAAATATCTTTCCCACTTTTATAGGCCCTGGTTTTTGCACCGTCAAAATCATTTGTCCAGCAAGGCTTTCCGCAGGAAAAAAAAGCAAACATCAAAAATGAAGGGAAAACGTATAAAATAATTTTTTTTATGCAACGAAACATTCTTTAATTTTACTAAATTTTAAGGATTGTGTCCATGAAACAATTGCCGGCAGAAGGATAAAATCGCCTTTTATGCAGTAATATCAAGGGTACGGCACGTTCTCCAAATCTTAAAATACTCTATACTATACAAATTCAAATTATTGACTCAGTACACTAGGGATAGTATATTAAAGGCATAAAAACACTAAATATATAAGGCCAATTTACAAAACGTGCCGATAATGAATAAGTTCAAGAAAGAGAAATCTTTTTGGACTTCATAAAAAAAGACAATATGAAAAAGGAGACTCTATGAAAATCATCAAGCGCAGTGGTGCTGAAGTCGCTTATGACCGCAACAAGATTTATACCGCAATCAAAAAGGCAAACATCCAGGTAACTGAAAGCAAGCAGCTTTCTGAAAAACAAATTGAATCAATAGTTGATGATATAGAAATAGAGTGTCACAGGTCAGGTCATGCCCTCAATGTTGAAGACATACAGGATCTTGTAGAAACAGGAATAATGCAAAACGGTGCATTTGATGTCGCAAAACTTTACATCACATACCGCTACCGCCATCAGCTCATGAGAAAGGAAAACACCACAGACCAGCAGATAATGAGCCTTCTTGAAGAAAACAATGAAGAGGTAAAACAGGAAAATTCAAACAAAAATCCTACTGTTGTATCTGTGCAGCGAGACTACATGGCTGGTGAAGTTTCCAAAGACATTACGAGAAGATTTCTTCTTGATCCGGATATTTCCAAGGCTCATGACGAAGGCATCATTCATTTTCACGATGCAGATTATTTTGCACAGCACATGCACAACTGCGACCTCATAAACCTTGAAGACATGCTCCAGAACGGAACCGTCATAAGCGGTACAAAAATTGACAGGCCGCATTCATTTTCAACGGCATGCAACATAGCCACACAGATTATCGCACAGGTTGCAAGCTGCCAGTATGGAGGCCAGAGCATAACTCTCACGCATCTTGCCCCATTTGTTGACGTAAGCCGAAAAAAGATACAAAAAGAAATTGCCGACACGCTGAAGACAGCCGGTGTTGAGGTAACTCAAAAGCAGTTTGATTTCATGGTAGAGTCACGTGTGCGCGATGAAATAAAAAGAGGCGTACAGACAATCCAGTATCAGGTAATCACGCTCATGACCACAAACGGACAGGCACCTTTTGTTACTGTCTTCATGTACTTGAACGAGGCAAAAAACGAGCATGAAAAGTCTGATCTTGCCCTAATCATAGAAGAAGTGCTCAAGCAGAGATACCAGGGCGTTAAAAACGAAAAAGGCATATGGATAACTCCTGCGTTCCCTAAGCTCATTTACGTTCTTGAAGGAGACAACGTAGATTTTGGTTCGGAATATTACTATCTTACGGAGCTTGCAGCAAAATGTACGGCACGAAGAATGGTTCCTGACTATATTTCAGAAAAAAAGATGCTTGAACTCAAGGAAGGAAACTGCTATCCATGCATGGGATGCCGCTCATTCCTCACAGTATACCGTGACGAGACTGGAAAACCTAAATTTTACGGAAGATTCAACCAAGGTGTCGTAACGCTCAACCTTGTGGACGTAGCATGTTCTTCAGGCGGAGATTACGACAAGTTCTGGCAGATAATGGACGAAAGGCTTGAACTCTGCCACAGGGCACTCAGAATCAGGCACAACAGGCTTTTAGGCACAAGATCGGACGTAGCCCCTATTTTGTGGCAAAACGGAGCAATTGCAAGGCTCAAGAAAGGAGAAGTCATAGACAAGCTTCTTTATAACGGATATTCCACAATTTCACTCGGCTATGCAGGTCTTTGCGAATGCGTACGCTACATGACAGGCAAAAGCCACACGGATCCAGATGCAAAAATTTTTGCCCTTGACGTAATGCACGCATTAAACGATGCATGCAAAAGATGGAGAACAGAGGAACACATAGACTATTCTGTATACGGAACGCCACTTGAAAGCACCACATACAAATTTGCAAAGTGCCTTAAAAAGCGTTTCGGAATAATTGAAGGCGTTACAAGCAAGAACTACATAACAAACAGTTATCACGTAAACGTAACGGAAAAAATTGATGCATTTACAAAACTCACGTTTGAAAGCGAATTCCAGCAGCTTAGTCCTGGAGGCGCCGTAAGTTATGTGGAAGTGCCGAACATGGAAAACAATCTTCCTGCGGTAATGACACTCTTGAAGCACATTTACAACAACATAATGTATGCTGAACTAAACACAAAGAGCGATTACTGCCAGAAATGCGGATATACGGGCGAAATAAAGATTGTAACGGACAACGACGGAAAACTCATCTGGGAATGTCCGAACTGCCAAAACCACGAACAGTCCACGATGAACGTTGCAAGACGCACATGCGGATATATTGGAACGCAGTACTGGAATCAGGGAAGAACACAGGAAATAAAGGAAAGAGTCCTGCACCTGTAATCGTTTGAAAACGGCATCCTTATGAAAAGCAATCAAAACCGCCAAAATATCTTAAATGGTGCAAATTGTTTTTTTTTGGATGCCGTTTTTTTTGAAAAAACATCATTATCAGCTTTGAAATTGAAAGGAAAAAAATTGGAAATCACGGAAGAACTTTCCGAAAGGCTAAAATTTCTTGCAGACAAATATGAAACTCAGGAATTTCTTGAAAAAGATCCTTCAAAATACATGCACATGCAGTGTGATGAAAAAGAAGCAGAAATAGTTGCACTCATTTCATCTACCATGGCTTTTGGAAGACGTGACCAGATTTTGCATCACATAGACATGATTCTTGATGAAATGCATGGTGAAAAACCTTCTGAATGGATAATGGGCAGAAAATACAAAAATTATTTTACGGAAGGGAAAAAATCTTTTTACAGAATCTTTACGCATGATGACTTTATTCTTTTTTTTGATTCAATTTACGATTTCCTTGCTGAATCATCAACAATCGGTAACCATCTTAAAAAAATCTTAAAAGAAAAACCTATAGACATGCAGTTTTGCACGCAAATAAGTTCTCTTTTTAAAAAAAATTGCAAATTAATGCCACATTCTTCATCATCAGCTTGTAAACGCATAAATTTGTACTTAAAATGGATGGTAAGGGACAAATCTCCCGTGGATCTGGGGTTATGGTCTTCATGGTATTCCAAGAAAAGCCTCCTTATACCTCTTGATACCCATGTAATGCACCAGGCCACAGAATTAAATCTTCTGGAACGAACAAAAACTGGTAAAGCAAAGTCTGCCTCCATGAAAACGGATTTGGAGCTAACATCAAAGGCACGACTTGTATTTCCGGAAGATCCTGCAAAACTTGACTACGCACTATTTGGTCTTGGAGTAACTTCCACTCGTCAGCTTAAATCCCCATAAGCTAGCGAGATGCAAGTTTTGCGGGAAAACATGCAATTCATGCTTTTGCGGGGAAATTTGCAAATGTAAATTTTGGGTGCAGATTTGATGCAAGAGTATACATCATGCTTTTGGGAGGCTGGAAATTCTTATTGCAACCAAACTCTAAATTGAACCCCAAAAATGCTTTTAGAGATGTCCACAAATAAGACGCATTTTGTAAATAACTTGATTAAAAAACAATATTAAAGTATATTAGTGACTCAGGTTTCTCCTCATTAAGGCTTTTCAAAACCTTTAATTTTTTCTGCGGCAAGGAAACTCATATGAAAATGAAATTTGATGTCGGTTTCTGCAAGTCCCTTTTTTTCATAGCACTTCCAATCATCTTGCAAAACTTTGTAAACGCATTCATAAACATACTCGACACGATAATGGTCGGAAGCCTCGGCAAAATAGCAATCGCATCAGTCGGAATAGGAAACAACGTATTCTTTTTCTTCAACATGATAATATTCGGACTTTGCACGGGATGCGGTGTTTTTGTCTCACAGTTCTGGGGAAAGAACGATATAAAAAGCATAAGAAAATCAACCGGAATGGCTCTTTTGGCCGGCTTGTCGATAACAATTCTTTTTGTCCTTCTCATACAGTTTGCACCAGAAAAAGTAATCGGATTTTACACAAAAAATGATGAACTTTTTGAAAACAGCAAAAATTATCTTTTGATTTCATCATTTTCATTTCCGCTTTACACGCTCAGCATGGTGTACGGACAGGCTTTGAGAAGCGTGGAACTGCCGCAAATTCCAATGGCATCTTCCATAATTTCCCTTCTTTCAAACGTGTGCCTCAACTACATTCTGATTTTTGGGAAACTTGGATTTCCAAGACTTGGGATTCAGGGTGCCGCAATAGCTACAGTTGCGGCAAGAATAATCGACTGCACAATCCTCTTGATGATTTTATATCTGAAAAAACTTCCTCCTGCAGGAAAAATTCGGGAACTTTTTGCATTCAGCAAAACATTCGTAAAAAAATTCTTCAAGATTGTAACTCCTGTCATCTGCAACGAAACAATATGGGGATTCGGTGTGACGCTCCAGAACATCATTTTCTCGCGCACAGGAACAAATGAATTCGCATCGTTCAACATAACTGGAACCGTAAGCCAGCTTACATGGACATTTTTGTTTGGTGGAGGTGCTGCAGCCGGTGTACTTGTAGGAAAAAAAATCGGCGAAGGAAAAAATGACACGGCATACAGTTACGCAGAAATGACGTGCATCATCTTGCCGATAACAGGCATTTTCATGGGACTTTTGCTATTTCCAATCGGAAACATGCTTCACATGTTTTTCAATGTGGACAAAATAATTCTTTCCGAATCAGCTTCAATGCTCAGGATACTAGGTCTCATGTACCCCATAAACTGCATGGCAATGGCCATGATTGTGGGCATATGCCGTTCTGGAGGAGACACGATATTTGCAGGAATTGTGGATGTAACTCCAATGTATGCAGTATCCATACCTCTTGCAGCATTGATGTCATTCTACTTCCACGCAAGTGCCACAATCATATATTTTTGCCTGCTCACAGAAAACATCATCAAAAGCGTTTTTTTGCTTTACAGGCTTAAATCTAAGAAATGGCTTCACAACGTAACAAATTGATGATAATGAACCATACCATGGGAGGAAACATGATTATCTGCCGCCGCTAGACTCCAAATATGACTTGATGCCAAAAAACTTGGAAAATTTATATTTGGAGTATTATTATGGATTTTAAGGTTATAGATATTAATGAATATTACAGAAAAGATGCATTCAATCAATTCAGCAAGAATTGCAAATGCTCGGTTTCAATCACAAGCGAAATTGACGTGACGAAACTTGTCGCTTACTCAAAGAAAAAAGGCACGAAGTTCTACATCAATTTTTTGTATCTCATTTCAAAAGTGCTCAACTCAAGAGATGACTACAAACTTTGCTGGGATTGGAAAAATGAAAAGGTTATCTGCTGGAATAAAATCTGCCCTGAGCATTACGTTTTTCACGAAGATACGGAAACCGTGACAAGGTGCTACACGGAATATGATGATGATTACGAAATCTTTTACAAACGTGCGTCAGATGATATCGAAAAAGCAAAATCTACACGCGAGTACGGAATTGATGCGGAAAATCATCCAAATTATTTTAATGCATCATGCATTCCCTGGGTTTCATACAGTTCCCTTCATACGGAACTTCCAGACGGTTACCTTTACCTTGCACCCATGATTCACTGGGGCAAATTTGAAAAAACTTCGGAAAGCTATAAAATGCCCGTTACGGTGAGGATGAACCATGCAGGTGCAGACGGATATACAATAGCCCTTGTTTTTAAAAAACTTGAAGATGCAATTGAAAACTTCTGCAAATAAAAAACGGGTCTGGAATTAAAAAGTGTTTTCCATTCTTTTCAGGGCGAAACCAGGTTCCAGACCTGCCTTCCGGGCGCCCCTACGGTTGGTCCTTCGGACAGCTTCGCTCCCTCCACGCAGGCGCAGAAATTTTCGTTTGAAAGGAGAATGTCATGCACAAAGGATTCAGCACCTTTTTTACCGAATCAGACATGCATGACACAAAATAAAACCTGGTGAACAGACTTCAGCATTTAGTCAATTTCGTTAGAACGAAATACACAAAGCCGGAACAACGCCGTATCTCGTTTCACTAACGTTGCCGCGGAGGTTGGCACTGCCGTCATTGAGGACGATGCACGCGCGGTAACTATCGTTATAGTAAGGCGAACGAAGCCACCAATAACCGCCGTAGCCGTCGTCTGTCTGGTAAGCATTGTTTGCTTTTGCAAAGTCTGTTGTAAATCTTATACGGCTGTTGCCTTTTCCCTGTGCGTCATATGCTTCTTTACTGTATTGTACAACTTCTTTTTCGCTAAGCAAAAAGATTTTGTCTTCTGTCGGGTCACAGGCATATTCGGCTTTCATCTCAGATTCAGTAGTGCCATCATGGCTCATCTGTTCTTTTGCGTTATCTACTTTTGTTGTTATGATTGCCTGCTGTGCTTCTTCTCCAAATGCTGTCTGTAAAAAGCCGTTATCAAGCCATTGATCTTGTTTTTTTTGCAATTGAGCATCATACCAGATTCCATTTAAATATGCACGTATCTGACTGTGCATGTAATTATTTGCATAAGTTCCATTACGGTGGTTATTTCCATTTTCCCCTTCATAATATGGAATATTTCCTGCAAGAATATTTTCGGCTACAAGTAATTTACCGGTTGCACTTCCAGTATTTCCGTCTACATCGTAGGCTTCGTCAAATACACGCCACTTGATTGGTTCAACTTTATAGTAGACCTTTC
>JAZQMW010000004.1:0-8713 GCA_045627025.1 Treponema sp. | reverse complement strand
GAATCTTCTAAAAGGAATTGAATTACCTGTTTCAACTAAAAAGAAGAATCTGACAATCGGCAACAAGCATACACTTTGCTCACAAAACGAAAAATGCCTGCTTTATGCTCTCCAACAACTATAATGCGTTTGCCCTGTTTTTTGCATTCAATCCTGTTGACAATTATTTGCAAATAAAGCATAATATGAAAATACATTATTTAAGGAGTTCTATTGTGCCTTGTGGTAAAAAACGTAAGAGAGCTAAGATAGCAACACATAAGCGTAAGAAGAAGCTTAGAAGAAATCGCCATAAGAGTAAGTAATTTACCTGTAACGTGCAGGGACTTTATATTTCGAAAGGCCTTTTCAAGACAGACCGTGGTTATTGTTTTCTTTAACTGCGGTCTTTTTTTTTGAAGGACTTAAGGCATGAAAAACCTGAGCCCAAACCGATGAACTTACGAAAACACATGGAAGCAAAGAATTAAGGCGGCAATGGTTAATTTCACCGCAATCAATCAGAGGCCCCCCAAAAGAGGATCAATTTGATTTTACAGAACATAAAATCACCAGATGACATAAAACGTTTCACAAAAGAACAGCTTGCAGCCCTCGCAGGTGAGATACGGGCAAAAATTATTGAAGTTGTCGCACGCAACGGAGGACACCTTGCAAGCAACCTCGGAGTCGTAGAGCTTACGATAGCGCTCCACAAGGTTTTCAACAGCCCGGAAGACGCAATTGTCTGGGACGTAAGCCACCAATGCTACACGCACAAGATTCTTACGGGAAGATATGAAAAATTCAAGACGATAAAAAAGAAAGACGGCATCTCAGGCTTTACGAAAATCCACGAAAGCGTTCATGACTATTTTGACGCAGGACACGCATCATCATCAATTTCGTCAGCACTCGGACTCCTTACATCATGGAACCTCCAGGGACGAAAGGACAAGGTCATAGCCGTGATTGGAGACGGAGCACTTACGGGCGGAATGGCTTTTGAAGGCCTCAGTCATGCAGGCCAGCTTTCAAAAAACCTAATAGTAATCGTAAATGACAACCAGATGTCCATAGACCAGAATGTCGGCAGCCTTTCAAGATACCTTTCAAGACTCACCATGAGTTCGACATACCAGGGATTCCGCCACAAAATAGACAAAATCGTGGATCACATACCATACATAAACAAGCATCTCGGAAAGTTCATATTCAGGTTCAAGAGAGGATTGAAGGGACTTCTCCTTTCAAACAATCTTTTTGTAGACCTTGGATTTGAATACGTCGGACCTTTGAACGGACACGACATTTCGGAACTCGAAAGGGTATTTGAAAGAGTCAAGAAAATTCCGCGTCCTGTCGTGGTACACGTAGTCACAAAAAAAGGAAAGGGATACAGTCCCGCAGAAAACAACCCGTCAGCATTTCACGGAGTCGGACCTTTCAGCATCTCAGACGGAATAATGGAAAAATTCGACACGGTAAGCTTTACGGAATGCTTCAGCTCAAAGATTGTGGAGCTTGCGTCAAAAAACAAAAAAATCGTTGCCGTTACCGCCGCAATGGCAAAAGGAACGGGACTCGATGCATTTTCCAGAAAATTCAAGGACAGATTCTTCGATGTCGGCATAGCAGAAGAACATGCGGTCACTTTCGCAGGCGGACTTGCATGCGGAGGCAGCATACCGGTAGTTGCAATATATTCTACGTTCATACAAAGAAGCATTGACCAGGTAATAGAAGACATAGCTCTGCAAGAGCGGCATGTAGTGATTGTACTTGACAGGGCCGGTGCCGTACCTGAAGACGGTGAGACACACCAGGGCATATTCGACATAGCCTTGCTGAGGTCAATTCCAAACGTAACGTTCCTCTCTTGCGGAACAAAAAACGACATGACACTATGCCTTGAATACGCCGTGGAAAAAAAGAATTCGCCGGTCATCATAAGATGGCCAAAGATGACATGCCCGTCAGAACAGGAAAGCTTTTCAGCCCCCATAGAGGAAGGAAAGGGAATATTCATTTCATGTGATGAATATGACGAACCACAGGCAGTAAGGTTTTCGGAATCAAAAAGAAAGAGAATGAAAAAAGTCCTTCTCGTGTGCACGGGAAGCATGTTCAGCGAAACTCTTACGGCGGCAAGAAAACTGCTCAGGAACAACATACTCACGGACATATACTCGCTCAGGTTCATAAAGCCGTTTGACAGGGAACACTTTGTAAGGATTGCAAAGAAATATCACGCAGTCGTGTTTGTGGAAGACGGAATGAAAATCGGCGGCATAAGCGAGTATCTTGAAGGACTCTTGCATCAAAACAGGTTCACGAACAAGGTCAAGACAAAAGTGCTTGCCTTTCACGACAGATTCACACCACACGGTTCAAGAAGCCAGATACTTGAAGAAGAGGGAATTTCTCCTGAAAACATAGCATCTGCCGCAGCGGAGGTACTTGAAAAATGATTTTCCAGCTTCGAGACAGGACAATATCAACATCTCTTCCGTCTTTCATAATGGGCATCGTCAACTGTACGCCGGACAGCTTTTTCAGTGAAAGTCGGGGCGGACTTGAAAGGGCTCTGAGGCTCATTGACGAGGGAGCTGACATTCTTGACCTTGGAGCTGAATCCACAAGGCCCGGAAGCAGTTACGTTTCTGAGAATGAGGAAATTGAAAGGCTCATTCCGGTCATAAAGGAAATAAGAAAAAGAAGCAACATCCCGATTTCTGTGGATACCAGAAAGCTTTCAGTAATGAGGGAAGCGTTCAATGAAGGAGCAGACATACTGAACGACATCAGCGCGCTTTCAGACGACAAGGATCTTGCACCCTTCATAGCCGAAAAAGGACTTCCTGTCATACTCATGCACAAAAAGGGAATCCCTGAAGACATGCAGAAAAACACGGAATACAGGGATGTATTTTCAGAAGTGAAGTCGTATCTTGAAAATCGTGCAGAAAATGCAGTGTCAATGGGAATAAAAAAAGACAGGATAATCCTGGACCCGGGAATCGGATTCGGAAAGGATGTGGAATCAAATGCCGTCCTCATAAGAAACTGCGGGAAGCTTTCAACGCAATATCCAATCCTCATGGCCCTTTCAAGAAAATCTTTTCTTGGAAAAATCACGGGAAAGAAAACCGAAGACCTGCTTGCATCAACGCTGACGGCAAACATGCTGGCAGTGCTTTCAGGGGCAACTTTTTTAAGGGTGCATGACGTATCATCTTGTAAAGACAGCCTCTCTGTGCTAAAATACATCCATAAATATGAATCAGTTTGAAGTTCTAGTAAAAATATATGACAGCATAAGGCCCGTGCTCGACATAGGCATCCTTACGTTTCTGCTTTACAAGGCATACAAAATCATTACCCGCACAAATGCAGTGCAGCTGATAAAGGCGGCTGTCATAGTAATACTGTCGTATGCGATTGTAGTCATCCTGCAGCTCCATACCCTGCTCTGGATATTCACATTTGTTGCTCCAGGACTCATGATGGCATTCGCAATTGTCTTCCAGCCGGAATTCAGGAAAATTTTCCTCAAGCTTGGACAAACGGAATGGTTCACGTTCGGAAGCAGGGCAAAACATTCCTACGTAGATTCGGTATTGATTGCGGCAGAAATGCTTTCAAAGCAAAAGCGGGGAATGCTTGCAGTCTTCATGAGGAGAACAAAGCTTGACAACATAATCGCCACGGGAACAAGGCTCAATGCAGAGCTTTCGTCAAACCTTCTCGTTACGATTTTCGGCTACAATACTCCGCTCCATGACGGTGCATGCTTCATACAGGGTGGAAAAATCATTGCGGCAGGATGCTTTCTTCCTTCAAGCGAACAATATGACATAAAGAAAACATTCGGAACAAGGCACAGGGCCGCACTTGGACTTAGCGAAGTAAGCGACTGCGTAGTCCTTGTCGTAAGCGAAGAAACCGGTGCATACAGTCTTGCATATGACTCCAAGCTTCACTATGACCTTACAATGGAGCAGATGACGAAAATTCTTGAAAAACAGCTTGAAATCACTCCTGACCAGCAGATAATAGAGGATACTATTGATGAACATAAAACCATTGTTGGAAAAGACGACTAAAAACTGGCCGCAAAAGGCAATATGTTTCGCACTTGCAGTATTGATATACTTTTTCCATCAGCTTTCGCTGCTTGAGACAAAATCATTCGCAGTTCCGCTTGAAATAAAAGCAGAAGGCTCCATGCTGCCTGTATCCGGGCATGAAAAAAACAAGATCATAAAAGTCAAGGTAAGGACAAAAAAAGAATACGTATCGTCTCTGACAGAAAAAGACTTCATGTCGTATGTGGACATCACGCAAAAAGACGAGGAAGGCACTTTCGATTTTCCAGTCTGCATACAGCCGTCAGAAAGGGTCATACTCATGGAACCTCTTGAAATATACGTAAAGCCCGACAACATGAAGCTTGAAATTCAGAAAAAAAGAATCAAGGCGGTTCCTGTGAGGGCAACAATTGCCGGAGAACCTGCTTATGGATATAAGTTCGCCTCGGTAAACGTTGAGCCGTCTTACATGACAATATGCGGGCCTAGAAAAATCATTGATGCCACAGAAACGCTCCAGACGGAATTGATAAACATAAACACGGCAGACCGCGCAATCACAAAAGAAGTAAAGGCAGTAAACCTGAATTCATACATTTCCATCCTTGATGACCAGAACATAAAGGCCAGCGTATCCATAGTGCCTGCAGGCATGATAAAAAATCTTGAAAATGTGCTCATATCATACGCAAACCTTCAGGACAATCTTGAAGTCTCTTCAGCTGACGTTTTCATATCCGTAACGATAGAAGGCAATCTTCTTGACATAGAAAAATTCAATGAGAAAAATTTCAGCGCATACGTAGACTGTTCGTCAATTTCCGAATCCGGAAGCTACGATTTGGACATACGCTACAATATTTCAGGAAGCCTTAAAATTACGGACTCAAGCATTTCAACGATACAAATCACTGTTGCCAATAAAGAAGATGAGGAAAAAGACGATAATATAGAAAGTACCGCAGACATTCAGGAGAAAAAGTCAAGCAGCACCATGGAATCGGATGGGGAAAAAAAATAAAGACGGGCATGTCAGACAAAAAATCTGGCAGGTTTCAGCCCCATGAAATACAGGAGAAAGAAATTTGATTTACGGAATTGGATGCGACATAGTCCAGGTATCAAGATTCAGCAAGCTTGTTTCAGACAGCACTTTCTTGCAAAGGTTTTTCAATCAGAAAGAAATGGCAGAAGGAAAAATGACGGCCCAAAGGCTAAGCGAACATTATGCGGTAAGATTCGCCGTAAAGGAAGCATTTTCAAAAGCCCTTGGAACAGGAATTTCCGGTTTTGAACTTAAGGACGCATATGTCATGAAAACAAATCCGCACGGGAAACCTGAACTTTTTCTGGAAGAAAGTGCAAAAAAGCTTTTAGAGAATGTTTGTGGAAGCAAAAGCAAAATCCATATCTCTTTAAGCCATGAAAAAGAATATGCCATCGCATATGTGGTAATAGAGGTTGAATAAGCAGGAGAAAAATATGGCAGAAAGAAGAAGCAATTGGGGAGAAAATCCAACTGATAAAAAACCGAAAATCTCATATTGGGCAAAAGAAGAAATTCCTTGTCCTGTTTGTCATAAGAATTTCAGGCAGGAAGTGATGTATCAGGGAGGAGGCCGTACAATAGCAGGCAATCTTACAGACGAACTTCACAGACTTTATGAGCCTTCAAAAAAATATGGAAAAGTATATCCTCTGATATATGAAGTTGGATGTTGTCCGCACTGCAATACGGCTTTTTTATGGAAAGATTTCAAGGAAGTAAAAGATTCTGAATCTCTCGAAAGGCTTCTCAATGGACAAAAGGCACGTGAAGCCGCAGTGGAACAGATTTTCCCGCATTACGATTTCCATAATGAAAAGACGCTTTTTGACGGTGCGGCAATGTACTACATGGCCCTTCTCTGCTATCAGAATGTCGACGTGGCATACGCACCTACATTTAAAAGCGGAGAAATTGCATTAAGGCTTGCATGGCTTTGCAAGGATATAGATGAGGCATGCCCGAAACACAACTATGATTACATTGCGGAAGTTTTCTACAGAAAGGCCTTGTTTTTCTATCAGCAGACACTCATAAACGAAATGAACAAGACGGAAACCATCGAAAACATTGCAAACTTCGGACCTGATACGGATAAAAATTACGGATACGACGGAGTGATTTTCATGGGTGGTCTTCTTGAGTTCAAGTATGGCCAGAAAGAAAATCTCGAACTCAGGCTGAAGAAGCTTGATGAAAGCAAAAGGGCAATCGCAAGAATCTTCGGACTCGGAAAGTCAAGCAAGGCAAAACCAGGTCCGCTTCTCGAAACTGCACGAGCGTTATATGACAACATAGCAAAAGAGCTTTCGTCAAATAATATTTTCTCTGAAGATGATGAAGACGAAGAAGATGAATAACATACTTCTTGAAATATCATATGACGGTACGGATTTCTGCGGCTGGCAGAGGCAGGACAAATCAAATGGAGGAGAACCGGTCCGTACTGTACAGGGAGAAATAGAATCGGCATTGCAGAAAATGCTTGGAGAAAAGATAAACCTGTATGGCTCAGGCAGGACTGACAGCGGAGTACATGCATTTTCACAGGCGGCAAATTTTTTTTCTCCGGCAGACAGCATACCTGAAAAAAATTACGTGCGTGCGTTAAATGCATTTCTCCCGAGGGACATAAGAATCATTTCGGCAAAAAAAGTTTGTGACGATTTCAATTCAAGGTTTTCTGCAACTTCAAGAGTTTACAGATATTTCATACAGACAGTCACTCCCCCTTTCGCAAGCGAAAACCGATACAGATGGTTCATACACTACAGGCCAGACATAGACAGGCTGAACGACATGTGTTCCCACCTTAAGGGAGAAATTGACTGTGCAACTTTTACGGCGGCTGGAGATAAAAGCATTTCCACGAACCGATACATCGACAGTGCATTTTTCTACTGGGACAAGGAAAACCCGGATCTTCTTGTATTCCAGATTGAGGCGTCGTCATTTCTCTGGAAAATGGTACGCTCGCTTACAGGTACTTTGCTGCAGGCTGAGCATAACGGAAAGGATGGAGAATATTTCAAGAAAATCCTTGAAAGCCGCGACAGAAAAAACGCAGGCGTTACGGCACCACCACAGGGGTTGTTTTTATACAAAATAAAATTCGACGGCATCAGGCGGCATGTCTAGGACACGCTAAGGATTGAGCTTCCATTCTCCATATTCATCCACAATCTCAGTCTTCATGCTTGCCATAGGTCTCCATGAAATCCTGAATGATATGTACGGATGATAGTCGTATTCCTTTTTTCCATCGTCATTCGTAATGTATCTTGGCTTGAATTCAAGGCTTCCTTCCATATCCCAGTCATGAAGCATCCTTACAATCGACACCTTGAGATTCTTGATCTTGTATCCCGAGGCACGTCTTGTAGTCTGTCCTTCTTCCCACATTCCGTCATCGCCCCAGAATTTGAATGAATTATACAAGTCCTTTAAAGGATTCGTTTCTCCGCTGATAGCTCCGTCATATCCCATGTATTTCTGGAAATACCTGAAAATGACATCATTTTGGGATTCGGCACTGAAAGTAAGCTCAAACTGTTCATGTATCTTGAACGAAACCGACGGTACAAATCTGAAATAGCTGCTTGTCGGTTTCACGAAATCATAAACGATGCTTGCAGAAAGTCCCGGTGCCCACGTAATCCTGTTCTTCCAGTATCTGTATGTCTTGTTCTGGGAAGAATACGCAAGGCTTGCAGAATATGGAATGAATTCCTTTTCAGAATCCCCTTTTGCTACCCATCCAGAGAAAATGCCGCTGTCACTGTATTTTGCCTTGTATCCGACCGCATACTGCTGCGTGTAGCCAAGCTGAAGCCCCTTGTATGAAAGCGCAAGCTTGAGCAAATCATGGTATCTTTCCTCAGTCTCATAATTATACGATTCCGTAAAGCACAAATTGTTGTCAAAAAATTTCAATGACGCCGACTGCTGGAACGGTTTCCATAAAAACTCATCAGAATCAACACTTTCTTTCTTCAGTCCTTCTGAAAAAGCAAGCTCCACATGCGGAAACGTAAACGTAAGGGTTCCGGTATATTCATCAAGCTGAGGAGGAAGATTGGTGGAAAGCGCAAGTTTTTGGGAAAAATCACCTTCCTGGGCACAGAGGTTCGCAGTCAGGGTATGGACAGTCACGCATTCTTCATTCCAAAGTTCAGTCGTAAGATAGTCCCATTCCGGATTTTCAGCATCACCTATGAATTTGGTCCTTACCATCTTTATGGTTGTATTCCATTCAATACCGGTATTGTTAAAGCATTCTGAAAAAACAAAAGGCTTGAATGATACGCCATTCGTATTTGTAAGGTCAAGTTTTTTCGCTTCATAGTCGGTTTTCCTGACGGTATTGATTTCGGAATCAGTCTTGTATCCGTCAAGATTCGGGTGAGTCTGATAGACAGGCTCAAAGAGGAACGTATTTTTCATGGATGCAAAAGAATCCATGTAGCTTATGGTACTGTTGAGCTTGACAGGCGACTTTACCTGATAATACGAAGAATGTATGTCAGACCAGCTAAAATCCTGGGGAGAGCGAAGCAGTGCCGAGTCATAGGTAATCTGCGACGTATACTCAGGATCA
>JAZQMW010000003.1:0-46423 GCA_045627025.1 Treponema sp. | reverse complement strand
TGATGCAACTCCTTGGCTCACAGAACGACATGGCTACGATCCGACTTTCTGTCAGTCAACACAGCAGATTTGTTTTGAAGATGCAAAGTGGGCATATGTTCTTGGTTCAGCAATTGCTCTCAAGAAGGCTCAGAAAGACGGAGACAAGACTGGTTCAACAGCCGCTGCAAACATCGGAATCGGACTTCAGGCATTCTGTCTTCCTGGTTCAGTTGCAGATGACCGCAAGGTAGGTCTCGGACACGGAAACCTTGGTGCACGTCTTCTTTCAGAAGAGACAAAGTGTTTCGCATTCCTTGCAGGACACGAATCATTCGCAGCTGCTGAAGGTGCAATCAAGATTGCTGCAAACGCAAACAAAGTTCGCAAGAACAAGCTTCGCGTTATCCTCAACGGACTCGGAAAAGATGCAGCACAGATTATCAGCCGCATCAACGGATTCACATACGTTCAGACAAAGTTTGACTACTTCAACGGTGAAGGAACAGACAAGGCTTTGACTGTTGTTAAGGAAATTCCTTACGGTTCAAACCCAGAGCGCCTTATCGTTAAGTGCTACGGTGCAGACGATGTACGCGAAGGTGTTGCAATCATGTGGCACGAAGGTGTTGATGTTTCAATCACAGGAAACTCTACAAACCCAACACGTTTCCAGCACCCAGTTGCAGGTACATACAAGAAGGAAAAGCTTGAGCATGGTGAAAAGTACTTCTCTGTAGCATCTGGTGGCGGTACAGGACGCACATTGCATCCAGATAACATGGCTGCAGGTCCAGCATCTTACGGTATGACAGATACTCTCGGACGCATGCACTCAGACGCTCAGTTTGCAGGATCTTCATCAGTTCCAGCACACGTAGAGATGATGGGCTTCATGGGAATGGGAAATAACCCAATGGTAGGTTGTACAGTTGCTTGTGCAGTTGCTGTTGCAGAGGCTCTTAAATAAATGAAACAAAATTGCGAGTTTTCGAAAGAAAACTCGTAACAAGCTGAAAGCTTGTTATAGCATGTGCAGTAGCCGAAGCACTTAAATAAAGCATTATTGAAATTTTCATTTTTTTGAAATCTTCAAATTGTTTTATGAAACCGAATCCTTGTGGTTCGGTTTTTTTTATGCTGACATATTTTTTACTTGCGATTATTCCCTTGAAATGAAATGTATTGTCCAAGTAAACATATTTATGATACACTTGTGATGCAAAAGGTGGTAAATGATGTTTCAACTTGCTGCAGTTTTTTCTCCAGGATTTGAAAAGGTGGTTCCAAAAGCACTTGTTGGTGTTGTTCCTGGTGTCAGGGATGTGAAGGTTTCAAGCGGATTCATACGCTTTTGTATTGACAAAAATCCTTTTCAGGCTGTAAATGCAGACTTTCTCAACAATTGTTTTCTTGTTCTCAAGGAATGGAATGCGCAGGGAAAGAATCCCAAAAACGGCAAGGTACCTTCTTTTGAAGTGATGGCAAACAAAATACGCATTCCTGATGTTCATGTTCATGAAATTGCAAGGCAGCGGTATAAAACGTTCAGGCTCAGATTCAGCACAGCAAACGTGTTTACATCCGTGAATAAAAACGTCATGGCAAATGTGGAAAAGCAGATTTCCATGCAGACGGGGATGAGGCCTGACAGGCTTGGCGGTGACACGGAATTTTGGTTTTTGACGCGTACCGACGGATATGCATGCTTTGCACTTAGAATGACAAAAAAGCAGAGTACGGAAAAATATCTTGAAAAAGGGGAATTGAGGCCTGAGTTCGTGACCCTTCTTGCAGCTTTTGCAGATTCAAAGGAACCTTCTGTAATTCTTGACCCTTTTGCCGGTCACGGTGGAATTGTAAAACGCCTTAGGCAAATTTATCCAAAATCTGAAATAATTGCTTCCGAAATAGACCCTGAGCTTGTAAAAAAAATAAAAGGATGCCGAAAGGCAGATGTTGTAAATCTTGATTATCTTGAAGACGAGAGTGTAGACTGTGTCATAACTGATCCTCCATGGGGATTTTGGCAGGGAGACTTAAGGGATGACAAAAAACTTCGAACCCTTTATGACGGAATGCTGAAAGAGCTGTATCGCGTTACAAAAAATGGAGCTTCTTTGTGCATTCTTACCGCCGCAAAAGAATTGTTTGAATCTTCATTTGATTCCTCTCCTTTTGCATCTTCTGGCGATTCCCTGAAAGGTGCAATGCTTAGGAATGATGTTCTTGTAAACGGAAAAAAGGCCGCTGTTTACGCATGGAATAAAAAGGCCATGTTGAATCCTTCTTGATTGTGAAAGCTTGTGTCGTGTCAGAATGCTTTTGCTTGATGCGTAAATGAATTTGTTATAAAATGTTAACATGATTTTACGCAAAATAGAAAAAAACATGTGCGATGAAGTTTTTGAGCTTGTCAGGGATGTTTTCATGCAGTTTGAGGCTCCTGATTATACAGACGAAGGCATAGAAACTTTTTTCAAGATATCGTTTGAAGACAAGAAATTCATGGAGTCATTAACCGTTTATGGTGCTTTTGACAATGAAAAACTTGCGGGCATAATTGCCACCAGAAGTGAAGGAACGCATATTGCGCTTTTTTTCATAAAAAGTGAATATCAGAAAAAAGGAATAGGGCGCATGCTTTTTGAGAAGGTTCTTTCAGAATGTCCTTCAGATTATATTACAGTGAATTCTTCTCCATACGCCCATGAAATATACCGCCATTTTGGATTTTACGATACTGATTTCGAAAAAAGCTTTGGCGGCGTACGTTTTTTCCCAATGAAATATGATGTCCTTTAGGGTTAACACAGATTTATTCCCTATAGAATAAACCAGTGTTTCCTTAGCTTTCCAAAGGCCTTATCCTGAGTTTTACCCCAAGATTCTTGCATATTTCGGCAGCCTTTTTTTGGTCATCTTCGCTTGTAACTTTGTCTACGACAGTCATGGTTACGCTTGGAACGTATTTGGTACAATCCTTTGCAAATGAAAGCATTGAATCGAATGATTTGAGGCCGTAGCTTGCATTTGTCACCTTTAGGTAATCTTCTTTGTTTACTGCATTGAGGCTTATGGAAACTGCATCTATGAGACCTTTCAGTCGGTGAGCTGTATTTTCTCCGTAAAGAAGATCAGAAAGTCCGTTTGTGTTTAATCTTACTGGAATGCTTGATTTTGATTTTATGAATCTGCATACTTCAAGAATGTCCGAAAGCCTTTCCGTTGGTTCACCATATCCGCAGAACACAATTTCTTCAAAGTCATCAAAGTTATGTTTTTCAATATCCTTGCAGACTTCAGTTACGTCAGGTTCCCTTTCAAGCCACAAAGGCGCAGAGCCGTATGCCGTAGGTCCGTTTTTCCTGAGGCAGAAAGTGCATGAGCAGTTGCATCTGTTTGTCATGTTGACGTAAAGTCCTTTTCTTACCTTGTATGTGATTGTCATGCTAGTTGAGTTCCTTTACAAGAAGCGGAAGTGCCTTTTCAAATTTTACGCCATAGAAATGCTCGTTGTCGCCGAGTGTTTTTCTGATTGATTCGCATACAAAATCACATGCAATCTGGCATGATTCTTTCATTGATTTTCCCCTGCAGAGGGCACCTGCAAAACTTGATGCAAAACAATCGCCTGTTCCGTGGAAACTTGCGTCTATTTTTTTGTTGAATACATATTCAAAATTCTGGCCGTCAAAAATGCAACATCCAACCTTGTCTTTTTCAAAGCTTACACCCGTGAGGATTACGTTTTTTGCGCCGAGTTTCCTTAAATTCATGCACATGTTTTCAATATAGTCCCTGTCATAGCTGTCTCCAGGATATTCAACTCCAAGAAGGAAAGATGCTTCCGTGATGTTTGGGATTATTACATCCGCACCGTCACAGAGAACTGCCATTTTCTTTGGGAAGTCAGGTGCGAATCCCGGATACATTTTGCCATTGTCTGCCATTACCGGGTCTACGATTACAATTGCATCTTTTCTTGCTGTTTCCTTTATGATTTTCTTTATTACAGGAATTTGTGCTTCACTGACGTATCCTGTGTAGAATGCACTGAAATCTATTTTTTGCTTTTTCCATTCGTTCAAGATGTTTTCCATGTCGGATGTGAGGTCGTTGAATGTCCATGATGAGAACATCGTGTGGTTTGAAAGCACTGAACTTGGAAGAATTGCAGTCTCTATGCCGCATGCTGAAATTACCGGAAGTGCAACCGTGAGCGAACATTGTCCGACACATGAAATGTCCTGTATTGTTAAAAGTCTCTGGTCCATAAATATTCTCCATCAAAATGATTTCTCAAACCCGAAAATTGGGTTTTATAGAATGTACATCAAATCTGATATTATGAATATACTCAAAAATGATATAAATTCATATAACCAGATTGATTTCTTGAAAAAAAAAAGAGTAAAAATCTGATGATAAACTTAAATTATATGCAATCGTGATTATTCAGAATCTGAGTGATTTTTTTCGTAATCGATTGTGAATTTGTGCATTTTGTAGATGCTTCTGATGATGAGTGTTACGAGTACGCAAAGAAGAATCATGCTGATGACTTTAAGAATTGGGCTTCCTGAATTTCCGATGTAGTAAATTGTCCAAAAAAGAGTCATGTTGCTTATGAGTGCCGCAACTGAATCAAATATTATGAATTTCTTGAAGTTTAGGTTTAAAAGTCCTGAAGTAATGAAAAGAAGATTTCTTGCTCCGAAAGGAACGAATCTTGTCGTGATGAATGTGACGAATCCGTGTTTCAATATTCTTTGCTCCACGAATTTTGCTTTTGGTGAATTTATCATCTTCTTGAGCTTCTTGAAGTTTAAAAGTCCCCTTGATACTGCAAAACCCGTGAAATACGACATGCAGTCGCTTATGACGACCCCTGTGTAGATGGCTATGAGTGTTGGCACCAATATGGATTTGTCTTCCTGGCAAAAACCTGCCGATATGATTATTATTGCGTCTTCTGATATTGGAAAATTGATTCCGGCGAGGAGAAGTGCAATGAATACCGTGATTGGCCAGTATGAAATGTATGAAGAAAGAAAATTGATAATTGTTTCCATTATAAAAAAATCCGAATGTATTTTATAGGATAAAAGTGATTTTTTCAACACATATTTTGAATATTTTTATTTTTATTTTTATCATGATATTGGAAAATTTTGAGATTTATGTTTAAATGGAAGACTGGAAGTTGTTTTCGAATTAAGCTTGACTTTATTTTTTTTTGGAGATTTTGCAGGTGAATGTGCAAACGGAGGATTTATGATAAAAAATGTTGTTTTCGACATAGGTGAAGTTCTTTTGGAATACAGGTGGCAGGAACTTTTCATGGAATCCGGGCTTGACTTAGAATATATTGATGATGCTGGAAAAAAAATGTTCAGCCCGGAAATTTGGACAGAGTTTTTTGACCGCGGCGTAAAGACAATTGATGAAATCAGGGAAATGTTTCGTGAGTCGTGTCCTGAATATTACGGCTCGATATGCTATCTGCTTGATAATCCTGACAAAATGCATGTTGCCCGTCCTGATGTTTGGGAAAGGGTGAGGCTTCTTAAAGAAAAGGAATATGGAATCTATCTTCTTTCCAATTATCCGAAAGAACTTTTCAAGGTGCATGCTGAGAGTGCGGATTTCATGAAATATGTGGACGGACGCATTGTTTCGTATGAGGTTCACCTTTTGAAACCTGAGAAAGATATATATAATGCGCTTTTAGATAAATATAATCTTAAATCAGAAGAATGCATTTTCTTTGATGACAGGAAACCGAATGTGGATGTTGCAAAAGAGCTTGGTTTTAGTGCCGTTCAGGTAGTTTCAAGGGAAATGCTTGTTGATTATATTGATAAAAACCTTTTGAATTTGCCAGTTTGAAAAGGCCATATCTAAAAATGTTTTTTTAAGGTTTTGTAAAGATTAAATTGAATTAAATTAAAGGAGTCGGTTAATTGATAAGGGCTGCCAAAGTTGAAGATGCTTCAAGAATTGCTGAAATATTGATTTTCTCAAAAAGACTCAATTACAGGAATATTTTTAAAGACGATAAAGTGTCTTTTGGGGAAATGCAAGTGTATCCGCTTGCTGAAAGTTTTATTGATAATCCGCTGATGCTTGAAGGCTATTATGTTTACGATGATGAGTTTGTAAAAGGTGTCATTCATGTTGATGGAAATGAAATCATTGAATTGTATGTTGATTCATTTTTCACGGGATTTGGAATTGGCGGAAAACTTATTGAATTTGCCTTAAATCAGAAAAAGTGCAACATGTTGTGGGTTCTTGAGGAAAATTTTAAAGCGATTCATTTTTATGAAAAGCATGGCTTTTCCAAAAGTGGTGAAAAAAAGCTTGAAGATGGAACTTCCGTGTATGCAGTTAAGATGTGCGCATTTCAAAAATAGAGACGCCTGTGAGTACAAAGTCTTGAAATTACCTCTAAAAGTTGCAATTTTTAGAGGTTCCCATGACAATTTGATTTTCATTTGAAGTCTACGGAGAATTCACATTTTAAACTTGCTTTAATTTTATTTGTACGTGCCGAAAAACTTGCCGATGTTGAGAATTTTTTTTCCACCTCGTGATTTTTTTCCACAAATGTTCCGTTCATGCTTAATGAAGAGAGAAGTGATTTTTTTGGCGTGATTCCAGCTGATATGGAATATGTGTTTTTTATCTTTTCTTCATTTTTGTACGAGAATGAAAGATTTGTTTTTAACGGCTTGAAATTCTTGTAAAAACGTATCTGTCCGCCATATTTGTAAAATTCGTCTTCCGTGGAATAAGATGTTTGTCCGTTTGCATAGATTGAAAATTTCTTTGTGTAGAAATTCAGCGTGCATTTTGTCATATGTACGTTTATGTCTTTTTTTAAGCGTTCTTTTGTTTCCTTGAAATCATCTTGAAAAAGGATTCCGATGTTAAGCCATGATTCTTCAAAGTTGAATTTGTACTGCGGATTTATGCATGTTTGTTTTTTGACGTGTGGCGATGTTCCGTCAAGTGTGATAAGGTCGCTGTCTGCCAGGAAAAAAAACGTGTGCATCGTGAAATTTCCAAGAAGCATGTAATCCTGCGTCCTGAAGAATGATGTTGTGCCTCCGAAAGGATGCTGATATGCACCTAATGCATAAGATAACCTTAAATTAGGAAAAAGAAGGTTTGTTTCGTTTTCAATGCATTTGTAATCTTTTTTTGGAAATGGTTTTTCTGTCATGAACCATGATGTTGAACTTTTTCTTTCGAGTGGAAATGATGCGGCTGTGAAAGAAATCTGTCCGCTTGGAATGAAAGGCAGCGAGAATCGTTTCCTTAAGGATGCGTATGTGCTTTTTCCTTCCATGAATGCTGCTTCAAGATTCGGCATTAAATGTGTTTTGGCAGATGGACTTGCGCATATGCATATGGATTTTTCTTTTACTTCGGACTCTTGTGTCGGGAGGCATGGAGATATTCCCATTGTTTGCAGTATGGGTTTCCTTAATGCGGAAGGAGATGAAAAGTACGGGGTTTTCAGTCTTGAAATTGAGTTTTTGTAATGGATTGTGCCCGCGAAAATGTCCATGTTCAGGAATGATGATGCAAGATGATATTTCATTCCGTAACTGCATGATGTGCTTTTCATGAAGTCATTTGCGTCATATTGTGCGGCATCATGGAATTTTACCGTATCCGATATTGCAGAAAACGATATCGTCAGGTTTGTCACGCTGAGCTTGAATCCTGCATTGTATTTGAATGTCGCTTTTTCATCATTAAAGACCTTGTCTTCAAATGGAAATGTGAATTTTACGCCAGACGAGAGTGCTAGCGAATTAAACGAGGCTGAAACTGCAAATTCTGCATTGAATGCTGCCTGTATGGCAAAAAGTAAATAAATTTTTCTCATTACCATACATATATGCGAAAAAAAACAGAAAATGCATTTTTTTTGCCCCAGAAACAGTTTTTTTTTCAGTTTTGCTCTTTTTAAGGGGCTTGCATTTTGAATTGGCCTCTAAAAACCGAAATTTCTAGAGGCTCCGTCAATGCATTTTATTTCAGCCTTTGTTCAGTGTTTCATAAAGACCAGGAATTGCTTAGTGGCAGATTTTTTCCTGACATTCGTGATAGATTTTGCTTGTGGCTTCTACGACGTCTTTTGCAATTTCCTTGATGTTAGGATCTCCTGCAAGATTGTTGTTCTTGAGCCAGTCGCGTACAAACTGCTTGTCATAGCTTGCCGGGCTTCCTCCAACCTCGTACTTTGAAAGATCCCAGAATCGGCTTGAATCTGGAGTGAGAACTTCGTCAGCAAGTACAAGATCACCGTTTTCGTCAAGACCGAATTCAAATTTCGTGTCGGCGATTATGATTCCGTTTTTGTATGCATGCTCATAGCATTTCTTGTATACTGCAAGAGCTGCCTTTTCAATCTTTGTTCCAAGCTCATCACCGAGATCTTTTTTCATGTAGTCAAGCGTAACATTGATGTCATGACCTTCTGCTGCTTTTGTTGAAGGTGTCACGATAGGCTCATCAAGCTTTTCTGCCTGCTTGTATTCCTTGTCGAACTTGTGTCCGAGGAATTCTTCGCCTTTTTTGTAAGCTTCATACATTGAACCAAACATGTAACCTCGTACGATTACTTCATATGGAATCATCTTGAGTTTTTTTACGAGAATAGTGCGTCCTTCATATTCAGGTTTCTGGCCCTCCTTCGGCATGTCCTTCAGGTCAGAAGAAATCATGTGGTTCTTTACAATGTCCTTTGTGTGGTTGAACCAGAAGTTTGAAAGTGCATTCAAAACTTTGCCCTTGTCCGTAATCATTGTCGGCAGTATTACATCAAATGCAGAAATGCGGTCTGTTGTGACAATCACCATTCTTCCGTCTTCCAAGTCATAGACTTCGCGGACTTTACCAGAAATAATCTTTTTCATAAATTTCCCCTGTATGTATAGAATTTATTCCCTAAAACAAACATGGCCATGCCTTTTTGACATGGCCATGACGTATGCTACATTTTTTCAAGGAATGGAACAAGAACAAGTTCCATTGCGCTTTTCAATACCGTGAGCGTGCATTCTGCAAGACAAAGACGTGATTTTGCAAGCTTTTCATTGTCTTTTGCGGCTCCAAGAATAGGGCAGTCCCTGTAGAATGCGCTGAATGACTTGCAGACATCATATGTATAGATTGCCATTGGGCTTGGATCGAGGTTTTCCGCACATTTTGCAACAATTTCCGGGAATCGCTGCAAATCCTTTATGAGATTCCATTCGCTTTCATGTTTCAGCATTGCGAGTGACTCGTCGCTTGAATCCGGTGTAAGTCCGTTTTCTGAAGCTTTTCTTAAAATGGATGCAATTCTTGCGCCCATGTACTGGAGATATGGTCCCGTATTGCCGTTGAAGCTGAGTGATTCTTCAGGATTGAAGAGCATGTCTTTTATTGGTGCGACGTTGAGAAGATAGTAGTGAAGGGCTGAAAGTGCGATTTTTTCCGCTACGTCATCGGCATCAAGTGCTCCTTCCCTTTCCCTGTCCTGGATTGCCTTGAGAGCATCTTTGTGCAGGCTGTCTATGAGGTCATCTGCGTCCACAACTGTTCCTTCTCGGCTTTTCATGCGTCCTGAAGGAAGGTTTACAAGTCCGTAGCTCAAATGATAGAGTTTGTCCGTCCAGTCAAATCCAAGTTTTTTCAAAATATGGAATAAAATCTTGAAGTGGTAGTTCTGCTCGCTTGCAACTACATAAATGAGTTCGTTGAAAGGCCAGTCTGCATGTCGGCTTATTGCTGTACCGATATCCTGCGTGATGTATACTGAAGTTCCGTCTTTTCTGAGAAGGACTTTTTCGTGGTTGTCTTCATCTTTTCCCTTTCCGACAACATCTGTAACGTCAATCCTTACGGAGCCGTCATCAGCCTTGAAGAAAACTCCTTTTTCAAGCCCCTTCAATATTTCGTCCTTTCCCTTGAGGTATGTGTCGCTTTCAAAATAGAACCTGTCGAATTCGATGCCGGTTCTCTTGTATGTTTCCTTTACGCCGTCAAGCGTCCATGTGTTCATCTTCTGCCAAAGTTCCCGGATTTCCCTGTCGCCTGATTCCCATTTTATGAGCATGTCTTCGGCTTCCTGAAGTGCTTCCGGATGTTCTTTTGAATATTTGTCGAATTCAACATAGCACTGTCCGACAAAATGATCGCCCTTTATGCCAAGAGTCTCCGGTGTATCTCCATTTGCCTCATGGAAAAGCTGGTATGCCCTCATGCTTTTGCATATGTGTACGCCGCGATTGTTTATGAGGTCCACCTTGCATACTTCGGCACCTGCTTTCTTTAGAATTCTGCTTACTGATTCTCCTAGGGCATCGTTTCTCATGTGTCCGAGGTGAAGTGGTTTGTTTGTATTTGGTGAAGAGAATTCTATCATGATTTTTCTTCCTTCAAGCGGTTTTTTACCGTCTGAACCGAAAGAACCATAATTATCTTTTTGATTTAAGATTGTTTTAAGTATTTGTGATGATGCATTTGCCTTGTCAAGCTTTATGTTTACGTAAGGGCCTACTGCAAGAATTTCTCCAAGCTCCACTTTATTTCTGTTGATTATGTCTGCAACTTCTTTTGCAATTGCAATTGGAGCCATTTTGAGTGATTTTGCAAACGGGAACATAGGACATCCCAAATCTCCCATTTCTGGTTTCGGCGGATTTTCCACACGAACAAGTTTTTCCACATCTCCATCAAAAGAAATGGATTTCTCCTGCATGAAAAGCTTTATTGCTTCCACAACAACCGACTGGAACAATTCTTTCTGGTCTGCCATAATAAATCCCTTAAAATTAAAAAAATAGTAGTAAAATTATATCAAAAAAAAAGTTTCGTTTCAATTGGATGGAATGCCTTTGCTTTCGTCATGTTTTGCAAAGACGGCATAAAAAAAATGCAACTCTTGCGTTCTTTTGTGCATTCTTTGTTTGCATTTTCAGAAAAAATTGATTATCTTTAGAAAAGCGCTGATTAATTGAGGTGAAATTAACCGGCACTTCCCTGAAAATCGTGCAAGGTTCTTGTTTTCACGATTTGCGGATATCAAGGTTGACCCTGATTTATTCCCTGTAGAATAAATTGGTGTTTCCTTGGAAAAAGTGGTTTTACCATTGTCCCTGAATGGGCTAAAAAGAAAATTAAAGGAATCCATGAAATTTAAGTTTGGATTCCATGAATATTTATAGGAGCATATATGGCTAAATATCAATTTCAGACTGAAGTAAATCAGCTTTTAAAACTCATCATCCACTCAATGTATTCCAATAAGGATATTTTCCTTCGCGAGATTGTTTCTAATGCTTCCGATGCGCTCGACAAGCTCAAGTATCTTACTGTCAGCGACGATGCTTACAAGGCAATCAGTTTTGAGCCAAAAATCAACATTACGTTTGATGATGCAAAAAACATCCTTACTGTTCAGGATTCTGGAATTGGAATGGATGAAAATGACCTCAACAACAATCTTGGAACAATTGCAAGATCTGGAACAAAGGCTTTCATTGAAAAACTTTCTGAGACAAATACATCTTCAGACCTCATCGGACAGTTTGGTGTCGGATTTTATTCTGCATTCATGGCAGCATCAAAGATAGACGTATATACGAGAAAGGCCGCCGGTGACGGAAAAGTCTGGCACTGGTCTTCTGACGGAACAAATTCCTATGATGTCGAGGAACTTGACTTTAAGAATGAAGCATTCTGCAAGTATGGATTTGACAAAAAAGAGACCAGCGGTACTGCAATCGAGATGCACTTGAATGACGATTCCAAAGATTATGCATCAAGATGGAAGATTGATGACCTCATAAAGAAATATTCAAACCATATCGCTTTCCCTATTTATCTTACATATACGCAGAACAAGTATGACAAGGACGGCAAGGCTGACGGAACTGAGACAAAGACTGAGCAGGTAAACTCTGCAAGCGCACTTTGGAAAAAGTCAAAGTCTGAGCTTAAAAAAGAAGATTACAATGATTTTTACAAGACGATAAGCCATGACGGAACCGATCCTTTGATGTATGTTCATACTCATGCCGAGGGAACTCAGGAATATACGACACTTTTCTATGTGCCTCAGGTGGCTCCGTTTGACATGTATCAGGCTGATTACAAGAGCGGATTGAAACTTTACGTAAAGCGTGTTTTCATTACTGATGATGACCGTGAGCTTTTGCCTAGCTATTTGAGGTTTGTTCGCGGTGTCATTGATTCTGAGGATCTTCCTTTGAATGTAAGCCGTGAGATTTTGCAGCAGAACAGGATTCTTGACAACATCAAGACTCAGTCGGTTAAAAAGCTTTTGGGTGAATTCAGGAAGCTTGTAAATGGTGCAGAAGAACTTTTGAAGAAAGATGAAAAGGATCTTTCTGATGATGACAAGGCAAAGATTGAGAAATACAAGGCTTTTGTAAAGAACTACAATCGTCCGATAAAGGAAGGACTTTATTCTGATTTTGCAAATCGTGAGGAACTTGCTGAAATCGTAAGGTTCAAGTCAACTGATGCTTCTGGCACGGGTGATGACAAATGGACAAGTTTTGCAGATTACGTTCAGCGCATGAAGAACGAGCAGAAGGCAATTTATTACATTACGGGAAGCGATGAAACGAATTTGCGTTCATCACCTCTTCTTGAGGCATATAAGAAGAAGGGATTTGAAGTTCTTATCATGGCTGATGACATTGACGACATAGTAATTCCTTCTTACGCAAAATACAAGGATTTTGAACTCAAGGCCGTAAACCGCGCAGGAAGTGATGATGAACTTGGCGTTGACAAGGAAGAGGCAAAGAAAAAGGAAGAAGCTTTCAAGCCTGTTCAGGAAAAAATCAAGAAAGTGCTTGAAGGCCGCGTAAAGGATGTTGTGCTTTCAAAACGCCTTTCAGATAGTCCTTCTTGTGTCGTAGTTGACGAAAAGGATCCTTCGCTCCAGATGGAACGCATGATGAGGGCAATGGGCCAGGGTGGCGAAAGCCTCGTAAAGCCTATTCTTGAGGTTAATGCAGACCATCCTGTCGTAATGAAGCTTGAAGGCGATCTTTCTGACGAGACTGTAAAGAATATAAGCGAAGTTCTTCTTGACCAGGCTCTCCTCATAAGCGGTGCCGAGCTCAAGAATCCTGCCGATTTCATAAAGGCAATGAATGAACTTTTGAAATAATGAAATAGTGGTGACAGGCCCTGGAATTTCTGTTTTGGGGCCGTTGTCGGCATGTCCGGGACAGCATGTGTTTTGCCGTTCCGGATTTTTTTTATTCATCTTTAAAAAGCGTTTTCAGAGCTTTCCTTATGTTTCCCTGAAAATATTTTCCCCCAAAAAAAAACGCCGAAGCATTTTTGATGTTTCAGCGCCTTTTATGTTTTTTATAATGGGGAACTCTAAAAACTTCAGTTTTTGGAGGTTCCCTAATGATATGTCACAATGTCATTTATTTTTTCTTGCTGAAGACCCTGTAGTTGAGCCAAGGGAAAATCGTGCTCTTTTTTTCGCAGTTCGTGAGCCATTCCGTGCTTACCGTATTGCATGCAAGTGCATCAAAAACCCTTGAGAATGTAAGAATCTGGTTTGTGAAAAGTTTTTCCACATAGTCTGTGAGTTCCTTGTTGTGCAGCATTAATGCCCAGTCGCTGCTCTGGGAAAGAAGAATCTGCTTGCTTGCCATGTTTAAAAGCCTTTCTTTCAGGCTTGTTTCCCCAGGAAAACGCTCTGCAATGTCAATCATTCTTTCTGTGGCTTTTCTCATGTAGCGGAGAATCCAGTCGTTTGAATTTTCAATAAAATCTTCTCCAAATCCAAGGCCGCTTGAAGAACATGGGAATGGCGTGATTTTTGGAAGCGTGAACTGGTTTGCAATCATGTTCTTGCATACGTCAAGCTTGAATCCCTGTCTTGAAGCTGTGCATCGTATAACTTCCTCAAGCCACTTCATGCCTTCATGCCATTTTTGACCGAGAATTTCCATCGGTATGACTTCTATGAGGCATGCATCCTCATCAGCAAGAATCTTCTGTGCCTCTTCAAGTTTTTTTGCCTTTTTTTCATAGAAATCCATGGCATCTGTCACAATCTGCTTTTCTGCATTTTCAGCATCATAAAAAACAGGGTCGTCATCCTCACTTTCGTTTGTCCAATACTTGAAACCTGTCTGATGCCTTATGCTGTCTTTCTGGAATACAGGAGAAAGCTCTTCTTGCGAAAGGTCAAATCCTATGTCGCGGAATTCGCATCTGTACATGTCGTTTGAAGCATATCCTTCTTCACCCATGATTTCTGATAGGGTATCTGGATCTTTTGGGAAAAGAACCAAAGATGTTCGTGTCCTTACCGGTGAAAAAATTCCTTTTTCGGGGCATTCTTTGGAAAAAAGCACAGAGCGTGCATCTACGATTGTATAGTTTGCGCCATATGAACGAAGTGTCCATTCAAGGCTCTTGCACCATGCCGAATATGGAATGTAAAAACCGTCACCTGCTTCGCCGAAGAAATATTTCTGCGAGTAAAGTCCTGTTTCAACCTGAGCGTTTACAGCTTCCGTAAAATCCTCTATGTGCGGGAGATATGCGCTTGTGGCTGTCGTTGAAATCAGTTCGATTATATCTTTTTTTGCGTAGTACCTGAATTTTGCAAGTATGTTTTCTTCATAGACTTCCGTGAAATCGTTCTTGAGCTTTTCATATTTTTCAAGGTATTTTCTTGAAAGATTTTCGCATTCCGTGCCCTTGCATCGTTCGATTTCCTTTTTTCCAAGCTCAATCAGGCTGTCGAGGTAATCCATGTACTGTTTTTGCACCTGGGCGTCAGACAGAAGTTCACAGACAACAGGTGAAAGCACAATGCCAAGTTTGAATGGAATGCCTTCTCCCTCAAGTCTTGCCATCATGTTAAGGAGTGGAATATATGTTTCTGAAATTGCTGAAAACAATATGCTGTTTTGTGCGGTAAACTTTTCTGGATTCTCAATATCCCTTAAATATCCCTGTGATGCTTCAAGAATCAGTACAAGCTTTTTTTCTTTCATATTTATTCCTCGCCTTTTTCGATTAAATAAAACACTTTAAATTGCCTTAAAGAGGTTTCGTTCATCTTCATGTGCGTCAAGTCTTAAAAACCTCTTAATTTGTATATCCCCAAAAACTGAAGCTGTTGGAAATGACTCCTATTCTGAAAATGACTGCCTGTGGTTAAGGTAATGGTCATGCAGAATCTTGTCTATGCCTGAAAGTTTTACAAGCTCAGGAAAATCAAGTTTCATTCCCGGCTGAATTTTCTGGATTTTTTCGTTTTCAGAAGGTATTGAAATCATTCTGGATGTTGCAAGAGCCTCTGTTTTTTCATTCAGGTTTGCCATGAGATCGAATCTTACATTTTTTTTACCGTTTGGAATCAAAATGTACTGTTCTTTCGGAGAAAAATCCACATGAACGTCAAAATAATCTTCCGGCTTGTCATCATCAGCGTTATCATAGAAAGATGCCCTTATGAAAAGACCGTCAAAACTTATGTCTTCTTTGAGTTTTTTTATGTCATGTTCCTTTAAGTCCCAATAGACAAAAGCCCATGCCGGATTTCTCAGGACTGCATCTATGCATGTATTGTTGTAAGAATTTGGAAGAGTGTCTGGAATCGAAACATTGTCATCTGTTATTGCAACAGTTTCTTCCCGTGCGTTTGAGAATTCCTCAATGGCATCAAGAATTTCCCCCAGGATAAAACACCTGTTCAAATCATCTGGAATGTCAATGCCGTAATCATCTGCAAGTTCAATCAAATCTTGTGTGGACATGGATTCAATCTGCTGCCTGGAAATAAAATCCTTCTTCATAGTATAGCTATAATCTCTAAAAAAAGAAGTTATGTCAAGACTACCCGCATGCATCCGCAAAATAAAAGGCCTCTTGAAAGTGTTGTGTTTCGGGCTTTAAAGCTTTGGTCATGATTTTGCATACACCAGTGTTTCCTTACCCTTTTTTGTGTAGGACACATCGTTTTTTTTGAAGCTGGCATTAAATTTGCAATTTTTATAGGTTCTCTTGTTATAAAGGTTCCCTTAATATTGACAATACGTCTTAAATGTGTAAAATAGAAAGAACTTGCTGTTAGTAATTCAGCTTGGATTTAAGGCGCCACCTTTTTTCTCGGTTGGATTCAAGGCAAAAAAATATTTTACAGGAGTAAGATTATGGCACTTACAAAAGAAACTTCATCTTCAATCATTTCTAAGTTCGGAGCAAATGCAAACGATACTGGAAGCGCAAAGGTTCAGGTAGCTTTGATGACAGAGCGCATCAAGGAACTCACAGCTCATTGCAAGGCTTTCCCAAAGGATACTGGTGCTTCACGCGGACTTTTGAAGGTTGTAGGTTCAAGACGCAAGATGTTGAAATACATCCAGCGCACAGACCTTGAAGGATACCGTTCACTTATCAAGGAACTTGGAATCCGTAAGTAATTTGTGATATATGGCAGCCTGACTCAATTGATAAAGGCTGTCATTTTTTTTGTTCAGGTGAATCTGGCTGTTAAAACAGATTTTCCCTTTCCGGAAATATAATGTTTGTTTTATGTGGATTGATGTTATATAATGGATAAAAGAGATAAAGAATTAAGGGTTATTTTAAGGATTATTTTATGGTACAAAGATTAACACGCAAAATTGGTGATGCAGAACTTGTCATTGAGACTGGAAAAATTGGAAAGCAGGCAAACGGTTGTGTTTATGCGCAGATTGGCGGAACTTCCGTAATTGCCACGGTATGTGCTTCAAGTGAAGCAAAAGAGGGACTTGATTTCGTTCCTGTTACAGTTGAATACAATGAGAAATTTTATGCCGCAGGAAAGATTCCTGGTGGATTTGTAAAGCGAGAGGGTCGCCCTAAGGACAAGGAAATTCTTGTAAGTAGGCTTATTGACCGACCTATGCGTCCTCTTTTTGAAACAGCATTCGGTCGTGAAATTCAGATTGTTCCGACATGTGTTTCCATTGATGGCGTTCACACTCCTGACATTCTCGCAGTTCTTGCTGCAAGTGCCGCAGTAAGCATTTCTGATATTCCGTTCCATGGACCTGTTGCAGCTGTTCGTGTCGGATATCTTAACGGTGAATATATTTTAAATCCTACATATGAGCAGATGGAAAAAGTTCAGCTTGAAATCGTTGTTGCCGGTACTAAAGACGGATTTACAATGGTTGAAGGCGGTGCAAATGAAGTTTCTGAAGACGTAATGCTCGGTGCCCTTGCAAAAGCACAGGGATTCATCACAGACATGTGTCTTCTTCAGGAAGAGCTTGTAAAGCTTTGCGGAAAGGAAAAGCTTCCATTGGCTCCTTCAAATGCAGTTCTTGAAAATGCAGATGCCATTAAGGCTGAGGCAATTCCTCTCATGCAGGAAGCTTGTTTCCAGAAAGGAAAGATGGCTCGCGGTGAGGCTGTAAAAAATGTAATGAAGCAGATTTCCGCAAAATATGCAGAGCAGCTTGAAGATGAGACTCAGAAGAAACTCTTTAACGCTCTCTTTGATGACATTCAGTACAACCTTCTCCGTTCATCAATTCTTGAAAAAGGTCTTCGCATTGACGGTCGTGGTACAGAAGACATCCGTCCTATTACATGTGAAGTTAACGTTCTTCCTCGTCCACATGGATCTGCACTTTTCACACGTGGCGAAACACAGTCTCTTGCCGTTTGTACTCTTGGTACTGTAAATGACGAGCAGGTTTATGATGACATTGAAGGTGACAGAAGCGAAAACTTCATCCTTCACTACAATTTCCCTCCATATTCGGTAGGTGAGGTTGGTAAGCTTACTACAGGACGACGTGAGATTGGTCACGGAAACCTTGCTCGCCGTTCTCTTGCACCAATGATTCCTTCAAAGGCAGAATTCCCATACACGATTCGTGTTGTTTCTGAAATCATGGAATCTAACGGATCATCTTCTCAGGCTTCTACTTGTGGTGGATGTCTTTCACTTCTTGCTGCCGGTGTTCCTATGAAAAAGATGGTTGCCGGTATTGCAATGGGACTCATTACGAGTGACGAAAACTATTCCAAGTACGCAATTCTTTCTGATATTCTTGGTGAGGAAGATCATCTTGGCGACATGGACTTTAAGGTTGCAGGTACACGAGACGGAATCACAGGATTCCAGATGGACATAAAGATTGCCGGTGTTTCCATGGACATCATGAAAAAAGCACTTGATCAGGCAAAACGCGGACGCAACCATATTCTTGACATAATGGAAAAATGCATCAACAAGCCACAGCCAATCAGCCAGTATGCTCCAAAGATTGACACCATGAAGATTGCCGTTGACAAAATCGGTGCCCTCATCGGACCTGGCGGAAAGAACGTAAAGGCTCTCTGTGCCCAGTATGGCGTTACAATCAATACTGATGATGACGGTACTGTTACTATTTACGGAAAAACAGGTACTTCAACTGATGCCGCAAAGGCTGCAATCAAGGGAATTTGTGAAGATCCAGAGCCAGGCACAATCTATCAGGGAACTGTAAAGCGCATCATGGACTTCGGTGCATTCATCGAAATCCTCCCAGGAAAAGAAGGCCTCTGCCACATTTCCAAGCTTTCAAAGACTCGCGTAGAAAAGGTTACTGACGTTCTCAAGGAAGGACAGGTAATTCCTGTAAAGCTTCTTGAAGTTGACAAGATGGGAAGATTGAACCTTTCTTACATCGATGCAATTGGAGAATAATTCATTGCATGCATGATGTTTTGTCATGCGTGATTCAATGTCCTGAATTTGGCTTTTAAACTGGATTCAGGGCTTTTTTTTGCAAAAATGATGAAAGACAAATAATTCATGTTTTGTAAATTTTCCTGTGCATTTTTAAACTTTAGTATCATTAAAAGTCTTGAACAAATACTTAAAAGAATGTATTATTATTCAAAAAATATGTATAAATATACATGAGAATGGGGGATATTATGGCGGAAGAATTAAACAAAGACGAATTGATTCAGAAATTGACAAAGATTGCTGAAAACAGTGATCCCATTGATACCTCTTTGTATTCAAAATATGACGTAAAGCGTGGACTTCGCTATGCTGACGGTCGCGGTGTTCTTGTAGGACTTACAAAAATAGGTGATGTAGTCGGATATCATATTGATGAAAAATCAAATAAGATTGCGGTTCCTGGAAAACTGATTTACCGCGGATACAATGTAGAGGATATTGTAAGGGATGCGGAGAAAAACCATCAGTTCGCATTTGAACAGTGTGTGTATCTTCTGCTTTTCGGACAGCTTCCAACTCAGAAGGAGCTTGACGAATTTACTGATTTCCTCGGTTCCATGCGTACTCTTCCTCCAAACTTTACGGAAGACATGATCATGAAGGCACCTTCCTGCGACGTAATGAACAAGATTGCCCGCGGTGTCCTCGCATCATATTCATATGACAAGGATCCTGAAAACAGAAGCGATGAAAATGTCCTCAGGCAGTGTCTTGAGCTTATTTCGCGCTTTTCAACTCTTGCAGCATACGGATATCAGGCAAAAAGGCGTTATTATGACGGAAGAAGCATGTACATCCATAATCCAAAGTCCTCTCTGAGTACTGCTGAAAATTTCCTCCGTCTCACAAGAAGCGACAAGCAGTACACCCGTCTTGAGGCTGAGGTTCTTGACCTTGCACTTGTTCTTCATGCTGTTCACGGTGGTGGTAACAACTCTTCCCTTACAGTTCATGTTGTCTCTTCTGCCGATACGGATACATATTCTGCAATTGCCGCTGCAGTGGGTTCCCTTAAGGGCCGCCGTCATGGTGGTGCAAACATTCGCGTCATGGACATGATGGATGACATCAAGAAGAATGTCAAAAACTGGGAAGATGAAAACGAAATTGCCGAATATTTGAGGAAGATTTCAAGAAAAGAGGCATTTGACCATACAGGCCTTATCTATGGTCAGGGACATGCCGTATATACAATAAGCGATCCTAGATGCATTCTTCTTCGTGACAAGGCTGAAAAACTTGCAGAAGAAAAGGGATGCATGAAGGAATTCAACCTGTACAAGAGAATTGAGCGACTTGCTCCTCAGGTAATAAATGAATTCCATCCAGGAAAAAGAATTTGCGCAAACGTTGACTTCTATTCAGGTTTCGTATATTCCATGCTTGGCATTCCACGCGAACTTTATACGCCTCTCTTTGCCATAGCTCGTATTGCCGGATGGAGCGCACACCGAATTGAGGAGATAGTTGCCGGCGGAAGAATCTATCGTCCTGCATACAAGAACATCATGGGAGAGCGTGAATACGTTCCTATGGAAAACAGAATCCATGTTGATGTTGCAGACGTAAAAAAATCTGATGATGGGGTTTTGTCTACGGGACCTTCTGACTAGAATCAAAGCCGTGTGAACATCTAAAAAATATTTTTGAGATGCATTTGTGAATGCCCTGTCAAATGGTTGTGAAAATCATGTGTCAGGGCTTTTTCAATGCTCGTTTTTAAGTTCTTTTTTCCATTTTGCAAGCATGATGACGGAATTTGCAAGATATATGCACCACATGAGGAGAATTGCGATGCTGCCGTTTCCCTCTGCAAATGAAATCGTCCACATGATGATGGAAACTGCATTTACCGCACACCATAAAATCCATTGCTGCCAGAATCTCTTTATTGTTATGAACATTGCGGTTACGGAAACAACATTCGTAAACGAATCGAAAAAAGGAAGACTGCCTCCAAGGTTTTTCAAAAAAAGGCCGTATAAAAAGGTCGAGGCCGCAATTGCAAGAACAAGCAGAATCGACTGATTTTTGCTCATGCTCCGTTTGTTTACTTCGTGTGTCTTGCAATTCATGTTTTTGCTCCATGCGTAGATTCCGTAAAATTCCATTGGAACAAAGTACAGAAGATTGAGCATTACTTCGCCGTAAAACATTGCTTTCCACGCGACAAGTGCATATAGAATGCGCCCGATTCCTCCTGCAACATAGGCAGAAAGCTTGCCTTTGCCTGTAAGTACGCTTGCCATTATGCCGAATGAAGCGCCAATGATTCCCTTAAGGCTGTCTTTGTAGATTGATGAAACTGCGCAGATTGCCGATGTGCTTATGATCATCCATGAAACTTCCATAAAGTTCCAGCCTTGAAATTCGTTTTTTATGATTGATTTTAACTTATCCATTTGTGACTGCAATTTACATTTTTTTCTTGATTTGCTCAAGCTGATTTCACATGCTTCAATTTGTTCTTTTCAAATTTTTGATTCTTAAGGGATTTTCTGAAAATCAATATTTTTTACGGAAATAATCAAGGGAATGCTTAAAGGGTGTTTCACTAATTGAAACTTCATGCCAAAAGGAGTAGAATAGAGTCCGAATTCCTGAATTTTTCAGGGATATTTTACATAAAAACTTTTCTATTGGGGAATATTATGGCTTATCCATTTCAGAATATTGAGACAAAATGGCAGAAATATTGGGAAGACAACAAGACTTTCCGTGTTACTGAAGATGAGAAATTTTCAAGCGACAAAAGAAGATATGTGCTTGACATGTTTCCGTATCCAAGTGGAGCCGGACTTCATGTAGGTCATCCGGAGGGATATACTGCAACTGACATTTATTGCCGCTATTTGAGGATGAACGGTTATAATGTGCTTCATCCAATGGGATACGATGCATTCGGTCTTCCGGCAGAAAACTATGCCATAAAAACAGGTACTCATCCATCCATCACCACAAACCAGAATATTGCGAATTTTACTCGCCAGATAAAAGCCCTCGGTTTTTCATATGACTGGGACAGATGCGTTTCCACATGTACTCCTGACTATTACAAGTGGACTCAGTGGATTTTCCTCAAGCTTTATGAAAAAGGACTTGCATATGAGGCGGAGACTCCAATCAACTGGTGTCCTAGCTGTCTTACGGGTCTTGCAAACGAAGAGGTTAAGGAAGGCAAGTGCGAGCGTTGTGGAGCAGAAGTTACGCACAAGACAATCCGCCAGTGGATTTTGAAGATTACAGACTATGCAGAGCGTCTTCTTGAAGATCTTGATACCCTTGACTGGCCTGAAAGCGTAAAGGCCATGCAGCGAAACTGGATTGGAAAATCTGTTGGAGCCGAAGTTCAGTTTACGGTTGCAGACAGTGACGGAAAGGCCACAGACCAGAAGCTTACCGTATATACGACGAGATGTGACACTCTTTTTGGAGCAACATACATGGTTGTTTCACCAGAGCATCCTCTTCTTGGAAAGATTACCACACAGGCACAGAAAGATGCTGTTGCAAAATACGTTGAGGAGGCCGCAAAAAAATCTGACCTTCAGAGAACTGATCTTGCAAAAGACAAGACAGGCGTATTTTCTGGAAGCTATGCGATAAATCCTGTAAACGGAAAGCTTATTCCTATTTGGGTTGCAGATTACGTACTTATTTCTTATGGTACAGGTGCAATCATGGCTGTTCCTGCTCACGATGACCGCGACTGGGATTTTGCAAAAAAATTTGGTCTTCCGATAATTGAGGTTTTGAAGTCTGAGGTAGATGTTCAGACTCAGGCTTGGACACAGGATGGAATCCACGTAAATTCAGAATTCCTTGACGGTCTTAATAAAAAAGATGCGATAGAAAAGATGCTTGAGTTCCTTGAGGAAAAGAAAATCGGAAAGAAAGCCGTAAACTACAAGCTTCGTGACTGGATTTTCTCAAGGCAGCGCTATTGGGGTGAGCCTATTCCTCTTGTTCATTGTGAAAAATGCGGTACTGTTGCGGTTCCTGAGAAAGAGCTTCCTGTGGAGCTTCCAAACGTAAAATCATATCAGCCTACAGGTACTGGTGAAAGTCCTCTTGCCGCAATTGACAGCTGGGTAAACTGCACGTGTCCAAAATGTGGCGGAAAGGCAAAGCGTGAAACCAATACGATGCCGCAGTGGGGTGGTTCATGCTGGTATTATCTTCGTTATCTTGATCCAAAAAACAGCGAAAAATTCTGTTCTGAGAATGCTGAAAAATATTGGATGCCTGTAGATCTTTACGTTGGAGGTGCAGAGCATGCAGTCCTTCATCTTCTTTATGCCCGTTTCTGGCACAAGGTGCTTTATGACATTGGTGCCGTATCCACAAAAGAACCGTTCCAGAGGCTCATAAATCAGGGACTCATTACGTCATTTGCATTCCAGCGAAAAAACAAGACTCTTGTTCCTACTGATGAAGTTGTTGAGAAGGATGGAAAGTACATTGAAAAGGCAACAGGAGAGGAAGTTGAGCAGATTATTGCAAAGATGAGCAAATCCTTGAAAAATGTTGTAAATCCTGACGACATGATAAAGCAGTATGGTGCGGATTCCGTTCGAATGTATGAGATGTTCATGGGTCCTCTTACCGTATCAAAGCCTTGGAATACACAGGGGCTTGTTGGAATCAACCGTTTCCTTGACAAGGTATGGCAGATAAGCGAAAAAAGCATGAGTGACGTTGACATTACTGCAAAGATTGAAGACAAGAAAATAAGTGAGCTTAGAAAGGTATACGCAAAAACTGTAAAGAAAGTTACCGATGATACTGAGTCATTGAACTTCAACACTGCAATAAGCCAGATGATGATTTTCATAAATGAGGCATCAAAAGTTGATAGTGTTCCAAAGGCAATGTGGGAAGGGTTTGTTCTTATGCTTTCTCCATATGCACCTCATCTTGGTGAAGAACTTTGGGCAAAACTTGGTCATGACGGAACAAATGCATATGAGAAGTGGCCTTCATTCAGCGATGAATATCTCAAGGAAGACATGAAGGAAATTGTCGTGATGATAAACGGAAAACTCCGTGACAAATTTACGGCTCCAACCGATGCTGATGATGAGACTATGAAAAAACTTGCATCTGAAACTGAAGGATACAAGAAATTTACAGAAGGCAAGCAGGTTGCAAAAGTTATCGTCGTAAAGAACAAGCTTGTCAATATTGTCGCAAAATAAGACAAAAGTATCGGAATCAGAATTCCTTAAGCTGTAATTTGACTTTATGGCCATATTGATTGATAATCAACATATGGCTAAAATTCTTTTAATTTTTGGATTTCTGATTTCGGTTCTTTCATGCGGAAAAAATCCCGTAGAAAGCCTTTGCCCCCAAAAGCGCTTGGCCGCAAAAAATTCAGAGGGCGTTTATTACAGCATATTTGTCCGCTCGTTTGCTGACTCAGACGGTGACGGAATCGGTGACATAAACGGAATAATCCAGAAACTTGATTATCTTAATGACGGTGACGATTCCACGACAACGGATCTTGGAGTTACAGGAATCTGGCTTTTGCCGATATTCCCATCACCTTCGTATCATGGATATGATGCGACTGACTATTATAAAATAAATCCTGACTATGGAACGCTTGAAGATTTTGAGCATCTTGCATCAGAATGCAGGAAAAGGGGCATTTCTCTCATAATCGACATGATGTTCAACCATTCATCGTCAATGCATGATTGGTTCCAAAAATCACGTGATCCTGAAAGCCGCTTTCACTCTTGGTACAACTGGGCAAATAAGAATGATTCTGGATATGCTTTTGGACAGAGCATCTGGGGTCATAAAATATGGAATGCCGATTCTAAAAATCCTGAAAACCTTTATTCCGGTCTCTTTTTCGATGGCATGCCGGATTACAATCTTGATTGCCAGGAACTTCGCTGTGAGTTCATGAAAATTCTTGATTTCTGGATTTCAAAGGGTGTTTCGGGATTCCGTTTTGATGCCGCAGGGCATGTATATAATACCGCAAAATTAAAGTCTGGAACAGAAGGCCTTTCAAAGGCCGTAGAATGGTGGAAATCCGTAGAGGAACATCTCGATGAAAAACTTCCGGGGCACTATTCTGTTTGTGAGGTGTGGGAAGGAAATTCTACCAGGGCTGAATACATCAGGGGTGTCAAGTCAAATTTTCATTTCAACATGGGCCAGAATTACATCATAGAGGAAGTCAAGTCCAATAATGGCGGAAACAATACTTTTTCGAAAGTGTATGGAAAAGATATTGCGCAATATAGGGAAAAAAATCCGTCATACATAGACGCTCCTTTCATCTCAAACCATGACCTTCCGAGAGTTTCGTCACTTTTAAAAGGTGATGTAAATAAGCTTAAATTGGCGGCTGGAATGTATCTTCTTGCCGAAGGGGTGCCGTTCATTTATTACGGTGAGGAAATCGGCATGAAAAGCGGTGCAAAAGATCCTTCCAAGAGAACACCCATGCTTTGGAATGACAGATTTGAGGCAAAATGGGCTTCGCCTGAGGATTGCATTTATAATAAGAATACGGAAAGTGTCAAGGTGCAGCAATCTGACAAGTCTTCTCTTCTAAATTATTACAAGCGTCTTATAAGGCTCCGTACTTCACATTCTGCATTTTTTAAGGGAAAATTCAGTGTTCTTGATACGGGCACAGAAGGCATTTCTTCATGGTGCATGTGTTCAGAGGATGAAAACATGTTTGTCATCCACAATCTTTCAAAGGATTCCAGGAAAATAAACCTGCCTGAAAAAATTTCCAATGCATGGCCTGTATTTTATTCTTCAAGTGAATGTCATCTTGACGGAAGATTTGTTTCCGTTCCTCAGGAGTCAACCGTGGTCATAGGTTTTGATAAATAGTATTTGCGGTTTTGCATGAAGGAAAATGTGAATTTTTCTATGCATGCAATTCCGTTTCGCTAAAATCAAGTCCGGATACGATTTTAAGTATGCTTTGTCCGAATTTTTCCGCCTTTGATTCTCCTATTCCGTAGCAGTTTAAAAGTTCTTTTGCATTTTTCGGAGATTTTTCTGCTATGTCGTACAGAGTCTTGTCCCCGAATATTATGTATGGAGGCACGTTTATCTCTTCGCTTGTTTTCTTGCGCCAATCCCTGAGTCTTGATGCAATGAGCTTTTTTTCCTCCGTAAGTTTTGCCGACGGATCTGTTTTCTTTGGAAATGCCTTTATGGAAGCTTTTGCCTGTTCCGATTTTTTGTTGAGTATCACTTTTGGCGGTCCATCGTGTTTTCTTGATGCGCAAATGTCGCAGCAACATGAATAGTCTGTTTTGGTCCTGTCTACGGTGTTGTATTCTCCAAAATATGAAAGAAGCAGTTCCCTTCTGCATAATGTTTGTGTTTCTGCATATTTTATGACGCCTGAAAGTAGTTTTTCTGATTTTGCAATGTCGGCACTGTCTGTGAAAAAATACCGTATTTTCCTTGCATCTCCCCTGGAATAAAGAAGCAGTGCATGTGATGGAAGACCGTCCCTTCCTGCCCTGCCTATTTCCTGATAGTACTGTTCTATGGATTTCGGCATGTCGTAGTGAATCACGAAACGAACGTCAGGCTTGTTTATTCCCATTCCGAATGCCACCGTCGCAACCATGACATCTGCCTTGTCCTGAATGAATGCCTTTTGGTTTTTTGCCCTCTGCATGTCTGAAAGTCCTGCATGGTAGTTGAGCACCTTTATTCCTGCATGATGAAGCGAATTTGTGAGTTCATCCACTTGTTTTCGTGAGAAACAGTATATTATGCCGCTTTCATTTTTATGCATCCTGAGAAATTCCAGTATCTGCTCAATGTCCCTTATTTTAGGTTCCACCTGCAGAAAAATATTTGGTCTGTCAAAGCTTGCAATTATTATGTCGGGCTGTTCCATCTTGAGGTTTTTCGTTATGTCATTCTGTACCTGTTTTGTTGCCGTTGCCGTAAGCGCAAGACATACGGATTGCGGAAACTTCATCCTTATGTCGGATAGCGCCATGTAGTCTGGCCTGAAGTCATGACCCCATTCGCTTATGCAGTGGGCCTCATCAATTGTGATGCAATCGACATTCACGTTTGGACTGTGCAGGAGATTCTGTATTTTGTCTGTGTTGAGGCCTTCGGGAGAAACATATAGCAGTTTTATTTCTCCTCTTCTTACCCTGTCGCATGTATAGCAGTAAAGGTCCCAATCCATTGAAGAATTAAGGTATACAGCCTCCACGCCAACAGATTCAAGCTGTGCAACCTGATCTTGCATCAATGCAATGAGTGGCGACACTACGATTGTCAGTCCGGGCATGATCAGTGCCGGAATTTCATAGCAAAGTGATTTGCCGCCTCCAGTTGGTAGCACGGCCAGCGTATCTCTTCCTTCAAGGACATTTTCTATGATTTTTCTTTGAAGGGGCCTGAATGTCGTGTAGCCGAATACATTTTTTAGCACTTCTTCAGGTGTTTTCCTAAAATTCATGGGTTCCTCTATAAAAAAAACGGATGCGTATTCCGAGACTCCTATTGCATAGTTTTTTACAGCCTCTAGAATTTCATTATACTGTTTTTGTTCCAAATTTTAAATAACTCCTTTTCATTTTATCTATTGACACATATTTGTGTTTCATGTATACTACATTCACTTGCCGGCTTGGTGGAATGGTAGACACGAAAGACTCAAAATCTTTTGCGCGCGAGCGTGTTAGAGTTCAAGTCTCTAAGCCGGTATATGGCTGACATTTTTATGTCAGTCTTTTTTTTTACAAAATATCTGTCGGTTTTCTGTAACCACATGCTTCCTTCATGCATTCTCCATCTATTATTTCCTTTCCCTCCATATCTGCAATTGTCCGGGCAAGTTTTTTGCAGCCGCATTCTGCACGTGGAGAAAAATCGTTTTGTGCCACGCTTTCATGCAGCATGCTTTTTGCATCCTCATCCATGACGCAGATTTCGTTTACTTCTGCCGGAGTAAGGAATACGTTTTTTTTGCCCTGCCTTTTTTCCTGTATCTTGAATGCTTTTGCAATTTTTATCCTCAGCTCGGATGTGGAAACGGACGATTCCTTGTTTTCTTCACGATTTGCAGCCGTTAAGTCAACCTGCACCCGTATGTCGATTCTGTCCAAAAGTGGTGCTGAGAATTTTTTCCAGTATTGTTCTATGCTTCGAGCCGAACAGAGGCATAATTTTGTCTTGGAGCCGTAATTTCCGCATGGGCATGGGTTTGTGGACATCAAAAGCTGGAATGATGCCGGAAACACGGTTGACCTTCCAGCCCTTGAAAGCGTTATTTTTCCGGATTCAAGGGGAACTCTGAGCATCTGGAGCACAGAGGACCTGAATTCTGAAGCTTCATCCAGAAAAAGCACTCCTTCATGAGAAAGCGAAATTTCTCCCGGCGTACAGTGTGTGCCTCCTCCGCACATGCCTTCTATGGTGGCTGTCTGATGTGGAATTCTGAATGGAGGTTCCCGAATTAGGCTTTTGCCTGAAGGCATGAGGCCTGCTATTGAAAAAATCCGAGTGACGCTCTGTGACTTTTCCAGAGAAAGGTAGGGCAGCAGTGTCTGGAATTTTTGCAATGAAAGTGTTTTGCCGCATCCTGGAGGGCCGTATGCAAGGATGTTGTGGCCGCCTGAGGCTGCAATCTGGAGTGCCCTGACAAGTTTTTCCTGTCCTATTATGTTTTTGTATTCAAATTCTTCCGTTACCGGCGGAAAAAGTATTCCGTCGATGTTTTCTGCATTTTCAGGTATTCCGTTCATTAGGTGAAAAGCACTGTCTGTCTTGCTCTCTTCCAGATATTTTTTGCCGTCGCGGAAATTCTTGTATGCGTCAAGAAGTGATTCTGCGCCGAGTACATGCATTCCGGTGACGGTTCGCGCTTCGTCTGCATTCTGGATGGGCACGATGCATTTTGTAATCCCTTCGCTTTTTGCCGTTGTGACTGCTGCGTGAATTCCTCGTACGGGACGTATCTTTCCGTTAAGCTCAAGTTCACCCATGACGAGTATGTTCTCATCGTCTTGGCATGTGCTTGAAAGATGGTCTTTTGCATCAAGAACTGATAATGCGACTGCAAGGTCAAATCCCGCTCCTTCTTTCTTTAAGTCTGCCGGTGAAAGGCTTATGAGCACCCTTTCAGGCGGAAATATCAGCCCTGAGTTTACGATTGCGCTCTTCATTCTTTCACGGCTTTCCTTTACGGCACTGTCTGCAAGTCCCACAATGTCAATTGCGGGAATCCCACGTCTTAAGTCAATTTCAATGTGTACTAAATTTCCTTCATAACCAAAAGGACTGAAACAGTAAATATTCATAAAAACCTCTGTTTGATGTAAATTTCCGAAACTTTTTGCATTTTAGAAGTTGCCTCTAAAAATTGCATTATTTAGCGGTTTACATATATACTATTTGCGTAAAAACACAAAAAAATGCAATTTTTTTTATGAAATTTTAAGATTTTTTTTTTTTTTTCCGAAAATAATATATAATATACATAGCGAAAACAATTTGTTGGAGGTTTGTTTATGGCAAGAGGTAAGCGTAAGTCTGTTTCCAGAGTTTTGTCTTTAGTAATAGGAGGTTGTATTGCTGTTTATTCTCTTATCATGTTTTTTCTCATAATCAGGAATATTGATGTTGGAATTTGCGATTTTTTCAAGGAACAGATATCTGGTCTTTCTGAGTTTGCAGTTGATTCCATGAAGAAAAATCAAAAAGATGTTTCTTATATAGGGACTCTTGCATCTTCTTTGCTTGAAAAAGCATATGCTGAACAAAAATCATTGGATAGTGAATTTGTTGATGAGGTATGCAGGGTTTGTGGAAAAGGTTTCAGCTATGAATCCATTGCCATTTATGATACAAAAGGAAATCAGATATCTTCCCCTGCATATGGGTCTGACTCAAACAATCCCTACATAAAGTCAGCTCTTTCAGGAACTCCATATTCTTCTTTCTATAAGCCAGGCTCTGAGGTTTATGTCCTTCATGTTGCTCCTGTCAGAAACGGAAAGAATATTATAGCCGCTGTTTCTGTTAGGGCAAAGGCAATTGATCCAAATGGTGTTGATTATGTTTCGAAGGTGACTGGATGTGATTTTACGGTATTTGACAATGATACCAGGCTTTATACGTCCATTCCGGGCATGGGTGGAACACAGATTGCAAATCCCAAGCTTTTGAAAGACGCAGAAGCTGGCAATGAAACTATCTTGAATACCAAAATCGGAGGAATAAAATATCTTGCGCATTATTTTCCTCTGAAAGACTCAAGCGGAAAATTTGTGACTTCATTGTATCTTGGAAGACCAGTAAGTGTCGTAGACCATATTACAAAGCTTGTCCTTGAGCATGCCGCCATCGGTGCTCTTTTGCTTGCATCTGTTTTCGTCGGCGTGGTTATCTGGATACTTTATAGAATTGTCATAAGGCCTCTCAATGGCGTCAACAGGGCACTTTCTGATCTTTCATCAGGAGATGCTGATCTTACAAAGCGAATTGAAGTAAAGGGCAATGATGAGTTTGCAGACATTTCCATTTCCATAAACAAATTCCTTGAGCTTTTGCAGGGCATAATTTTTGACATAAATTCAGCTCAGAACAAACTTTCGTTTATCGGTGAAGATCTTGGAACGAATTCCCAGGACTCTGCAAGTGCTACTGCTGAAATCATGGCAAATATTGCCGGAGTCAGAAAACAGTCTGAAAATCAGGCATCTGCCGTTGCAAATACGACGGAAGTTCTTGAAAGGTCGGCCGCAAGTGTTGAGGCTTTGAGTCAGCTTGTAAGGGTTCAGACAGAGGGTATTTCTGATTCTTCCGTAGCAATCGAGGAGATGCTTGGAAATATTTCTTCCGTTACGAATTCCGTGCACAAAATGTCTGACAGCTTCAGGGAGCTTGGTGTTACAATTGATGAAGGCAAGTCGAAGCTTTCAAATGTTGACGGAAAAGTTAATGAAATTGCCGAACAGTCAAAGATGCTTATCCAGGCAAACTCAATCATTTCGCAAATTGCATCTGAGACAAACCTTCTTGCCATGAATGCCGCAATTGAGGCCGCTCATGCAGGAAAAGCAGGTGAAGGTTTCTCTGTTGTTGCAAATGAAATACGTAAGCTTGCCGAAACATCAAGTCAGCAGTCAAAGAACATCAATGCCGAACTTAAGCTTATTTCTTCTTCCATAAAGGATGTCGTTTCACTTTCAAAAGATTCTCAGGTTGCATTCGGTCAGATTGTCGAACGGCTTGATTCTACTGATACAATCATCCGTGAGATTGACAATGCTATGGGAGAACAGGAAAATGCTTCAAGACAGATTTTTTCTTCCCTCGGCAGCATAAAGAGGCAGGCAAATGAGGTTAGTGAAAAATCATCTGAAGTAAGTAACGGTATTGCGGCCGTAGCTGAAGACATGGAGTCTGTAAACCAGATTTCGTCAAGCATCTTTGGAAGCATGGATGAGATGACTGCCGGTGCACAGGAAATAAGCAATGCGTCACAGGGTGTTTCTGACCTTGCCGCACAGACCAAGGATAACATTGACGTCATATCGAAAAAGCTCAAGCTGTTTAAGATTCAAAACTAGCAGGCAGAAAGTTTTTTCGTGACTGTGATAATGGGGCATCTGCAAAAGATTGTTTTTTAAGGATGCCCAAGTTCCCTGCATGAAATTATGCTTGGGACATGATATTTTTGAAGGTGCTTCTGAAAATTGAAGTTTTGGAAGTTCCTGTCAATTTTATGGAAGCTTTAAGTTTTTTGAGGCTTCCTTTTTTTTATCTTTTTTTAAGCTTTTGGGCGGCTTCTTTTGCCTTTCCGTAAGGAAGTCTCAGTCGATAGCTCATGTTTGGCGGAGTGCAATCCTTTAGAAGGGCCGGGTTAAGTCTTGTAAGCGTTTCAAGCGGAATTCCTGTTTTTCTTGCAATTGTGGAAAGCTTTACGCATCCCTTTATCTTTATGTAGCTGAATCGTTCCGGGGCTTTTTCCAAAATCATCTTGTCCATTGCGGCAACTTCCACGGCACCGTACAATTCCGCATTTTCAATGATGTCTGCAATTGCGATGAGTTTTGGCACGTAGTCTGAAGCCTGTTTTGTAAGGTACCCATGTTCTGAAAGATACCAGAAGTCTTTTCCCGGGTGTTTTTTGCATATTCTTCCTACCGCTCCCGCACCCATGTTGTATGCGGCAAGTGCAAGAGGCCAGTCCTTGAACATTTTGTAGTTGTCATTCAGTTTTGACAGGGCCGCATTTGTTTCTATCCACGGATCACGCCTTTCATCATAAAATGAGTTTTTTTTCATGTACGGAGACATGCTGTTTGTCATGAACTGCCAAAGTCCGGTTGCTCCTGAATGCGAAACTGCAGTCGGCTTGTAGTTTGATTCAACTATTGGGAGGTATTGCAGAAACAGAGGCATTTTTCTTTTTTTCAGCTCGTTTATTATGTAGGGCCTGTACGGTATGGAATCATAGAGTATGTCCGAAAGCCATGTTTTTTTTGTAAGGTAGCTGTTCCTGAGTTCCACAGTGCGCTTGTTGAATACGCCTGATATTCCAAGTGATTTTCTCTTGGGTTCCGCAATTCTATAATGGCCGGTGCTTTTTTCAGGAAATATGGATGCTGATGAAATGATGAACGCAATTAAAAACAGTATCCTTTTTATCAAAGCTTTTCTCCGAAGTATATGCCTGCCCATTCCCATCTACCGTGAATTTCTGGGTCTGCCGGAAAGTTTACTTTTCTGAAATATAAATACCATACGTTTATGTAGGTACTCCATCCTGTCGTTCTGAGGAATGCTTCCGTAGGTGATGACGTCGAGTCAAGATTCGGACTGTAACGAATTTTGTTGCCCCTCATGAATGAACGCATTGAAAAGTTTTCCTGTGCGTTGACATCAGTTTCTTCCTGGTGCCATGACATGGCAAAAAAGTTAACCTTTGACTTGTATTTGTCAAGATTCTTGTAATTGTATGTTGCGATTCCTTTTTGGATGGCTTTTACAAGTTCGTCAAGGGTGTCGAAAGTCCAGTCTTTTGAAGAGTTTGAAAAGTCTATGAGCTGCTTGGTGTTTGCATATGCGTTTGGATATCCCGGAATCTGAACTGCGGCCGCATTGTCCTGCTCGAGATATGTCGTGTATGTCTTGATTGCAAGATTCCATTCTCCCTGTTTTTCATATTCGAGAGCAAGCCGGTAGAACATTTCAGTAGTGTTTATGTCATCAGGAAACCTGTTTATGAGCTGGTTGAAGTAAATGATTTTGTTTGTAGAATTCTTTGAAATCCTTATGAGTTCCTTGAGGCATATGAGGTGCACTGATTTTCCATGTACGAGAAGATCGTTGTAATTGTTGAGTATCTTTTCGAAATAGTATTCTGCAATTGGTTCCGCGTTATTTTCAAGGTATGCATAAGCCGTCATCAGCAGGTAGTATGCGTTGTATGTGTCATCGGGATTTTTTTCAACATACTGCGTAAGAAACAGCATCAGCGAAGGATAATCCTTTACCGCAAGCATGTTTGTCGCCAATTTGTTGATGATGGCATATTTTGTTTCCTTTGCAAGATTTTCTTTTTCAAGAAGAAGTTTCATTGTTGCCTGATCTTTCTGGTAGCTTTTTGCTGATGGATGCATGTGCGCTTTTTTTATTTCTGATTTATTGCATGAGGTAAATGTGAATGCCAGAAGGCAAAGGATAGCAAATTTTTTTATAAACTGAACCATTCGGAAATGATACATCAAAACCTGGGTTTTTTCAATAATTTGTTTGTTCATTTTAAGATCTTGAAATCATCTTGAAATTGTGTTTTTAAGAATAAATTAAGCTGTTCTGCGTATGAAGTCATGACGTTTAAGGGTGTGAAATCTGGCTTGGATTATGAAATCATTTTAAAATACGGGATTTTTTATTCTCCATTATTGTTTCTATTGCATTAAGGGGATTTTTATATTATTCTTAATTAGGGAGCTTTTCAGTTTTTCTGATATATCCTTGCAAAAGGGAAGCTTTAAAAAATATTTTTTAGAGATTCCCTCGAGTTTTTCGCCTTGAAATTACAAGGTTCAAAACATCGCATTTTCAAAGTTATCTCTAAAAATTGCAATTTTTAGAGGTTCCCTAAATATCTTAAAATTCAAAATGGGTAATTTATGGATAATTCAAACATCTTGAAAAAACAGAGTATTCTTATTGCAATGGGGTTTATGTTCGTGTTTGACGGAATTTTTTTCTCACTGTTGAATCTTGATTTTTTTAAGTTTGGTTTAAGAGAATTGTGGCCTGTTATTGTTTTGAATTCAAGTCTTGCTTTTTTTGCGACAGATTTTTTCATTTTCAAAAGGCTTAGGACTGTATTTTTTTTCCCGTCGATAATGCTTTTGATTCTTGGTGTTTTCTTTCTTCTTTTTTCCGCAAGAATCGTTCCAATCACTTTTAGAAAATTCATAGGATTTGCATGGCCCATCATACTGACGGTCTTTGGAATTTTGTTGATTGTTGTTTATGGTGTTCAGCAGATGAACAAGAAAGAGTTTCCATATATGGAAGACGATTCTGAAATTACGGAAGTTGTTTAGCGGGATGTGTTTTTTCTCTAAGGCCAGGAAACTTGTTTCCCTTATGCACATTGTTGCATCAAGCTTGATTTTGTTCTCTTGTGCTTCTTCATCCTCCATGGATAAAAAGCCTGATTCGGAAGAGGTGGCATTATCTTCAAATTCATCTTCTCCTTCTTTTTCATCTTCTTCTTCCAAAAAGGCTGAAAAAAATTCTGCCGGTTCTGAAAAAGGTTCTGATGCGGTCGTGCTTGTCTCAAAATCTTCCATGAAACCAAGATCTTTTTTTGCATCTGTCGGAAATGATGTTTTGTCTCTTGCAGAACTTGGCGCTCCTGAATCTTTTAGGCAGATGGGAAATCTCATGCACAAGTCAGATTTTGACCTTTACACCGATCAGGAAAAGACGCTTTTGTATATAGCCCAGAGCATTATGTCGATTGTCTGGAAGTCTGAAAAATATGCTCTGAATGTTTCTGCTCCTGAAAAAACAAACCAGTATGTGGAAATAATTGAAAGCGCCAAAAATGGAATTTTTGATTTGAGTTCATCCAATTCCGATTTTTTTTCACTGGTGCTTCCGACGCTTGTGCTTTTTACGTCTGAAAATTCAAGCCGTGAGTATGACGGCAAGATAAGGGAATCCCTTGAAAATGCTTATGTGCTTAACGGCGAATCCGTGCTTTTGAATTATCTTTTGGGAACATATTGGCTTAGAAACAGGGATTATGAAAAAGCCATGAGTTTTTACAATGCTTCAAACACAAGGTACGCTCAGGGAAACAAGGAAGTTTTTTTCTCCATTGCAAAGACATGCTATTTGTGCGGAAATGCGGAAATTGCACTTTCAATCGGCGAGGAGCTTGCCAGAAAATTTCCACAGGATACTGAAATCTTAAGGCTTTGCGCTGAATCTGCATATTCTCTCAATGATTTTTCAAAGACTGAAAGTTATGTCGTAAGGATACTTTTGCTTGAACCTGAAAACATCGACTATATCCTTCTTCGCGTAAGGATTCTTATGGCAAAGGGTGATTTTATCCGTTCGTCATCTCTTCTTGATGTCTGCCAGAAGAAAAATCCCCTTGCCCGGGAATATCTTATCTTGCGTGCCAAGCTTCAGCGTGACTGGAACAAGAATGAAGGTGCTGCTCTTGAAACCATTACCGTTGCAGTTCAAAATTATCCTGACGATGAGGAGACTTTGGTTCTTGCCGCAGAACTTGCATCACTTACGGGAAATGCCGTGATGAACCTCAAGGCTTCGGACCTCATACAGAAAGTTCTCGAAAAAAATCCTGAAAATTTTAGCGCAGTGAGAATCTACATTAAGGAACTCAGGAAAATCGGAAACGAAAGGAAGGCATATGAGCTTAGCAGTAAGCTTTCTTCGTCTTCGGATGCTGCAAAGGATGTTCTTTACGAGCATGTTGACATATGTCTTGCACTTCAAAAATATCAGGAAGCATCGGTGATTGTGAAAAAGCTTTATGATGAAAATCCTGATGATGAAGAATGTGAGAAAGCATACATAAAGGTTTTGGTGCATACGGGCAGAAATGATGAGGCCATGAAGCTTATTTCAAGCCTTCTTCCTTTTGTAAATTCCAAATTCAAGAGTTTCCTTTATTACCAGAGGAGCTATCTTCAGGTTTCCGAGAATCTCATTCTTGCAGATTTAAGGTCAAGCCTTACGTCAAATCCACGCAACAAGGATTCTCTTTACAGGCTTTATAAGATTTATTTCAACAAAAGCGACTGGCGGCGTGCCCAGTATTATTTGAAGCAGGTTGTTGCCCTTGACCCTTCGAATTCGTTGTATTTAAGCCAGAATTCAGAATTGGACAGAAAACTCAAGCGTTGAATTCCTTGAAAAAATTCGTTGCAAAGATTCCATATATGTGGTAACATAAATCACTAATTTTAAAAACTTTAATACTGAAAAAGGAAGGATTTTCATATGTTGGTAAATTCACTTTTATTGCAGACAGCTGCATCTGGAACACAGGCTCCTATGGGTGCGGCTGGTGGTTTCGGAATGTTTCTCCCACTGATTTTGATTGTTGGAATCATGTATTTTTTCATGATCCGTCCACAGAATAAAAAGCAGAAGGAACTCCAGAAGATGCTTAATTCCCTCGAAAAGGGCGATAAGGTCATTACTATCGGTGGAATTCACGGAACTGTAAGCTCTACAAAGAAAGATACTGTAATCGTTAAGGTTGATGACGGTACAAAAATTGAGTTCAATCGCACTGCAATTGCTTCTGTTGTAACTGATAAGGTTGCAGATGATAAAAAAGCAGGTGACAAAAAAGAAAAAAATGCAGACGTAAAGGAAGATGTTTCTGAATCTGCAGAAAAAGAGGAATCTAAAGATGAATAAAAGAACACGTTTATTCCTGGTGCTTGCTGTTCTTGCTGTATGTTTTGCCTTTTTGTGGCCATCAATCAGCTGGTATGCTCGTACTCCAAAAGAAGACCAGGCTCTTGCACTGAGTTCTTTGGAAAATATCAAGGATTATTCTACAGCCAAGGCAAATGAGACTGTAAAAGGCTTGATTGATGCCGTAAAGTCAAATGCCGATGCTCCGCTTACAGAGGATCTTTCATGGCTCTCTGAAAAAGCTTTGAAAAATTATAAGCTCAACGGTGAAAAGGCTCCTGCTAACCTTACTTTGAAGGATTGCATCAATTCGTTCTCTTCAAAAAACGAACTTGTTGAATTTGTTGAGGGTGTTTATCGTGATCGCGTTCTTAAGACAAAGGATTATTACAAGAACTCCGTTAAGCTTGGTCTTGACCTTTCAGGCGGTATGAATGTCATCGTAAAGGCTGATTTGGATGAAGTTATTGCAAATCAGGGAGATGCCGTATTTAGTGCCGAGACTCTCAAAAAAGATGCAATGGCCCAGGCTCTTGAAACTCTTACAAACAGAATTGACCGTTTCGGTCTTTCTTCTCCTACAATCCGTCAGCAGGGTGAGGACAGAATCTACATTGAACTTCCAGGCTCTGCAGAAACAGACCAGATTAACTCAATCATCCAGGGTCGCGGAATCCTCAACTTCCGTCTCGTAAACAGCGAGGCAACTACTGCTTTCAACAATTATTACTATACACATCTTGACAGCACATTTGACAGCAAGGGAAGACTCATTGATTCTTCTATAATTCCTGAAGATTGTGAAGTTCTCGGTTTCTATGTAACTGATGAGTACGGACTTGACCAGAGGGTTGGATATCTCGTTGTTGAGAAGAAAATTGCCCTTGAGGGAAAGCATATCAAGTCTGCTGAAGTTGGAACAGAAAGCCTCACGGGAAAGCCTCAGGTAAACTTTACTCTTGATGCTGACGGTGCCAAGATTTTTGCTGAATTCACGACTGAGAACAAGGGAAAGAACCTTTGTATCGTAAGTGACACTAAAATCAAGTCTAATGCAACAATCAAGGATGCCATTACAGGTGGACAGGTTGCACTTACAGGATTCGGGCTTCAGGAAGCTCAGAATATCCGCAAGGTTTTGCAGACAGCATGGCTTGACGTGCCACTTTCTGTAGAAAGCCAGCAGATTATAGGAGCATCTCTTGGAGACAAGGCTATTCGCCAGGGTATCATGGCTATTGGAGTTGGTCTTGCAGCCATCATGATTTTCATGATTTTCTGGTATCATGGAGCCGGAATTAATGCCTGTGTTGCTCAAGTTTTGAACCTTTACATAATGTTCTCCATTTTAAGCGCATTCAATCTTACGATTACATTGCCTACAGTTGCCGGTATGATTCTTACAATCGGCATGGCTGTCGATGCAAACGTAATCATATTTGAACGCATCAAGGAAGAACGTGTTCTTGGAAAAGACAGGGCCGCAAGCTTGAATGCTGGATTCGGTAATGCATTCTGGGCAATCATGGACTCCAACATCACCACATTCATTGCGGCTCTTTTCATGAGCCAGTTGGGATCTGGTGCCGTTCAGGGATTTGCAGTCAGCCTTGCTATCGGTGTTGTTTCAACAGTATTTACGGCTTTGATTGTAAGCCGTCTTCTCTTTGATTTTAATACAGAGGTTGTCGGAAAGAAAAAGATCAGCATCGGCTGGGGGATAAAATAATGAAAACAGAAAAGAAATTCAGTAAAGCTTTTCCTGCCTGTGCAATTATTAGTACAGTAATCATAATTGCGGGTATAATCGGCATGGTTACCCGTGGAATAAATTTTGGCATTGACTTTGTGCCTGGTCTTGTTCAGGAAGTTCGCATTGCTCCTGCTGCTGTTGAACTTACATATTCTGGTTCTGCATCAGTAAGTGTCGACCTTACAAAAACATCTCTTGAACTTGTCATAAGTGGTGCTGGTGCTGAAAACGAAACTAAGTCCTTTGCTTTCGGTCAGAATCCTACTGTAAAGGATATGGTAAATGCACTTAATGGCGTTGAAGGCATAAAGGCTGAGCTGAAAGCTTCTGAGAATGCCGATTCATATGGATTTTATACGGACAGCGCCGCAACTTCTCGCCTTTCTTCTGATTCTTCCGTAAAGCTTTTTGCTTTCGATTCAAATGCAAAGGTTGTTTCCATTGATGAAGTTCGCGAAAGCCTCAAGGATAACAATGTTTCCGTTAAGGAACTCGGAGACAGCGTGAGCCGCAGTTTCCAGATTCGTGCTGCGATAGGAAATGATGATGTTTCAAATGCAGAGCTTCAGGCATCCATCATGGATTCCCTTAAAAAGGTATTTGGAAACGACAATATTGCTGTCGTAAAGACAGATTTCGTCGGATCAAGCTTTTCAAGTTCTCTTGCTTTCAAGTCGATCATGCTTGCTCTCGTTACGTTGTTCTTCATCTGGATTTATGCAACAGTACGTTTCCACTGGGATTATGCACTCGGTTCAATTATTGCCCTCATTCATGACTGTCTCATAATGTTTGCGTTCATTTCATGGACACAGGTAGAGTTTTCTTCTACGACTTTTGCGGCAATTCTTACGATTTTCGGCTACTCAATCAACGCAACTGTTGTTATTCTCGACCGTATTCGTGAAAATGTGGGCCTTATGACTGGTGCCAAGAAATTCAATGAGATTCTTGACAGGTCAATTTCTGGTACACTTTCAAGATCCGTAATCACGACAATTACTACGCTTTTTGCATCAATTTCACTTCTTGTGTTTACATCAGGAAGCATTCGTGACTTTGCAGTTGTTCTTACTGTAGGTCTTGTTTCAGGATGTTATTCATCAATGATGATTGCAACTGGATTAATTTCATTCTTCCGCAGAAACTGGCAGAATGGAGAATGGGCAAATCATGTTAAGAGCCATGAGGTTGCTTCAGAAAACTAATATTGCAGGTTTGTAAGATATCTTATTGCTTGCATTGACTTGCAGGTTTGGAATCGAAAAATCGGTTCCAAGCTTGCATTATTCCCTTATTTTAGCTATGGCGTTCCTTGGTGTTTCAAGGATTTCTTTATTTGGAGATGGTTTCCTTCCTTTTTTCAAATTGCATAAATGACAGTAATCAGATCAAGAGTGCTTGGGTTTTGCATGGGTGTTCGAAATGCGGTTGAGGCTGCGGAAAAAGCACTTGGTGAGAATTCTAAAAGCACAAAAAAAATATTTACGCTCGGTCCCCTTATACATAATCCCGTTGTCATGAATTCCCTTCAAGACCGTGGAATAACTGTTTTGGATTCGGATGACCTTTCTTCCGTTGATGAGAATTCCGTAGTAATCATTCGGGCACACGGTACGACACTCAGTGTCATAGATGAGCTGAATCGAAAAAAAGCCCTCATTGTTGATGCAACGTGTCCGCATGTGCATTTGAGCCAAAAGCGCGCGCGTGAATTTTCCGAGAATGGATACGATGTCATAATTGCCGGAGACAGAAATCATGGCGAGGTTGTAAGCATTTCTTCATATGCAGGTGAAAACGTAACTGTCGTTGAAAATGTTGCCGAAGCAGATGTGATGGATGTTCCTTCCAAAGCCGTTCTGATTGCACAGACAACTTTCAGTCCCGTTGAATTTGAAAAGATTGTGTCGTCTCTTAAAAGCCGGATTAAAGAGCTTAAGGTTTTCAATTCAATCTGTTCTGCGACAATGCAGCGTCAGACGTCACTTCGGGAGCTTGAAGGCAAGGCTGATGGAATTCTTGTTATTGGTGGAAGAAATTCTGCAAATACAAGGAGACTTTTTGAAACTGCATCATCCATATGCAAAAATGTTGCCCTGATTGAAAACAGCACAGAAATTCCAGAATCTTTTTTCAAGTTAAAAAACATTGCCATTACGGCTGGAGCATCAACCCCTGATAATGTAATCGAAGATGTGGAATCTTTCTTGAAAAAATCAAATTTCTAATTTTTTTCTCTATTTTTGTCGATAATTTTAAATATTATTGTATTGTTTGTATGCTATGGTATTTAAACATTTTTTGATTTCATGTATACTATTTTTCCAAATTGGGAGGATAAAATGAAGAAATTTCTTTCAGCAGCTGCATTTTTTTGTATTTCCGTAGTTGCATTTGCTTATAACCCGCCTTATGGTGGAGAGGAAATTTACCGCATTACAAATCCTGAAATGATGTGCGGTGCGGCCTCTGCTGCAGGTGGTCCAATTTTTACGGTCATTCCGTCTTCTATTACTTACAATCCTGCTTTGACGGCTTATGAACAGCGTATTGACCTTGATCTTAGCGGTACGGCTTTTATCAATACAAATAAAATTGATGAGATAGACGACATACCCCTTGAAGATGATTCGACGTTTGGTTCCGGTTTCCAGGTTGGTCTTATGGTTCCGACAAAATGGTCTGTCTTTACCGCTACTTCCAATTTCCTTTTTGCAGATTTCAATGGAATGAAGCTTAGGAAATCAATTGTGATTCATGGCGGTGCCTCAAAGGAAGTGAATGAACGCGTTGGTGTTGGTGCAAACCTCTATACAGGTTTTTACCTTGGAACAGGTTCTGACTTTAGCGTTGGAGTTGACCTTGGTGCATTGTATAAGATGGACGATTTTTCAATTTTCAAAAATCCACGCCTCGGTCTTTCACTTTTGAATCTTGGAAAGGCTGCCGATTACGAGACGATTGGTCTTGATGTTGAAGATGAATCTTCTCCATATCCAAGTTCATTTACATTCCGCTCCGGATTTGGTGCTGAAGTGTTTGAAGTTTCAAAATGGAAGGGTGCTTTCAGCATTGATCTTGCTCTTGCAGGTTTTAGAAATCCTATTGCCGATCTTGGTTTTGCCGCAAGCTATAATGACAGGCTCAAGATTTCCATGTCATGGCAGGCAAACTTGAAGGAAATGTCTGCAAATGATCCTGACGGCATCAGTTTGTTTTCTTTTGGCGTATCGTTGAAGCTTGGTCTTAATTCAAGAAAGCTTTCTGAAAAGAATGCTGACTGGGAAAAGAGTGAGTTGACACCTTCTTTGGCAACACAGAATCTTTATTCTGGAATTCAGGCTGTCAGTTTTGGAACAAGACTTGATCTTGGAATGAAAGATACTACTGCTCCTGAAATTAAGCTTTGGGATGAGGAGTAGGAGGATAAAAATGAAAAAGTACGTGTTTAAGTCGATATTTGCTTCGGTTTTCATCCTTGCAGCAAGTAATGCATTTGCTGAGCATCATGTTGAGTACATATCTCCAAACAATGATGGTATAAAGGATGTGCTTGAAGTTCCTCTTAAAATCCGTGAAAAGAGATATGTAAAGGAATGGAGTTTTACTGTTTTTGATGAAAGCGGTAATGTCGTAAGAACGATTGGAAACAAGATTGCTCTGCCTTCAAAGTTTAACCTCAAGATTTTTTTCAAGGCACTTTTTACGCCAAAACGAGGTGTAGACATTCCTTCAAAAATTGTATGGAACGGATTTCTTGATGACGGTTCCCTTGCTCCTGACGGAAAATATTTCTATCAGTTTACTGCATCTGATGATAACGGAAATACGGCATCTTCTTCAAAACTTGAAGTTATAGTTGACAATACGCCTCCACAAATCAATCTCGTCAAGCTTTCTGGTGATGACAAGGTTTTTGGTGAGGGTTCAAAGCCTACTCTTACCATTGCACAGTCTGGTTCCAGTGAAGTTCTCTGGACTGCAAGCATTTCTGACAAAAAGAAAAATGTAATACGCTCGTATGAGTGGAACGATGCGGCTCCTGTTGACATTGTATGGAACGGTACTGACGGCAATTCAATGATTGTTCCTGACGGACTTTATGATTATGAAATTTCTGCCACGGACCTTGCCGGAAACAAAAGCGAACCTGCTTCTATTGCAAACATACTTTTCTCTGCAGAAAAACCAGAGATTGCAGTTTCCATAAACGGACTCAGGTATTTTGCCCCGTCTCCACGCGGAAAGACTGTTTCTGACAACAGAACTGTTTCTTTTGATGTTGCAATTCCTGCACCTTCTGCAAGTGTCAATTCTCTTACAGACTGGTCGATTTGCGTTCTTGCAAAGGACAGCGACAAGGTGATTTTTGAAAAGTCTGGAAAGACGAATCCTCCATCTTCATTTGTTTACGATGGAAAATCAAATGACGGAAGCTACATTGCAGACGGTGAATATAGGACTCGGGTTACTGCACGATATTTGAACGGATATGAGCCAGCTCCTGTATATTCACCTTCTTTCGTTGTTGATAATGAAGCTCCTTCTGCAACAGTTTCCCTTCCTTCCAATACAACTTTCAATGGAAATTCTAAGTTTGTGATCGGACAGAAAGGACTTTCTGAGCCTGCATATACGGGTGAAAAGAAGTGGTGCGGAAAAATTGTTGATTATGAAGGCAAAGTCGTAAAGGAATATCCTTTTGATTCTGAACTTCCTGAAAGCATAGAATGGGATGGTCTTACTGAAGACGGTCAGTTTGTTCCTGACGGAAAGTACAAATACGTGCTTTCTGTTTCTGAACTTGCCGGAAACTTCAATGAGATTGCATCCAAGGAATTTGCCCTTGATACAAGCAAGACTGATGTTGCGCTTTCTGTTTCTCCACAGGCATTTTCACTTAATCCAGCAAATCCTTCAAAGACTGTGACTTTTACTCCGTTTGTAAAGGCCGCAAGTGGTATTGCTTCATATAATCTTGCCGTTAAGAATTTTAACGGTGATGTTGTAAAATCTTTCTCTGGAACAGGTGCTGTGCCTTCTTCATTTGTATGGGACGGTCTTACTGATGACGGCGTAAGGTGTGAAGATGGACCTTTTACAGCAGTTCTTGATACAGTTGCAATAAGCGGCACCAAGTCAAATCCTGCATCCGTTTCAGTCATTCTTGATTCTGCGGCTCCTGTAATTTCTTTGTCCACAGAGTATCTTGATTTTTCTCCTGATGGCGTAAGCAAGAGGCAGAATCTTCCTGTAAAGGCTACGGAAAGTTCTGAAGAGGCAAAATGGACTTGTGAGATAAAGAATGAAGGTGGTGCTGTCGTAAGGACTTTGAACTGGGTTAATTCCAAGGTTACTGATTTTGCCTGGGATGGAAATGATGACGCTGGCGTGAGTGCTCCAAACGGCAAATATTCGCTTTGTGTTTCTTCAAAAGATGTTGCAGGCAATGTTGGCGAAGCATATGTAAAAGATATCGTTCTTGACAATCGTGTTCCTTCAGGATATGTTTCGGCTGAATATAAGGGAATTTCTCCTAACGGTGATGATTTCCTTGATTCTCAGAAATTTGATATCCGTGTTTCACTTAAAGAGGGAATTTCTTTCTGGAAATTTGATATTGCCGGTGCAGACGGTGTTGTTGCCAAAACATTTTCAAGCAGCGAACAAAAAGAGTTGCCTTCTGAAGTAAAGTGGGCTGGTGACAAAAATGACGGAACAGGTGCTGAAGGCATATTCATGGGAAAACTTCACGTAGAATATGAAAAAGGAAACGTTCTTGATGCACAGTCTGAGCTTTTCCTCTGTACGTCAAAACTTCCGGAACCTTCTGTAAAAATGGACCAGAAATATTTCAGTCCTGATAACGACGGTAACGATGATGATCTTTTCCTGCATTTAAGATGCAATACTTTGGCAGGCCTTAAGAATTGGTCGTTTGTAATTTTCGACCGTAACGGGCAGCCTTTCTGGCAGACAAGCGGTAAGTCTTCCATTACAGAAAAGATTGTATGGGATGGACGCGGAAGCAACGGTGAGCTTGTACAGTCTGCTGAAGATTATTCATACCAGTTCTTTGTTGCTGACGAGCTTGGCATGAGCAATAGCGTTAACGGCATAATCAGTGTCGATGTTCTTGTCGTACGTGACGGTGACAAGCTCAAGATGCAGATTCCTTCAATCATATTCAGAAGCGATGCTGCAGACTTTGTCGTGAAGTCTGGAAACAAACCAGGAATTACACAGGCTCAGGCTGACAACAATGAACGTGTTCTTAAGCGTGTTGCACAGATTCTCAAAAAGTTCAGCGCATATAAGGTTACTATCGTAGGACATGCAAACCGCACTTCTGACAATGAAAGCGAAGAGACTGTAGCTGGATCATGGGGTGCAGCACTCATCCCTCTCTCTGAGCAGCGTGCAGAATTTGTTAAGAAGATTCTTACAAAGAAGGGCATCAGTGCCGGTCGTCTTTCAACTGAAGGAAAGGGCGGTACAGAGCCTATTGCAGACAGAAAGGATAAGGCTGTAAACTGGAAGAACCGACGAGTTGAGTTCATTCTTGAAAAATAGTTTTTGTAAGTCTTGCAATTTGGATGCTTTTGTATTGGCATCGTGAAATATGACCCCGGTTCAAAAACTGGGGTTTTTTTATGTCCCAAAAGGAATGTGGAACTTTAGGGCATATTTAAAAATGCCATTTTGAGATTTCAATTTTCAGAGATTTCCTTTAGGAATGGTTTCTAGATTTTTATGCGGGGTTGTTTAAAAGGGAAAAAGACCATCTGAATACCGGGTTATTAACAGCAGTCAGACAGTCTTTTATGTCAGGAGATAAATGGAAAAATCAAAAAAAGATGTAATTTCTCTGAAATTTCCAATTTATATTATCAACTATTGAAACTTAACTGTCAAGTAGTTTTTCCAAGTTTTTTACAAGTTCTTCAAATGTATCCAGTGCATCCTGTACAGGTTTTGTGCTTTCCATGTCAACTCCGGCTATTTTCAGGCTTTCTATAGGATATCTTGAACCGCCGGACTTGAGGAATTTGAAGTAATCTTCCTTTTCCTTTTCACCGCCTTCTGTTACGCGTTTGGCAAGGGCAAGGGCTGCGCTTATGCCGGTTGCATATTTATATACGTAGAATGCATTGTAGAAATGAGGAATCCTGAGTCCTTCCATGTCGCTTGATTTTTCAAATTTCATTTCAGGCCCAAAATACGTTTCCAAAAGCTCCCTGTAGGTTTTCCTTATGATTTCCGTGCTCAACGGCATGTCGTTTTCTATGGCTTCGTGGCATTTAAGCTCAAATTCTGCAAACATCGTCTGTCTGTGGAGCGTTGCGAGTATGTCATTTGCACGCATTGCAAGCAGGTATTTTTTCATTTCATCGTCTTTTGCATTTTTCAAAAGATACTTGAAGACAAGCTCTTCGTTGAATGTAGATGCTACTTCGGCTTCGAATATCGTGTAGTCATAGCTCATGAAAGGATTGTTTCTTACGCTGAAATACGAGTGCATGGAGTGTCCGCCTTCGTGAGCCATCGTGTATACGTCCCTTAAGCTTGTATCCTTGTAGTTCAGGAGTATGAAAGGGTATCCGTCATAGCATCCCGATGAGAAAGCTCCGGAATTTTTTCCCTTGTTTTCAAACCTGTCTGCCCATCCGCCCAAAAGACCGCCGCAGAGTGTGTCCGTATAGTCTTTTCCGAGTACGGAAAGTGCGTTTCTGCATATTTCTACCGATTCTTCGTAGCTTATGTTTGATTTTACGCTTTTCACAAGAGGCACATAAACATCATAATGCCTGAGTTCATCCACACCGAGCACCTTTTTCCTGAGCTTGTAGAATCTGTGGAGGACTGGAAGGTTTTTGTGCACTGTGTCTATGAGGTTTCTGTAAACCGATTCCGGCACC
>JAZQMW010000002.1:0-2664 GCA_045627025.1 Treponema sp. | reverse complement strand
CCCTCAGGAAGAGCCTCGACGGCAAGAGGTAGATATCCAAGACCGTGAAGGCTTTCAATCCTCTTGTCATCATACTCTCCAAATCCAAGCTGAAGATTCATGTAGCGGTGATATTCATCAAGAAGTTCAGGAAGAGGACGTGCAAAAAAATCAGTGTCAAATTTCTCCTTCAAATCCTTGAGCCATGCCATTATGCCAAACACAACGATTTTTTTCTGTCCCTCAAGCATGCTCTTTCTCGGCGTAAGATAGCTGTCCATTCTCGTCATGCCTGCAGGCATCATTTTTTCATGACATGTCTTGTATGTATCACAAAGCAAAAGCGGATTCATTCTCATTTTCGTTCTCCTTAAAACACCGGTCGTCTGCTTCAGTGCAGATTCCCGTAAACTTGCAAAATCAGGACTTGCAAAAAAAATTAAAGATCCGGCATTTTCCGAAAACCGCACCTCAAGCGCAAGTCAAGCATCATTCAAAACATTCATCCAACAATCTGGATGAAACCCGACATGACTGGATTTTCAGATTTTTCCAAAGGCCATTTTTTCTCGCGGAATATGCTTGATGTAGTAAAGACCTTTTTGATTCCAGCGTCTTTCAAAGATTTCCAGTCAACGACATTCTCACAGTGTGACACATAAAGGTATACTTCCTCCGCACCCATTTCACGAAGCTTAATCGCGCTGAATTTGAATGTTCCGCCACGACTGCATATGTCATCAACTATGAGGACTTTTTTTCCTCTGACATCATCTGCATTTCCAAGGATATCAAGCCCCAGAATGGCACCTGTCTTCCAGTCACGCTTTTTCATTCCGGTAACAATGCCGTATTTTTTCACGATGTCAAAATCACTGTATCGCTTGCAGGCACCTTCATCAGGAAACATCACCGTATCCACGCCAAGTTTTTCCACGACATCGGCAAAGAATGCCGTCAAGGTTTCACCTATCATGTCATGCACATTGTCAAGAAGGGCAAGGGAAACGTTTGAATGGGCATTGTTGACGTAGACGTTGCTGAATTTCATGCCGTTTATAATGCGGCAGAAAGTCTTAAGCGTAAAAACATCCACATCATTCTTAATGCGGTCCATGCGTGCATTCGGTATGTATGGAAGCAGAAGGTCGGCATCTCCAGAAAACTTGTCCCTCAGGCACTGAAGGATGAAAAGTTCCGACATGTCGTCAAAATACCATTCGAAAACAATCTTTCCGTCTGCCAAAGAGCCGTGACGAACGCAGGGTGTCCCGTCAGGAAAAATACCGTTTTCTACAACTTCACCATTTATCTTTATCATAAAATTCTCCGGCATTGCAAAACAAAAAATCATATTCGGCAGGAAAATGCATGGGCGTCACCTGCCAAAACAAGCCTCTATAAATTCCAAAATCATCCTTTCCTTTTGGAAAATCCGAAAAAGAAAGCGGGCAGAGGAGGCGCATCAAACTTCCGATGCAGATTAAACCTCAAATAACCCTTATCTGGCATGAAGCCATCACGTCAAGAGCAGCCTTATGTTTTTCAGGAGTAAGTCCCGCACAGGCATCTGATTTTACGCACACGGAAATTTCCGGGAAAGATGCCTTGAACGCAAGAGCATTGCTTACAACGCAAATATCCGTACATGTACCTGTAAATTCAACTTCATCAACTTCGCTGAGGATTGAATCATCAGAAAGAATTCCGTCTTCGGTAAAAAAATCAAACCAGCCGTTCCAGCCGAATGTCGGCTTGTCAATCACATGATAATTTGGACATTTTCTTTTTGCACATTCAACAAGCTCAGGAACAATTTCCCATCCGGCCGTATTTTTAATGCAATGCGGCACAGGAAGATTTTTTCCTTCTTGAGTGTTAAGATAGTTCTCGTCATGTGTATCGCGGGTAAATATCAGGAAATCCGCATTTTCAATTTCTCTGCGGACATTAGGAAGGATTCTAACAGCCTCTGGATTTGCAAGACTGCCAGTCAAAAAGTCGTTTTGCATGTCAACGACAATCAAAAGCTTTTTCATAAGCGTACTCCTATATAAGAAGATTTTTTCAAGAGAAAAAACAAATACCAAAAACACCATGAATCAGAAAAATATCCTGAAGATGCTTTCATAAATGAAATTACTCTTACAAAAGAGTATACCGCTATTTTCATTTTTGTCAATAAAAAAATTATAAAATTAAAAAAAAGGGCAGGGCAAGGTACTGAACCCACAATCCATTCATGTCATCTTGCAAAAATCCTCACGACATTGCAAAAGTTTTACAAAAAAAAGTTGATGTTCATCCAGTGCATTATAATTATGATTGGAGGCCGTAATGAAATATTCAATGGATGTACAAAGCGAGTTCCTGCACGATGAAAATCTGATAGTATGGAATGAAAAATTTGAAACAGGAATAATTTTCATAGACAACGAACACAAAAAACTTGTCGAGCTGAGCAACAGGCATACAGGCTCATCATAGAAAATCGAGGCAATGACAGCTGGCATGACGTCGCAAGATCAACAATCAAGGAATGCACTGACTATTGCAAGGTTCATTTCGACTCTGTGAAAACCTTTCTGTAAATTCCAAACATAGTAGGTTTGTGGTAAAATAAATACAGGAGCCTACTATGGCAAAAGAAAAACACACACCACACAAAGTTGTAATGACAGAAGG
>JAZQMW010000001.1:0-8994 GCA_045627025.1 Treponema sp. | reverse complement strand
AACATATACAGGGAACTTCATGTCCTTCAGCAGGAAGGTGTCGGCCAAAAGGCTTCCATAGTGCCAATAATAGGCGACATGCGGGACAGGGAATACGTAAGGTACATAATATCGAGAACCCATGCAAGCGTGATTTTCCATTGTGCGGCATACAAGCATGTTCCAATGATGGAAGAAAATTCTGTTGCATCGATAGAGAACAATGTGTTCGGAACGAAAAACCTTCTTGACGCGGCTTTGGAATTCAAGACACAGAGGTTTGTCCTCATATCTACGGATAAGGCCGTAAGCCCGGTGAGTGTTTATGGAGTAAGCAAGATGCTTTGCGAGAAACTTGTTCTTGATGCATCTTCAAGGGCTAAGGAAAACCAGAACTTCATGTTCGTGCGTTTCGGAAACGTGCTTGGAAGCAGAGGCTCCATAATTCCGATTTTCATGGACCAGATAAGAAACGGAGGACCTGTGACGGTTACAGATCCCCTCATGGAACGATATTTCATGACAATTCCAGAAGCATGCTCTCTTGTGCTTCAGACAGGCGGAGTCGGAAAAAACGGAATGTCATATCTTCTTGACATGGGAGAACCTGTAAAAATACTTGACCTTGCAAAACAGATCATAAGGTTTTCAGGCTTTGTGCCTGACGAAGACATAAAGATACAGTTTATAGGATGCAGAAAAGGCGAGCGTCTTACGGAACCTCTTTGGCTCAAGGAAGAAAATCCGACAGCAACGGAATATGAGAAAATCCTCACGCTCACGAACATAGAATCCAAGACTTTCAATCTTGACGAATTGATAAAATCACTGGAACCAATGTGTCATTTCACGCCAGGAAAGGAAAATCTTTACAGAAACAGCATAGAACTTAAGAAGATATTAAGAAAAGCAGTTCCAACACTTGATGAATTCTATACAAGTGTAGAGAAAGAAGGCAGATACGTCGACATGGCCTCAAGCGTAAAGGTGGTATTGTAATGGCAGAACTCAAGGTCCCGTTTTTCAGGGCAACAATCGGAAAAGAAGAAGAAGAGGAAGTCATAAAGGTTTTGCGTAGCGGATGGCTCACGACGGGAAACGTAACGCATGAATTTGAAAAAGAGTTTGGTGAAAAAATAGGCTCACCCTTCACTCTTGCCGTCAATTCCAATACAAGCGGAATGATTCTTGCCATGGAAGCTTGCGGAGTAAAGCCCGGAAAGGCAGTCATAACAACACCGTACACATTCGTGTCTACAGCGGCCAGTGCAAGGCATCTTGGAGGAGACGTCTATTTTGCAGACATAGAAAAAGACACTTATTCGATAGATCCGGACAAAATTGAGGAAATCCTCGAAAGCGAAAAAGGCAAAAATGTAGTTGCGATAGTTCCGGTGCATATAGCTGGAAATGTTTGCGACATGAAAAGGATTTGCGAAATTGCGAAAAAGCATGATGTCTACGTAATTGAAGATTGTGCCCACAGTTTTCCGAGTCTGACAGATTCCGGATATGCGGGAACGCTCGGAGACATAGGGGTGTTTTCTTTTTATGCGACAAAAACCATGACAACCGCAGAAGGCGGCATGATTTCGTGCAGGGATGAAAAGCTTGCAAAACGCATGATGCAGATGAGACTTCACGGCATGGACAGGGATGCATGGGACAGATATACATCATCCAGGGCAAGCTGGGAGTACGACATAATAGCTCCGGGATTCAAGAGCAATCTTCCAGATGTTTTGGGCGCCATAGGAAGGTGCCAGCTAAAAAGGGCTGATGAATTTGACGAGAAAAGAAAAGTTCATGTAAGGAAATACAACGAAGCTTTCAAAAAACTTGATTTCGTAAAAATTCCACCGACATCCAAAGGTGATGCATGCCATCTGTATCTTTTGAGGCTTGACCTTTCAAAACTCGACTGCGACAGGAATGAGTTTGCAAAGGAGATGCAGGAAATGGGAATTGGAATCAGCATGCATTTCATACCCGTGTATCATTTTTCATATTGGAAAACGCTTTATCCTGATTTCAACGCAGAAAATTTTCCTGAATGCGAAAAGAAATATCTTGAAACAATAACGATTCCTCTTTGGCCGGACATGACGGATGAAATGACAGACTTTGTCATAGCTTCCGTAAAAAAGCTCGGGGAAAAGCATCATGCCTAGGAAGATATCCGTAAAAAAATCAAAAGTTTCCTTTCAGAAGGAATTTTATTCCGACATAATAGTGGAAGGAATGCTCTTCGCAAAAATCGTCAGGAGTCCTGTAAGTGAGGGCATTGTAAAATCCATATCGCATCCGGATCTTCCTGAAGGATACCTTTTGATTACATCCAGGGATGTTCCGGGTACAAACCTTATAGACACTCCAAGCGGAAAAATAAAGATTTTCTGTGACGGAAACATTTCATACGAAGGGCAGCCCCTTGCACTTCTCGTGGGTCCTGATGAAATAAGGGTTGAAAGCCTTTTGCAGGAACTTGTGATTACGATTGACACAAATACGATTGAAGATTATCTTCCAAATGAATATGAACTTGCCTCGACAAATTTTGATGAGGTTCAGAATCCCGATTCCAGAACCCAGATGATTGAGCATACAAGGCAGATAGAAGAACTCATAGAGATAAAGGACAAATTCTTTTCGGACAAGATTGCGGAAAGAATTGTCAAATTTGGATGCGATGACATTGATGAGGTTTTTGGAGAGTTTCCCGACATTGTTGAAAATGAATGGAAATATGCACTCAAGACGCCTGACTATACGGAGCCAAACGGTGCATTTGCGTATTGGAAAGGTGACGAGCTGACCATAGCATCTCCGACCCAGTGGCTTGCGGGTCTCAGGGATACCGTATCGGAAGCACTTGCAATCGATCCGAATTCAATCAACATAAAAAGGACCACGTCCACAAACAGGGGTACGAATTCCATATGGTTCAACTCCATAATAGCATGCCAGGTTGCGATAGCATCCAAAAAGACAGGAGCACCGTGCAAGCTTGCATATTCAAGATATGAGCAGGACAAGTTCCTCAGCTTGATGCAGACGATATCCATAAGGCATAAGACTGCTGTTGACAAGGACGGTTTTCTGAAAGCCATGAAGGTTGACATAAATTTTGATGCAGGATTTGCAAATCCTCTTGCACAGGAAATAATCGACCGCCTTGCAATTGCATCATGCAACGTGTATTCATGCCCGAACGTTTACGTAAAGGCTGTGGCTACAAGTTCCCTAAATCCTTCATCATCAGTTGACGTGCAGCTCATTGATTCCGCATCGTTTTTTGCCGTCGAAAACCAGATGAACGAACTTTGCAAGCTTACAAACTACACTCCCCTTGAATTCAGGCTTAAGAATTTCAGCCATCCTGAAGGAAAGCAGAAAAACATCAGCTCGCCATTTTGTCTTGAAATCGAAAAATACAGTGAAATGCTGAAAGGTCTTGCAAAAATGAGCGACTTTAACAGAAAATACGCCTCATATCATCTCGATTCCATGGACAGAAAATTCAGCATAATTCCAAAGAACTATGTTTCATCATTTTCATCACCATTAAGGGGCATTGGTTTTGCATGTGCATTTGAGGGAACCGGATATTACGGTTCTGAAATATATTCTCCGAACCAGTCTCTTGAAGTGACACTTGAAAATGCAAACAGGCTTACCGTTCACTGTCCGCCCATTTCTGAGCAGATAAAAGAAAGCTGGGTCAAGATTGCGTCTGACATACTTGAAAATCCGGCGCTTTCCATAAACATCGATTCGGAATTTGAAAAAGGAGAGGAACCTGCCCTTCCTGAAAACATATATACAAACCTCAGCATCATGACAAATCTCCTGAAGAAAAGCTGCGAGGTTCTCTCAAAGCAAAAATCAGCAGGCCAATATCCGATAAAGGTCAAAAAAAGGACCATTGCAAAAAAAGTATGGAATCAGGAAGAATTCAGGGGAAAACCATTCCATGAAATATCTTTCGCCGCAGTATGTCTTGAACTTGAGCTTAACCCGTGCACTTTCAGGGAAGAAATAAGAAGCATAAACATCGTCATCAATGGCGGGAAAATTGCAAAGCAGGAGACTTTCATATCCACGATAAAGCTTGGCGTGCAGAAAGTCCTTTCTTCTCTTGTTGAAGATGAAAAGGTGGAATGCTCAAACATAAGGATCATTTCCGTACAATCGGAAAAGGAACAGGCTCAGATTGGAGAACTCGTATACCAGACTATTCCTTCAGCATATACGCAGGCTCTTTCACAGGCTCTTGGATGCAGCATAACATCTCTGCCCCTTGATACGGAATCAATATATGAAATCCTTTCCAGGCAAAAAGAAGTCATGGAAACCCAGGCTGAACCTGAAAACCAAACAAAGGAAAAGGAAAATGAAAATTCCACTAATTCTGAACAATAGGAAAATCGTCATAACATCAGATCCGTCACAGTCGCTTTTTTCGGTATTGCGGCATGAAAAGCTGTTCAGCGTAAAATGCGGATGCCAGAAAGGGATTTGCGGCAACTGCATGATTCTCATGAACGGTGAAGCAGTCCCAAGCTGCATCATTCCTGTCGGAACTGCAAGGGACACGGAAATCATGACGCTTGAATGCTTTAAGGAAACACCACTGTATGCTGACATAATAAAAGGTTTTTCAAGAGCGGGAATTCATCTTTGCGGATATTGTGATGCAGGCAAAATTTTCACGGCATATTCGATTTTGAAAAAATACCAGAGGCCCACAATTGACCAGATAAAGTCTGCAATGAAATATCTTGACAGCTGCTGTACTGATTTTGATACTCTTACAAACGGAATCCTTTATGCCGTATCAGAAATGCACGGGAGGGAAAATCTCGATGGAAAAAAGTAAAGTCATTCTTGTGGCAAAGAACGTGGATGAAATCCTTTATCAGATGAAATCGGTCAGCGGCATGAGAATTCTTGCAGGATGCACTCAGGAACGCAATATAGGAGAGAAATCAATTTCCATAAGATCCATAGAAAGCCTGAAGTCGATTGAAAAGCGGGAAAGATACATTGACGTCGGCGCGGCCGTAACCATATCGGAGCTGCTGTCCACATGCCAGAACAAACTACCATGCATCCTTCACGATGCGCTTTGTACGATCGGAACAGAATTTGTAAGGAATCTTGCTACAGTTGCCGGAAACATATGCTCAAAAAATTTCATGCATACGCTTTATGCACCTCTTCTTGCCTTGAATGCTCGCCTTGAAATCAAAAGCCCGGAAGAAACAAGAAGCGTTCAGATGAGCCAGTTTGAAGGGCTTGGCGAAAACTCCATCCTCACAAAAATAAGGATTCCCCTTGATGAATGGGATGTCGAAATATTCAGGAGGGTTGGACCTGCAAACAGGATTTCTCCTCTTTCCGCAAGTTTTGTTTTTCTCGTAAACACGCAAAGGAACATGATAACAAACATAAAAATAATATTTGCCGGAAAAACCCTTTTTTATTCCAAGGAGTATGAGAACAAGCTTATTGGCATGAAGCTTCCTCTTACGGGAAAGACGATAGACGGCTTGATTGAAGAAGCTGACGCAGAATACATGAATGACAAGTCAAAAAGGAATGCAGAACCCATCCTTAGGTTTCAGTTCCTGAATCTACTCAGGAATTCCCTTGAGCAGATGTCCTGAAGATTACATGTTTTCATATGTCTGCAGCGAATCTTCCAGGTGCTCGATTTTTATGCCTGCAGCCTTAAACATGTCAAGGCTGTCTTTTTCGTCATGGTAATGCTTTTCGCACACAACCCTTTTTATGCCGCAATTAATGATGAGCATGGCACATGTCCTGCAAGGCGTCATCTTGCAGTAAACCGTTGCTCCGTCTATTGATATTCCGCGTTTTGCCGCCTGGCAAATGGCATTCTGCTCGGCATGGACAGTCCTGACGCAATGCTGTGTGACAGAGCCGTCGTCATGAACCATCTTTTTAAGAAGATGCCCGGCCTCATCGCAATGAGGAAGGCCTTGCGGAGACCCCACGTATCCCGTGACAAGAATCTGGTTGTCGCGAGCTATGACACATCCGCTTCTACCCCTGTCACATGTTGCACGTTTTGCAATTGTGCGCGCAACTTCCATGAAATATTCATCCCAAGTTGGACGGACATATCTTTCATCTGCCATAAAAACCTCCTATGACGCTCCCTCTCATGCCCAAAAAGGCCGTCCCGCAAAATCAGAACAGCCTGGAATTGACTTAGCATTCCAGCATCCTGCAAAAGGCGCCGAAATGCCGCAAAAGATTACTTGCAAGCCTCAAAAACAATGTCTGCAAGGAAAACTGCCGCAAGAATCCATGTTGCGACAGGAATGTCCTTGGTTTTATTTCCGAAAACCTTTGATATTACGTATGCAATCATTCCGAATGCAATTCCCTTGCTGATTGAATATGCAAAAGGCATGACCATGATTGTGATGAATGCAGGGATTCCTTCCGTAGGTTCCTTGAACTTTATTTCCGTAACCTGCTGCATCATGAGGAAGCCGACAAACATGAGTGCCGGAGCTGTGGCAGCATATGGAATGAGTGCAAAAAATGGTGTGAAGAAAAGGGCAAGAAGGAAGAAAAATCCTGTTACGACTGATGCAAGTCCTGTACGTCCTCCGGCTGCAACTCCTGACGATGATTCTACGAATGATGTGACAGTTGACGTTCCAAGGCATGCACCGAGAACTGTTCCTACAGAATCTGCCATCAAAGCCTGCTTTGCATTTGGAATCTTTCCGTTCTTTACAAGGCCAGCCTGCTGCGTAACTCCCATAAGGGTGCCAAGAGTGTCAAAAAGGTCAGTGAAAAGGAACGTAAACATGATCACGAAGAATTTCAGCGTTAAAATTGCACTCCAGTCAAATTTGCAGACAAGAGGTGCGGAAGGCATTGATACCGGACTGAAATTTTTTGGAATCACGGTGACGCCAAAAGGAATGCCTATCAGGGTTGTCACGACGATTGCTATGAGAATTGCTCCAGGAACTTTTTTCAGGTAGAGGATGATTGTTACCACAAGTCCCAGAATTGCGACAATTGCAGACCTGTTTTCCATGTTGAGGGGCACGAATGCAATTACCGTTCCAAGATCCTTTCCGACAACTATTCCCGCATTTGCAAGACCTATCAGGCAGATGAAAAGTCCGATTCCGACAGAAACTGCCTTTTTCATTGTTTCCGGAATAGCATCAATTATTTTCTCACGAATTCCAAACAGCGAAAGAAGGATGAATATTATTCCTTCCACAAATACGGCTGTCAATGCAAGCTGCCATGAGCATCCCATCTGGAAGCATACCGTAAACGTAAAGAATGCGTTAAGTCCCATTCCCGGTGCAAGCGCAACAGGTAGATTTGCCGCGAAAGCCATCACAAGCGTTGCAACGGCAGATGAAATTGCTGTTGCCGTAAATACAGGCTCAAATCCCATGCCCGTCTGTCCAAGCATTTTTGGGTTTACGGCAAGAATATATGCCATTGCAAGAAAAGTCGTAATACCCGCGATTATTTCTCGGCTTACGGTAGTTCCGTTCTCTCTCAACTTAAAAAACTTATCCATAAGTTCCTCCATAGTAGTTAACAGATGATTATATCATTCTGAAAGATAAAATCATATAGGAAAGTTCTAAAAAATGCAATTTTTAGAGATGCCTTATAGCTAAAATCATTTTTGAATTATTTTTTTGATGAAGGTATTGACTTTTTGACTGCAAAGATATAGCATGTGGACATAAGCAATGCGGCAGTCGTATAATGGCTCATTACCCCAGCCTTCCAAGCTGGAGACGAGGGTTCGATTCCCTTCTGCCGCTTTAGAGTAACCGATTGGCTGGAAAGTTAATCGGTTTTTTTATGCCTAGCAGAAAATCGAACCATTTTCAGTCTTGATGGAGAGTGGTAAAACAGATTTTCATGATGCAGATGTTTTAAAGACTTTTACTGAAACGGATCCTTGCTCTGGTCAACCGTAAGAAGTTCAGGTATGCAGACACCCCTGTTGACTTTCATCAAGTCCTTGACAACCTGGTCATAATTGTTGACCACCTTTTCAACTTTCTGAGATTCAAGAAACTGACTGACTTCCGCACATGGCGTGTATTTCGCGGCTTTCCTGAAAAGCTCGTTTCTTGCTGTGGCCCGCGTTGTTTTCTGAAGCTTTTTTGCGATTCTAACCACTTCCAAATCATCTATTCTTGAAGAAAGACACTCACTATTTGCATATGCACGGCATGTTTTGTTTCCGTCATGAAGGTAAATCATTCCTTTTCCGTCCGAAATGATGTCCGTGCCAAAAGAAAGCATCCTGCCGCCATCAAAAGGAACTGTCATGGATTCATCCTTGAAAACCGCACATTTCCTGACCACAACGGCATTTTCCGCCCCCATGGCACACTGGCTTTCCAAAATCCAGAAATCAACATCATCATGTACCGCGTGATAGTATTTCACTTCTTTGGAAGGAATCTGCGTCACTCCGGCATGAGGGATTTCATTTTTCTCTTCAAGGCAGAGAAGTTCCGGAACTGAGTCGATGCAGAGTATGTCAACAAAGTCACCGTGAAAAACCGGAACGACACCATGCATCATTCCATCACGGCCAATAAGACACAACGCCGATTTTTCAGGCACCACTATGCCCTTGGAAAAGCTTTCGACAGCTTCGCTCAAGAAATTTTCATCATCTTCTGTTTGCAGTTCGGAAGAAAAAGGTTCCACATCGTTTTTGGTGCATCCGGAAAACGACATGCAAAATGCGGCAAGGACAAAAAATCCAAAAATCGGTTTCATACTGAAAAAGATTCTACAGCACGAAATGATATTTTTCAAGGGACATTCACGATGAACGCAGGGCAAACGCATTTTAAAGACTTTTAAAATGTATAGTATTTAAAAACTTCAAAAAACATTAGAATTCTTTCTGGTGGTGAAAAATGACATTGAAAGAATCACTAATGACAATCAAGGATTTCAGAATTGACCGATGTA